>NZ_JNNN01000031.1:0-56760 GCF_000735635.1 Massilia sp. LC238 | reverse complement strand
TCGCCAGGCCAAGTTGCCGACCGCAGCGTGGATCAATCCGCCAGCCACGGAGAAAAAAGCAGCCTGAACAGGAAAAATTAGACGCTCACGATTCCACCAGGTGTTTCAAATTCATTGACACGTTCCGGATGCCCGAGCTATCGTGCAGTTCTACAGGCACGGAAGGTTGCTTTCAGCAGTGAAGGCGTTGACTGATGCCGTCCCAAAACGGTACTTCGAAAACCGAGACACTACCGTGTGTGATCTGGACTTGTTTTCAACGCCAGGCAGGCACCGCGCTTCCGCAAAGGCTCTAATCGACTTCCTCGCAGGTGAAGGTTCAGGCTGTACTTTCGATGGCTTTCCTTACGGCTATCGCGGAACCGTGCATTATCGCTATCTCGGCTTAGAGGAAACGCAGTTCGATGAGGAAGCGTTGCGGGAATTGGTAGCAGGATGGACTCTGGAAAACCCAAACGAGCACCGGCTATTCGATCCCCGTGAGCAGCATCGGGCGCAGCTGCGCTTTCGGGCGCCGACGCTATTCGTTGCAATGGCGGATAAGACAGCTGCACCACTCGTTGTCGAGCCGCACGAGCTTCACCTTGAATATATCGACTCTTTTGGAGACGGTGAGACAGGCCGTCTGCTGTTAGACGATGTTGACTTTCATATCGCGTACCAGCTTTCCGACGTCGATGCGGACGAGGACGGAGAACTTGAGCGTCTACAGGCTGCCTTGCGTTCACCTACCCAGGACAATATCAATGCAAGCTCTGTAGCTTCGTGCATCGCGAATTTTGCGGATCAAATCCCACGCTGGAGACTGTCGCTACGGTACCAGCAGGCGAAGGAGCTACGCGACCCTGACTATTTCGGCGGCGAGGAAGCCGATTGCACGCTTATACTTGATAGTCACATGCGGGAAGGCGGGTTTGGGCCAGGAGCAGTTCCAGATGCCCCAATGCGGTGGCTGTCGATCTTGATGGAAAGACACGACTTCGACCTTGATCAGGTGCATTGGAAAGTGACTGCGACACTTCTAGTGGAAGAGTCGAGAGGATTGCCATGGAAAGCTGTTGCTTTGCTCACTGGCGACCACATCATTGCTGCGAAAAATGGTCGCTACTCGGGGCCCGATATAGTCGAGATGCATTGCGACGACTATGGAAATACCCGACTGTCAGAAGCGTGGAAGCTGCTCGCCAAACTCTACATTCCGGTCGCCGGCTATCTTAGTTACCATGAGTGGGTGAACAACGATTGGGACGGTGGGGGCGTGGCTTCGATACTTGACCCTTGGGTAGCGCCGGCCTACCGCGGATCGAATGTCTCTCGCTGGCTGCTAGAGGGGTATGCACGGGCTTTCGATGATGGCACCGGGTATTGCCGCGACCACGACTGGCAGAACCTTCTGGACCCACGATACGACGATATGGAGGAGATGACCGATCATGAGAACACGGCCATCATGGGGCCAGGCGTGATGTTTATTCCGCTTCCAGGCTCGCGCATGCTCGGCTATTCGGTTTGGGACGCTGATCGGGACGAGCCTACCACCAAGGTCCTTCGCTTTAACGGCCAACGCATGGGCCTGCGGACTCGCTGGGGACGATCCGAGCCGATCAAGGGCGGCTTGGGGCCCCGCCTGATAGACGTAGCCAAGAGCATCGAAGCGGACATTGTTTTGTTCGATCCAGATGATCCCGGCGAGGAGGATGAACAAGCCTGATTTCATCATGCCACTGTAGCGGCTAAGCCGGGCCGAGCCATTGCGAAATCGGTGCTCTCCCCGGATTGCAAAGCTGTACGCTGAGGTTTATCATTCCGCTCACGGAGCACCGGCCCGTGTCGCCCACTGGCAAAGCCGAAAACGGCCCGCAGCACAACTTAGTTTTTCGTACCTTTGCGCCGTCTACCCATGTCTGCGCGGGGAGTGGGCCTTCGCGCTTTTACATGGAGCTAGCCGTGCAGATCCCACTTCGTAGTCCAGAACTCGCTCGCCGCCAAACAGAACGGTACGACCGTATCGCACCGGATTGGCCGCACCATAAACGGCTCAAAGCGCAGGCCGTTCTATTCGGATATAACTCCTGGGAAGAACTCGTAGCATCGTGTCAGTCGAATGCGCCTGACTTTGTCTTCGACCAGGACATTGATCAGGCAGCCCGAGAACAACGGTGGTTACGGATGGCTGAGGCAGCATCGGCTGCGTTCAACATTGAACTTCCATACGCGCTTGATCTGGTGCACTTTGTAATGCCGACATGCGATCCTCAGCGGCCCAGGCCAGCGTGGTACGATCCGAACGACACCTTCAATCTTGCGCTCTCAAAGAAGGATGGCTTGTGGTGGTGTTGTGTAGGGGAGCACGGGCACCCATTTGTGCCGCCCGGCTTCGTCTTGCAGGAGGCAAGCCACGTGGCCGACGTAAGCGCTCAACGCCTCAACGATCCATACGGATTGCATCGGACAAGACGCTTGAAACACATCTGGGTTTTACTACCTAATGAAGGATTTGACGTCGGTGGAATACAGCCGATACACACCTACTTCCGCCGAGGCCAGTTGCTCGAGGTTGATCCGGTACCAATGGGAGACTTCCTCCGCGCACCCGTAAAGTACGCCGCTCAGCTCCGAGAGTTCTTTGATTATGCGTACCCAGACATTGGACAGGCTGAACAACACGCTTTGCTTAAAGGATGGCGCCAGGCTCTTAAAACACTCCATGTCGCCGCACAATTACCAGCAGCGTCCAGGCGGCGATGGATACAGCCGACGGTTTCCGCTCGTTGCGGAATCGGCAAGGATTGGTACTGGCCTCTGCAGCCACGTCCAGAAGGAGATGCGCTAGCGAACGCCGCCCGCTATGCGCATAAGGTTGATGCCGACATCCTGGACTACTGTGGAAGGGACCCCGGCTACATCGATATTTCTTAACGCCCAATAACTGCTGTCGCAGCTGTATGGCCGAGGGACACCCTGCCGGCTCAGCGGCCGTGCCCGCAGCTTTCCTTCCGCAGTCTCTAGCTTGTACTTGTTTTTTTCCTGCTTGGCTGGGCTCGCCGTTGATTAGCGGTGTCACTGAGCCATCGAGTTTTGAAGTCAATGACTTGTTTTTTCAGGTAAAAACACTGTTGGCCGAAGCGCGCTACCGGGACGAGTTTCCCATGGGTCTCCCATCGATGCAAAGTCCGGACGTTTACATTGCAAAGTTCCGCAGCTTCACTGCGGCTTACCAGGCTTTTAGCTACCCGAGGCGATACACCCGGCAGAATAGGCCCACCATCCGCCAGTCTGGCACGCAGGGCGCCAATCTGTTCAGCGGTGTAGAGTCGCCGGTTGGTGATGGAACGAGCAGCGTTGACTGTGGGGCCAGCATCCTCGAGACGGTCCAGTTGATCGATCGAAATGCCCAGTTGCTTTGCGACCACGGCGGCGCTCAAGCGGATCGGTTGCGGAGACGTAAGTGGAGGCGCGTCGAGTGGGAGACTGAGGCGATCGCGAAGCTGCTGTTCGGAATACGCTATGCGCTGGCGCCCGGTAGGCTCTCCGTTAGGACGCAATGTGCCGTCCCTTTTCCAGTTGTATAAAGTCGGTACCGACACGCCAAGTAGTTCTGCGGCTTCCGCAATGGTGAAACTTTTTCCCAGCGACATTCAACTATTCCATTCCCTTATTAACGCTACGATCCAGCGTTTCGGCTTCCGCGGCAGCATAGTAGTTCTCGGCCGCTTCAGCTATACGCTTTTCCCGGGCCTTCACGTAAATTGCCGTGGTCGACGCGCTTGCGTGCCCCAGGATCTCTTGCGCCACGACGATCGGCATATCCTTCTCCACCGCCAGAGTCCCAAACGTATGTCGGAACGCATGCGGCGACGTCGCTGCGAGCTGCGCCAGGTGTTCGGGTGTCAGGCTCGCAGCGTGCTCCGGCACCAACGCACCGCCGTGCTTACTTACGCGCCGCAACGCGCCGGCGATGAGGTCATAGAACGAGTTCGGGTTGTACCCCTTCGTGCCGAGGTCAACGTGCTTGGACAAGGCCCGATCCGTCCCTGGCACCACGATTGGAGCGAGCAGAGGCAGATCGATCCCCTGCGCATCGAAATCGGCATCCCGGTCGCGCCAATGGGCGCGTAAAGCCGCGATTGTGCGGGGGCTGACCGGCACCTTGCGCATCTTGCTGCGCTTGCCCAGCACCTCGAGCATCCACACCGTAGTCCCGTGCCGGCTCTTTTTGAGCATGCTTCGGCGTGCGCTCGCGGCCTCTGCCCGACGTAAGCCAGAATCGCCCATCAGGAGGATCGCGGCCAAGGCCACGCGATCCTGCTGATTCTCTGGAATGGCGGCACGTTCCGCCAGTACGCCGGTGACCTTGTCCCACAGGTCCTTTGGTAAAGCACGCTCGATATCCATCTTCTCGACCTGCTCAACGACCGTAGGGTCTTTCACAGCCGCCCAGGGCGACCCTGACAAATACCTGACTTTAACCAACCAGTCGAACGCAGCGCGCAGGACCAGCAGCGCCTGTTTCTGTGACGCTGCGCTCATGCGCGTCTCTGCAAACGGCTTCCAGCGCTTGCTTGTCTTGACCGTGCGGGGGCCACAAAACTCCGGCAGGGGAGCGACCAAGAAATTCTTGTATGCCTCGCAGTCATCCACCAGCAGCGACGACATCGGCTTGCACGCGACAAGAGCACACCAGAGGATGAAGCGCTCCAGCTCCTTGGTATAAGCGCGCAGCGTGTGCGTCTGGCCAGCGTAGCGCGCCAGGAAGCACTGGATTGCTTCAAGGTCGTTCCGGGCTGAGATAAAGCAGAACGCTGGAGCGCGATTGGCGCCGTCGTAGCCGGCCAGCCATCGTGGCAGCTGGAACGTACCGAACGGCGCGATTTCGCGCTTCCTAGTAGGGTCAAGCACAGGCAGCAGATCGAACGTGTCGGCTGGCACGAGGTGGTTGCGCTCAACTGCTATCTCACCGAGCTCGTCGGGCCACTTCTGCAGGAAGCGCATGATTGCGCCAGCGCGGCCGGCGCCGATACGTGGTACCGAGCGCCACCAGCTCGCGCCGCGGCGGTTGATCAGGTCGACCAGGTCACCAAGCGTAAGGATGCCTTCGTCTTTGAACGCTTCGACGGTCTTAGGCTTGAACCATTGCGAAATGCGCTGCACCCGGCTTGGCACCGGTTCCGGCAGGTCCGCAGCTTGGATCAGGATCTCGAGCGCCTTGGTCGTGATCGCGCCACCTTGGCGGGCGTGCTGGAGTGCCTCGGCCGCCCCTGGGTTGTGCGCGATGGCTCGCTCGATCAGATTCGCGCGCATGTCGAGTAGCCAGCGTTCCAGGCCTTGTTCGACTTGAGGGCTGTCTTCGCTGTAGTACAGATCAGCGATGCGCTGCAGGGGGATTTTCAGGACGTATGCGCGCAGCGCGGTGTAATCGCTGCGATTGTAAGTCAGCTGCGGTAGCTCGACGGTGGTGTGCTGGGTCATGCCGCCACCTGGTGGTCGGTGGCAAGGTGCGGCGGCTGGATGCGTGCGGTGCTGTTGCGTTCGATCGATGAGTGCATTCGGATGGGCAGTATCAAACTTTATTGTCGGCAACGAAAACTGCCGAGATACCCCATCCTAAACGTGTTTCACGGCCAAAACAAGCATAAAAGCAACGATGATAATACGAGTTATCATCGAAGGTTTATGAACGGCACAAGCTTGTTGACCGCTTTCATGGAGCGATAACGGAGCGCCGGCGCTGCTCCAGCTCATACGGCGCGTGCAGTTCGCGCCGTCTAGTGACATCTGGCGACAGCATGCGCTGCTTCGTCGCAAACCATCCTGCAGCATTAGCTGACCGTTCACAATAGTTCATGTCATCTGCCATTGGCGTCTGAAATGAACTAACTTTCTTCTGCAGAACTTCACACCAAATTTGCCCGACCGCTCCATCTTGTTGCCGAGCAAGCGCACCAGCGTGCGCATCGTCTCGCTCATGCACGATGGCTTACCTTGAATTATTCTTAGCGAACGATAAGGTTGCTCGCCAACAATGAAATCGACTTTGCAAACCTCAGTGCCACGACGCGGCCATCCTCTAGATCTCTTCCCAGTGTTTCAATGCTGGCCAAGGTCACATGCGCGCGACCTGCTCTACACTGCGCTTTTGAACACGCTAATAGCCTTGGTGATCTCAGCAGCGCTACACAGCTTCGGCATTGGACCAGCGCCATTCCACCTTTTATTTAGCCATAGCCTGCTAATCTCGCAATGCGTTGGCTTTGCAATCCACTGCGCGCTTCTGGTATTGGGCGCCGCAGTGCCGCGTTCCTCTAGTCGATTAATTGGGCGGCTGCTCGAACTGACAGCGATCGTCCTGGCCAGCATTTTCGGCATCACCCTAGCGGCGAGCATCCTTGCCGGAACGCTGACCGCGCCATACCTGGATGTTGGCGATATCGGCGGATTGCTTGCCAGTGGACTGGTGATTGGCGTGGCCATGCTTGCGATGCTGGTCGCTGGCGAGCGTCGCATCGAGCGCCAGACCTCCGCGTCACGTCAGCAGGAACAAATTTCCAATGCAGCGAGGTTAATGGCAGAGTCGCAGCTGAGTACCTTACGGGCTAAGATTGAACCGCATTTTTTGTATAACTCTTTGGCAAATGCGGTAAGTTTGATCGAAAGTCAGCCGGCCCAAGCACGGCGGTTGCTGGAAGGTCTGATCGACTTCCTGCGGACAAGCCTGGCAGTTAGCCGGACCAGTATCGTCACGCTGGGCGCCGAGTTGGACTTGGCCGCCGCTTACCTCCAGGTGCTTGATGTGCGCATGGGTGCTCGCTTGCATTGGCACATTGACGCAGCCACCGATTTGCGCTGTTTGTCTGTCGCACCTATGCTCATCCAGCCGCTGGTAGACAACGCCGTGAAGCACGGGGTAGAACCTATGATCGATGGGGGCGAGATCGTCTTACGCGCCCTCATCCATGATGGATTTCTTCGGGTCGAAGTGCGCGACAGCGGCCGAGGACTAGTGGCCGATCCACTTAGCCACCGTCTTGGTACTAGCTTGCTCAGCCTTCGAGAGCGCCTTAGGCAGCTCCACGGTCCAGTGGGGAATTTAGAACTAATCGAAAATCCTGGCGGCGGCGTTATCGCACGGTTGACGCTTCCACTCACCCGCTCCGATACAACATCATCGTTAGTCAATTCACCTGATTAGTCTGCTTCCCATCTCACCATGGTCTCGCGTGCCGGCGTCAACGGACACAGCCAATATAGCAAGTTTCGGAAACATAGATTTTTCCGAGGTCACGCACGTTTCTTGTGGTCTTGAAACTCATTCCAAAGACCATAGAACGGATTTAGGCGATCGAGCAAGCCAAGAGCAACAGCAACCATCAAAATAGGGAAACCGAATGCCATCGTTATCACTGTCAGATTTGCTGCAACGGTGACTATCGTATTGTCTAACACTGAGCTTAGCCACCTGATACTGAGCGCCGAGAGCCACGCACTGACGCCGATAATCGTGATGGTCCACAAACGGACTACGATGTGTCCGAGAACAGTAGTAGTTGGATTGGTCAGATCCGGCATTGTCATGATCTAGTTTTCCGCTAGTTCAGTCGTAGCTCGGCGGGGTCTCGCCGTCCACTGCTTTAAAACGTTCCTCGGCGTTCGCATCGGTCCATTCGGTAAGCTCGCCGTGATCTAAGTTGCGGTCCTCCAGTTGGCTCTCGCTCATCATTTCCACGCGCTTGCCGGCGTGCGCGACGCAGAACATCGCGAGCGCTTTAGGCTCTTGGGTTGTCCGGACGCTGCCGCCGACGCGGGCCGATAGCTCGACCGACTGCATCGTTTCCAAGCACACGAGGTAGTAGTGGGTGCTCATATTTTTCCGGCCTACCTGAAGATCGCGTTGAGGACGACGGCAAACCCTGCCGCAGTCCGGTAATCCCCCCACAAAAAGAGCGCGTTCAGAAGTAGAATTTTCTACTTAAGACACAGAAAGCTCTACATGAAGACGTCCCGCTTTACCGACAGCCAGATTATCGCCATCCTCAAGCAAGCCGAAGCCGGTAGCCCGGTGCCAGAGCTGTGCCGCGAGCACGGCATCAGCAACGCCACGTTCTACAAGTGGCGCTCCAAATTCGGCGGAATGGACGCCTCGTTGATGGCACGCATGAAGGAGTTGGAAGAGGAAAACCGGCGGCTCAAGAAGATGTACGTCGAGGAGCGCCTCAAGGCAGAGATCGTCGCGGAGGCGCTCACAAAAAAATGGTAGCGCCATCTCAGCGGCGGGAGATGGCGCAATGGGCCGTAACGGAGCGGGCAGCCACGGTCAAGCTGGCGTGCAAAGCGTTTGGCATCAGCCAGACCTGCTACCGCTACAAGGCCAAGCTGGATGCGGAAAACGTCCTCATCGCGGACTGGCTGGTGCGACTGACGAACAACCAGCGCAACTGGGGCTTCGGGCTGTGCTTCCTGTATCTGCGCAACGTCAAGGGCTTCAGATGGAACCACAAGCGCGTCTACAGGATTTACCGCGAGCTCGAGCTGAATCTGCGGATCAAGCCGCGTCATCGTCTGGTACGTGAAAAGCCGCTGCCGCTGGCGGTGCCGCTCGCGATCAATCAGAGCTGGTCGATGGACTTCATGCACGACCAGCTCGCCGACGGGCGGAGCATCCGTTTGTTCAACGTCATCGATGATTTCAACCGCGAGGGCTTGGGGATCGAAGTCGATTTCTCGCTGCCGTCCGAGCGCGTGATACGCTCGCTCGACCGGATCATCGAATGGCGCGGCAAACCGGAAGCCATCCGCTGCGACAACGGCCCTGAATACATCAGCGCGGTGACTTTGGCGTGGGCTGCAAAACGCGGCATCCGCATCGATTTCATCCAGCCAGGACAACCGCAACAGAACGCCTACGTCGAGCGATACAACAGGACCGTGCGTTACGATTGGCTTGCGCATCACCTGTTCGAGACGCTCGAAGAGATCCAGGAATTTGCTACCAACTGGTTGTGGACCTACAATCACGACCGGCCCAACATGGCACTCGGCGGTATCACGCCAAAACAGAAATTGGCACTGGCCGCTTAGCCTCTACTTTTAGCTCGCTCTAAAAATGGGGAGATTACCATCAAGCCAGTGATCGACAAGGTCTACGCCTTCCAGGACACGGTGCAGGCCTACGAGCACCTGGCGCGCGGTGCGTTTGGCAAGGTCGTGATCAAGGTAGCCGACTGATTTTGGCCCCCAGCCGGCCGGAAGCCCCGGCCGGCGATACGGCCAAATCCACGCACGAGGAGCAAACAATGGACGACACTACAGTACCGCGCGAGTGGCCCTTTTCCGAGCACGTCGAGCATCATGTTGGTTTCCGGCGAATGTTCGCGCCCGGCCGGCTGACACTCGGATTCATCTTGCCACTGGAGGCATACCCCGATATGCCGGCGCCGACGATGCGCGATCATGTCACCGTCATGCGCTACGCCGACCAGGCAGGCTTTGCAGGTGTATGGGCGCGTGACGTCCCATTCCGGCCTGCGGGTCGGGCGCAACAGGCTGATCGACTACCTCGGCGGCTTGCAGCAGCTGGGCGTGAACCATGTCGCCTTCAACCTGAAAGCATCGCGCCGGCCGGCTACCGAGGTGCTGCAGGAGCTTGCCGAATTCGTCCTGCCGGCGTTTCCGTCGAACTTGATCATCAACAGCGATCGCCCCGTCCAGTAATGCTGTCGGACGGGGCGAAGTCTTGCCGCGCTTCCACGCTGAGCAAATACGTTGCAGCGCTCTCAAACTGTCATCACGATCTTGCCGAACTGCTGGTTCGATTCGAGGTATTCGTGCGCTGCCACGACGTCACTCAGCGAGAAGACCCTGTCCACGAGCGGCCGGAGGATACCGGCTTCGATTCCTGCCGAGATAAAAGTCCGGACGCGCTGCAGCGCTGCTGCATCCTCGGTCACTTCCGTGTACACGAAACCACGCACAGAAAGACTGCGCTTCAAAGCCAGCTTCAGCGGAAACGGCGTCGCATCGGGACTGAGTGCGCCGTGCACGACAATCGTTCCGCGCTTGGCCATGGCCCCTGCGAGCTGGTTCACTTGCGGACCGCCGACCGCGTCGAACGCGCACTGGATCCCGTACGGCGCCAGTTCGCGCAGGCGGCTCTCCAACGGCTCGTCTGACGTGCTGATGACGGCTTCGGCTCCAGCAGCCAACAGTGCATCGCGCTTTGTGCTGGTCAGTGTCACCGCGATGGGCCGCGCACCCACCTGGCGTGCAACCTGTATCGCAGCCAAGCCTACGCTGCTTGATGCAGCGGTGATGGCAATCCAGTCTCCTTTGCCAAGTCCTCCGGCCTCCACGAGACCGCCGTATGCGGTCAGATAGGCCATCCACAGGCCAGCTCCCTCCACCGCGGACAAGCCGGCCGGTTGCGGGACAAGGTGGGTAGCGGGAATCAACGCATGCTCGGCATAGGTGCCATATCTGCCGAGCTCGAACCCGGGCAGGACGCCGACCATGTCGCCGACCGCGAATCCTTGCACCGACGGGCCAAGTGCAGCGATCATGCCAACCGCCTCGAAGCCCAGCATGGATGGCAGTTGCGCCTTCTCGAGATACTGGCCCATGCGGAACATCTTGTCCGCCCGATTCAAGCCGATCGCCTGCACCTCGATGAGTACTTCGCCATCTGCGGCCTCAGGGACACTGCGCTGCTCCAACCGCAATACACCCGGGCCGCCAAGTTCATGAAATCGAACCACCTGCGACATGGTCATACCCATCCTTCAGGAAGCGACGTCGATCACGATCTTGCCAAGGGCCTTGCCGGCCTCCTGAGCGTCATGCGCGGCATGCGCGTCGGCCAAAGTGTAGCGCCGTTCGTCGACCAAGGGTTTCAGTTTGCCCTGCTCCGCCAGGCGGGTCGCCTCGCGCAGGATGTCGCCATGGTGGGCTCGTCCTTCACCGCTCAACATGGGGAGCAGCACGAAGATACCGGACAATGTCACGCAGCGCAGAGAGCCTGGCGCCAGATTGTGCTCCGCGAAAGCGTAGCAGCTGAGAACGTGTCCATAAGGCCTGGCCGCAACAAGTGAGTCGTCCAGCGTCTGTCCGCCGACGGTGTCATAGACCACGTCGAAGCCAACGCCATTTGCATACTTCGCGACGTAGTCCACGACCTTGGCGTCGCGATAATCGATGGGCGTAGCGCCGTAGCCTTTGATGACGGCGTGCTTAGCCGCCGAGGCAGTCGCATACACGTCGGCGCCGAGCGCACGGGCGATCTGCACTGCCACGTGACCAACACCACCCGCGCCGCCCTGGATCAGCACGCGCTGGCCAGCATGTACGCCGGCACGGTCGACCAGACCTTCCCAAGCGGTCAGAAACACCAGCGGCAACGCAGCCGCTTCGCGCATACTAAGGTTCTTTGGCTTCGGTGCCAACAGGCGAGCGTCGACGGCCGCATATTCGGCGAGCGTTCCCGGAATGCCACGCACGCCGCCAGCCAATCCGTACACCTCGTCGCCGAGCTTGAAGTCGCTCACGTCCTCACCGACCTCGACGACCGTGCCCGCCAGATCGGTGCCGAGAATCGCAGGCAGTTCGGGCATGGCATACGGCGCTGCACCGGTGCGGATCTTGTAGTCGATCGGATTGACGCCGCTGGCAGCGATCTGTACCAGCACTTCGCCCGCTTTCGGTGCTGGCCGGGTCGCCTGGGTATCGATGAATTTGCCGTCGGCGTAGTCGTTCAGGACGAGTGCGCGCATGGTGGCATGGGTAGTCATGTATTGGTTCCTTGTGAATGTGGCCCTTGGGGGCAAACTGAATGTGGGGTAATATTGATCCATAAGGTCCCGCCTGTAAATTAGGCACTTTTTAGGATCATAGGCACCTATAGGTAACCATGGCTTCCACCGTTCGTCATCCCCCCGATCCACTGGTCATCAGTGAAACCTGTCCACCGCGGCGTATCCACATGCTATTGACGCCCAAATGGACGTCCATGGTGATCTACGTCCTTAGTTTCGGTCCGCTACGGACTGGCCAGTTACAGCGCAGCATGCCGGGAATTTCGAAGAAGATGCTCACCCAGACCTTGCGCGAGCTCGAAGCCGACCAGCTGTTGTCGAGGAAGGTGCACCAGGTGGTTCCACCCGCAGTCGAATATTCGCTGACGGAGCTTGGACAGAAGTTCGTCGAGCCTTTGCTGGCACTTTACGATTGGGCCGAAGCCAATTTCGTACTGCTCGATAAGGTAGAACGCAACAGAGCAGCTTCCGGCCAAGCTGAGATCGTCGAAGATGAAAGCGAAGCCTTGCCGCTTTCCTGAATCGCCGAGCTGATTGTTGTATTCGACGATAACAATTCGGACTCTATAATCGGCTTTTGCCGGCGCCTGGCCGCACGCGGCCAGGCCGTACCCACTACCAAGAAAGATGTGTCGATGGAGCTGCTTCAATCGATGCGCCTGTTTTCCAGGCTTGCTGAACTCCAGAGTTTTACGAAGGTCGCTGAAGCGCTGCAGATGGGCCGCCCCCAAGTGACGCTGGCCATTAATCAATTGGAAGCATCGCTCGGCGTGCGTCTGTTCCAGCGCACGACGCGCAAGGTGAGCCTCACCGCGGAGGGTGAGGCGTTTCTGGTCAGGGTCGCAGGGATTCTGGGCGGGGTCGATGAAGCGGTGACCATGTTCGGCGCGCCGGGCGACATCGTGCGCGGGCGTCTCCGGATCGATATTTCTTCCGCCCTGGCGGTGGAATCCTTCACGGATTCATTGAAAGCTATGGAGTGATGGAATTTACAGCGGGTCGGGTAACTGACCTGATATGGTAAAAATACCGCGTGCCTTGTTAGATTGACTTATTGAAGTCGTCTGCTACGCGGGATCATTGGAAAAAGTCGAGCTTTGAGACGATTTAGAAAGTAGCAAAGTGCTTCCGCGCAATCTTCTTTCCTTAACTTCCCGAAATGAAAGAAAATTGCGCGAACTAACCATTTATTGTAAAACCTATCGCCTGCTTTAATTTTGTGAATCGTCTTTTAGCATGCGCCAATAAATAATATTTTCTTTATTTATTAGGTTTCAGCACGACTTTGGTCCACCCTTCGGCACGTTTATCAAAATTCCGATAGCCAGTCGGTGCATCCTCCAATGCAAGCTCGTGTGAAATGATCTGCGAGGGCGCCGCTTTACCTTTATGAATTAATTTTGCCAAATAACGGTTGTAATGCTTGACGTTGGCTTGGCCGGTGCCAATCTTCTGACCCTTGAACCAAAAATTGCCGAAATCGAAGGCAATTTTACCTTCCTTTCCTAACGCGTCTGGACTCTTTGGATCCTGCGGGAGGAATACACCAACCACGCCGATGCCGCCAGTGGCCTTGACCGTCTGCACCAAGTTATTCATTGTCAGATTTGGCACTTCCTTACCGTGCTTGTCGCAACACTGGTAACCAACGCATTCGCAGCCGCAGTCGGCGCCCTTGCCGTTGGTAAGGTTCAAGATTTTCTCGACGCCGGCGCCTCCGGTGTCGTCGATCGCCACCGCGCCCATCTTTTCGGCCAGAGCCAAACGATCCTTGTGCGTGTCCACGACGAAAACTTCGCTTGCGCCTTTAATGAACGCAGACATGGCCGCCATTAGGCCGACCGGGCCGGCGCCGTAGATCACGACCGATTCACCCGGCTTAAGGCCAGCCAATTCGGTAGCGTGGTAGCCGGTCGGGAAAATGTCCGACAACATCACGTAGTCATTTTCCTTTTCCTTAGCGTCTTCCGGCAGCACCAAGCAGTTGTAATCGCCGAACGGCACCCGTAGCAGTTCGGCCTGGCCGCCACTGTACGGACCCATGCCGGCAAAACCGTAGGCAGCCCCGGCCGTGCCTGGGTTTGCCGTGAGGCAAGCGCCGGACAAGCCCCGTTCGCAATTTTCGCAAAAGCCGCAGCCGATGTTGAACGGCAGACAGACAACGTCGCCGACCTTAACGCGCTCGACGGCGTTGCCGACCTCGATGACTTCACCCATGTTTTCGTGGCCCAAGATACGGCCCGTTTCCAGGTTGGTACGGCCTTCGTACATGTGTAGGTCGGACCCGCAGATGTTGGTTGTCGTGATACGGACCAAGACGTCAGTCGGCTTTTCAATCTTGGCGTCCGGCATGTCTTTGACCTGGACGTCGCACGGGCCATTATAAACGAGTGCCTTCATGATTTTCCTTTCAGAACGAGGGTAAATTCATCGCGAGCAGCGACGTTAGGAGGAGAAAGAATATAACGAAATTCTTCACAAAGGCGCACTGTTGAACGCTGCAAAGATTTACGCCTGGGCCGGCTTTGTTGCGTAAATCGAGCGAAGGCCGAGCTAACGCTATTTGTAGTCCGTTTTATAACACTGGGACCGTAATCGGAGTACCCAGCTGAGTGAAGCGATTTAGAACGGCAGCCCGCACTTGTAACTCGGCAACCTGACGGTCAAAGTCGCGTGCCATCACCCGTTCGCCCAGCAGCTTGAAGCAGCGCATCTTGGTTTCAACAAGGCTGCGCCGGTGGTAGCCGCTCCATCTCTTCCATATTGCCCGTCCCAGCCTTTTTGTCGTCCGCAGGATGTCATTACGTGTATCGGCGCCACAGCGGTTTGCCTTCCAAGGCTTGGCGTTCTCACGGGTCGGGATGATGGCGTGCGCGGCACGCAACGCGATGGCTTCATGACAGTCCTTCGTGTCGTAGGCGCCATCCCCACTGACGCTGGCAATCTTCTCGTCAGCAGGAATCTGGCCCAGCAGCGCTGGCAGGACAGGTGCGTCGCCGACACTGTTGTCCGTCACCTCCATGGCCGGATCTCGAGCGTGGACGCATCGATCCCGAGATGCACCTTGCGCCACTGGCGGCGGTACTCTGCACCATGCTTCTTCGTCTTCCATTCGCCTTCGCCCAGCATCTTGATACCCGTGCTGTCCACCAGCAGATGCAAGCCTGTCGTGGTCGGCACGGCGCCAATGGCAACCTGCAGCGTCTTTTGCCGACGGCTCACCGTGCTGTAGTCCGGCGCCGACCAGTCGAGCCCAGCCAGGTGCAGCAGGCTTTGCGTCATCCCCATGGCCTGGCGTAATGGTAAATTGAACAGGCACTTGATGCTCAGGCAGAACTGGATCGCCTCGTCGCTGAACGTCTGGCTACGGCCGCGCTTGCCACTTGGCCTGCCGTGCCACTTCATCACTGGATCAAGCCAGATGAGCAGCGAGCCGCAGGCCTTGAGGGCTTCGTTGTATGTCTTCCAGTTGGTCGTGCGGTACTTCTGTGGAGCTGGTTTCATCCTGCTCAGGCTAACAGACCTACGCCTTATACCCTGGCCGAGCCTGATTTACGCAACAAAGCCCATCCGACCTATCATTCATTTAGCGCTCCTAGAAGAACATGAGATCTGGGTGCGTTTGCTACGACCGCTCCTGGCCGATCTGGGCCGGTCGAGCCAGCATAACATGTTGCCGAGCCAACAAAATCTCGGACTGTCATGACAGGCAGCTCCCGACCCGAAGCGGACGGTTTGTTCACGTCTCAAGCCACTGCAAGGCGTGGCTGAGATCGTTATAGAAAACACGGTAGTCCCCCTCACCAAATTGTCCGAAGGCGATCCGCGACAGATAACCCAATCGTGTATTCGAAACCAAAATGGCTTTACGGAGAGATTGGTCAGCGAACAGTTGCTTTGTCTTTTCGTTTAATTTTTCTTGCAACAATGCGATGTCAATGTCGGGTGATTCCATTTCCAATGTGTCGTAGAGAACGCGCGTGTATTCGGTATCTCGCAGTAGCTGAATTACGCGCTCATGTATTTCTTTGAGCAAGCTTTCAGTTAATTCCCCTCTCACTCGAACCACAACAACATTACCGAGAGGTTCAATCCAAAGTTGACTGTTTAGCATGTGGTCAAGTAATTATTTCAGAAATTGCAATTAATTTGCTGCGACTGCTTCTGGCCGATCTCGGCCGTTCGCAATGCTCAGTGTAAGGCACTTGTTGCTCAGTAGGCAAGTACATGGTCTTGATAGTTACGTTACGCCTAATGACGCGGACGACCGCTATATGAAGTAAAGCTGTGACTGGCTTTGTTGCGTAAATCGAGCGAAGGCCGAGCTAACGCCATTTGTAGTTCGTTTTATAACACTGGGACCGTAACTGGAGTACCCAGCCGAGTGAACCGGTTCAGCACGGCAGCCCGCACTTGTAACTCGGCAACCTGACGGTCGAAGTCGCGCGCCATCACCCGTTCGCCCAGCAGCTTGAAGCAGCGCATCTTGGTTTCAACAAGGCTGCGCCGGTGGTAGCCGCTCCATCTTGTCAACGGCGATTGAAAACTGATACAGATTTCGTCGTCCCAGCGATTTAAAACTGATACACCGCCGTCGCCGAACACCGTCCGTGTTCAGCCCATTTCTGCGACATCGCTCCCCCTCATCATCCCGGCCGGTTGTGTCGCGTTAGCGATTTGAGGCTCAGATTTGCTGGCGAGGAATGGTCCGCTTTCAAACTGGACGGATTTGTCCTGCCAACGCATAAAATTGGTCGGCGAACGATGTGCGAGCAACGCCTTCAATCCTGAACTGATCCTTGCGGATCATGTGCATGAGCTCGATGCCGGCGAGCACGTTGGCCGCTGCACGAAAGGACTTGAAGCCCAGCATCGGCCTGGTCAAGCGCTTGATCGCGCGGTGGTCCTGCTCAACTATATTGTTGAGGTATTTGACCTGCCGTACGGTGACTGGGACAGCTATAGCGTCGTTGACTTCGTCGATCGCGGCCTTGTTGGCTCCGCTCTTGTCCATCGCGATTTTCTCCGGCACACCGTTCTCCCGCATGGCTTTCTCAAAGAAACGCTTGGCGGCCGCCGTGTCACGATGTGCCGTCAGCAGGAAATCGACGGTCTTTCCTTCCTTGTCGACTGCACGGTAGAGATACTTCCAGACGCCGTTGACCTTGACGTACGTCTCGTCCATTCGCCAGCTAGCGCCGACCCGACGCTTATGCTTTCGTGACTGTGTTTCAATCAACGGCAGGAAACGAATCGCCCAACGGTTGATCGTCGAATGGTCGACTGACACGCCCCGCTCTTCCATGAGCTCTTCGATGTGCCGGTAGCTGAGCGGGTAGGCCACGTACCATCGGATGCAGACCAGGACGACGTCAATCGGGAAACGCATTCCTTTGAAGCTGAGCATATCGGATCGTCAATGTGCGGCGTTGCAGTCTACCCGATCGGGACAACCGCTCGGCTAACGCGACAAAACCCCCAACAATCCCTATCTTGCTCTGACTCAGGAAGGATGACGCGATTCGGGCATTGATCGCCACCGTCGTGTGGCGACGATCAATGCCCCGCGAAAATTGGCAACATTTGGCGAACTGAGCTACTCGGCCCGTGCCAACTCCTGTGCAAGGAACGGAGCGGTTCTGCTGCCAGGCGTTCGGGCCACCTGCTGAGGGGAGCCCGCCACCACGATGCTGCCGCCGGCAGCGCCTGCACCAGGCCCTACGTCGATCACCCAGTCGGCCTGCGCCACCGCGCGCATATCGTGTTCGATCATCACTACGGTATTGCCGGCATCGACCAGGCGCTGCAACTGCACCAGCAGCCGGTCGGCGTCCGACGCATGCAGCCCGGTAGTCGGCTCGTCGAGCACGTACAGGCTTCGGCCGCGCTGGCTGCGCTGAAGCTCGGTCGCCAGCTTGATGCGCTGCGCCTCGCCACCGGAAAGCTCGGTCGCCGGCTGTCCCAGGCGCAGATAACCAAGTCCGATATCGCGCAGCAGTTGCAGTGGCCTTGCCACAGCGTCTTCACCCGCGAAGAATTCGCTGGCTTCGTCCACGGTCATCTGCAGCACCTCGGCGATGTTGCGCCCGTTCCATTGCACCTTCAGCGTGGCCTCGTTGTAGCGTGCGCCATGGCACGTCGGGCACGGCGCGTACACGCTGGGCATGAACAGCAGTTCCACGCTGACGAAGCCCTCGCCCTCGCAGGTCTCGCAGCGTCCCTTGGCGACGTTGAACGAGAAGCGCCCGGCGTCATAGCGGCGGCGTCGCGCATCGGGTGTGGCGGCGAACAGCTTGCGCACATGGTCGAACAGGCCGGTGTAGGTGGCCAGGTTGGATCGGGGCGTGCGCCCGATCGGTTTCTGGTCCACCTGCACCATGCGCTGTATGGCGTCCACGTCGCCCGCCAGACGACCGCCAGTCGCTTCGATCACTGCCGGCCCTTCGCTGGTGGCGCTTTCGGCTACATCGTCTTCCGGCCCGTGGCCCAGGTGCAGCAGCACCAGCTCCGGCAGGGCCTGCGCGACGAGGCTGGACTTGCCCGAGCCGGAGATGCCGGTGACGGCCGTCAGCACGCCCAGCGGAATGCGTGCATCCACGCCATGCAGGTTGTGGCGGTGGATGCCCTGCAGTTCCAGCCAGCCGGTCGCTTCGCGTGCCCGGCTTCCCGGCGCGGGGATCTCCTCGAACAGATAGCGGGCGGTGCGCGATTCGGCAATCTTGCGCAGGCCATCCGGCTCGCCGCTGTAGAGCACGCGGCCGCCACGCTCCCCAGCATCCGGCCCGACATCCACGAGCCATTGCGCGCGGCGCATCAGGTCCAAGTCGTGCTCCACCACGAACACCGAGTTGCCGGCGTCGCGCAGCCGGTCGAGTGCGTCGTACAGGGCCTGGCTATCGGAGGGGTGCAGGCCCGCGGAGGGCTCGTCGAGCACGTACACGACACCGAACAGCAGGGAACTCAATTGCGTGGCCAGCCGCAGGCGCTGCAACTCGCCGGCCGAAAGCGTCGGTGTGGCCCGGTCCAGCGTCAGGTAGCCCAGGCCCAGCCCACGCAGTTGGCGCAGGCGTGCCATCACGCCACCGGCCAGGCGCTGCGCGGCGAGGCGCTTTTCTTCCGATAGCGCCGAGGTGCGGCGCACGTCGGGCGATACCGCATGGACGGCGCGACCGGAGGCCGCGCGTTCGGCACGGTCGCGTCGGGTCGCTTCCTTGTCCGTAGCCGCCCCCGCTGCATGGGCGCGGAAATCGCCCTGGGCGATGGGTTCGAGCAAGGCCGCCAACTGGTCCAGCGGCATCTGCATGAACGCGCCGATGTCCACGCCGGCGAAGGTGACCGACAGCGCCTCGGGCTTGAGCCGCTTGCCGTGGCAGGTGGGGCACGGTTTGCCCTCCATGAACCGGGACACGCGCTTTCTCATCAGCGCGCTCTGGGTGTTGGCAAAGGTGTGCATCACATACCGCCGGGCGCCGGTGAAGGTGCCCATGTAGCTCGGCTCCATCTTGCGCTTGAGCGCGGCGCGGGTTTCGGCGGGCGTGAAGCCGGCGTACACCGGCACCGTCGGTGTTTCCTCGGTGAACAGAATCCAGTCGCGATCCTTCTTCGGCAGGTCCTTCCACGGTCGGTCAACGTCGTAGCCCATGCTGACCAGGATGTCGCGCAGGTTCTGGCCTTGCCAGGCGGGGGGCCAGGAGGCGATCGCCCGCTCGCGGATGCTCAGGGAGGGATCGGGCACCATGATGGCCTCAGTCACCTCGTACACATGGCCCAGGCCGTGGCAGGTCGGGCACGCTCCCTGCGGCGTGTTGGGCGAAAAATCCTCGGCGTACAGCATGGGCTGGTTGGCTGGGTAGGCGCCGGCGCGCGAATACATCATCCGCACCAGGCTGGACAAGGTGGTCACACTGCCCACAGAGGAACGCGCGTTGCTGGAGCCCCGCTGCTGTTGCAGCGCCACCGCCGGCGGCAGGCCGTCGATCGCATCGACGTCCGGTACGCCGGCCTGGTCGATCAGTCGCCGCGCATAGGGGGCCACCGACTCGAAGTAGCGCCGCTGGGCCTCGGCATAGATGGTGCCAAAGGCCAGCGAGGACTTACCGGAGCCGGAGACACCCGAGAACACCACCAGCGCGTTACGCGGGATGGAGACGTCCACCTCTTTGAGGTTGTTCTCGCGCGCGCCACGCACCTGCACGAGGCCGCTGGCCGCAGCGGTACAAGAGGATTCACCGAAAGACTTGTTTGGCATGTTCTTATCTTGCAGTTCGTCCCGCTCAGGACGGGACTTCCTGAGTTCGGGTGCCGCGGCGGCTAGCTTCGAGCGCTGCGGTGACAGAGCGGGCGTCGTAGCTGCCGCGCAGGCGGCGACCCTCGACGAAGAACGTCGGCGTGGCGTGCGCACCGCTGGCGACCGCACTGGCGAGGTCGCGCTCGACACGCTCGATCACCGCAGGGCTGTCGAGATCCGCGATGAACCGATCGACGTCGAGCCCAAGCTCTGCGGCGTAGCCGATCAGATCCTCGCGCTCCAGCGCGTGCTGACGGGTGAACACGAAGTCCAGCCACGGCCAGAACATCCCCTGATTCGATGCCGCCTCGGACGCACGCGCGGCGATCGGCCCATGCGGGTGGTGCGGCAAGTGGCGCACCACATACCGCAGGTCGTCCCCGAAGTGGGCGCGCAGATCCTCCCAAGAACCGGTAGCGTGCGCACAGTACTCGCACTCGAAGTCCACGTACTCCACCAGCGTGAGCTGCGCGTCCTCTGGCCCGCGAATGTGATCGACCTCGGGATCGACCGGCGGCTCAAGCACCATCGGCAGATCGGCGTTCTCCTCACCCCACCTGCGAGCGGCAACCTTGAAGATGAGCCACCCGAGCAACGTGGCGAGCATCATCGACACGAGCACGCCGACCGTCGCCTGGCGGCCCAGGTCGGAGGTCGTGCCGAACGCGAGCCCGATGATGAGCAGCGACACGGTGAACCCGATCCCGGACAGTGCCGCACCACCGAACACGCTCCCCATTCCGACGCCCTCGGGCAGCCGGCCCAGGCCGAGACGGACGGCGACGAGCGTGGTGAGCCCGATGCCCAGGAGCTTGCCGAGCACGAGCCCCGCGATGACGCCCCAGGTCACGGGCGAGCCGAAGGCCTCAGCGAGCAGCCCACCACGCAGGTCCACCCCGGCGTTCGCCAAGGCGAACACCGGCACGATCAGCAGCGCTGTCGGCAGCCGCAGGAACTCGTGCAGCCGCTCGTTCACCGAGATACCCTGGGACAGCCCGCAGTCCACCGCGCGAGCCGATGCGGCACTCGGAGACTGCCAGAAGTCACGGAACAACTGTCTTGCCGCAACGACCCCGTGACGTTGCGTCGCATAGGCGGGGATCAGGAGCCCCGCGGCCATCCCGGCGAGGGAGGCATGGATGCCGGAATACACGGTTGCGAGCCACAGCACGATCACGATCAGCACATACGGCATTGCCCGCCACTGGCGGGTGCGCCCCAGTAACCACAACCCGACGAGACTGGCGAGGGCGATCAACAACGGGACGACCCGGATCTCCTCGCTATAGACGATGCCGATGATGGACACGGCGAGGAAGTCATCGACCACGGTCAGGGTGAGCAGGAACACACGCAATTCACCGGACAGCCGCGGACCGACGATCGCCAGGGTGCCCAGCATGAACGCCGTATCGGTGCCGACCACCGCACCCCACCCGTGCAGGCCCTGACCTCCGGCCAGCCCCACGAGCAGGACGTACACCAGAGCGGGAAGCACAACACCCGCGACCCCCGCGATCAGGGCGAGACCGGCACGGCTGCGATCCCGGAGCGATCCGTGGGCGAACTCCTGACGCACCTCCAGGCCGATCAGGAAGAAGAAGACGACCATCAGGCCGTCGTTGACCCAGTGATGCAGGTCCATGTGCAGGCCCAGCGGCCCGAAGTCAAACCCGACGTCCAGGTGCCACAACTCGAAATAGGCATCGGATAGCGGCGAGTTCGCCCACGCCAGCGCCACGACCGTGACGATCACCAGCAGCACCGCAGCACCAGACTCCGTGCGCAGATAGCGGGCAACGCGTCCCAGGCTGACATTCGCCGAGGATGCACCGAAAGAAGTGGCTGACATGTTCTTATCCTGTTCCTGTAGTTCGTGAAGTCGCGATGAGCCGGTTTCGGAGGCGACCGGTCAGGCGTCCGCCTCTGGCAGCGTCCCATCATCCAGCGAGCGCAGCCAAGTAAGCCATTCTCCCAGCCTGCGCTCAACACCTCTGTCCGTTGGCTGATACCAGCCCGGCCGCGCCACGCCCTCGGGAAAGTAGCTTTGCCCAGCGGCATAGCCGTTGGGCTCATCATGCGCGTAGCGGTAGCCTTCATGATATCCCATCTGCTTCATCAGCTTCGTCGGCGCATTGCGAAGATGGAGAGGCACAGGCAGGGAGCCGCTGTTCTTGACGAAGGTCTTCGCCTTGTTCCAGGCGGCATAGGCAGCGTTCGACTTGGGGGCGGCAGCAAGGTAGGTCGCCGCGTGGGCAATCGGTATTTCGCCTTCGGGGGAACCCAGCCTCTCATAAGCCAGCGCGGCATTGAGCGCCAGTTGCAGCGCCTGCGGGTCGGCATTGCCGATGTCTTCGCTGGCCACTACCACCATGCGGCGGGTCACCTGGCTGACGTCGCCGCTACCGTCAAGGTTGCGGGCCAGCCAATACAGGGCCGCATCAGGGTCGGAGCCCCGTAGCGACTTGTGGAAGGCTGAGAGCTGCCAGTAGAACTCGTCACCGCCCTTGTCGAACCTGCGCAGCGATGGACTGGTGGACAGCTTGGCGGACTGGCCATCGACCACGGTCTTGCCAGCGCCCGACGCCGCATTCGTCACCTGCTCAAGCAGATTGAGGAAGCGCCTGCCATCGCCATCGGCAAAGCCCTTGAGCAGATCCAGCGCGTCCGCGTCCAACGTGACGCCCTGGAGATGCGGCAGTGCGCGTTCGTAGAGCTGGTTCAGTTCGTCGCTGGACAGCGGTTCGAGGGTATAGACCTGCGCGCGCGAGAGCAGTGCGGAATTGACCGCCAACCCCGGATGCTCGGTCGTCCCCCCCACCAGGGTCAGGAGCCCCGACTCGACATGGGGCAGCAGGGCATCCTGCTGCGCCTTGTTGAAGCGATGGATCTCATCGACGAAAAGCACCGTCGATCGACCATGGTTGTCCAGTTCGGCCTGGGCCTCGTCGATGGCTTGCCGGATGTCCTTCACCCCGGCCAGCACGGCCGAGATGGCGATGAATCGGCTGTCGGTCGCACTGGCGGCCAGGCGCCCCAGGGTGGTCTTGCCCACGCCTGGCGGCCCCCAGAGGATGAACGAGTGCAACTTGCCCGCCTCGAACGCGAGACGCAGCGGCTTGCCGGGGCCGAGCAAGTGCCGTTGCCCGACGAATTCGTCCAGCGTCTTGGGCCGCAGGAGTTCGGCCAAGGGAGGCTTGGGCTTTGTCGTGAATAGATCGGTCAAGTTCCTCTCCCTGGCATTTCTGATAGTTGACGTTCCGATAAGGTGGGCACCTCAATCCAGAGAGCCGGATTTATCCAACGCCGTGGGCTCTTTGTCGGCAATCGCATGCATGATGATGCGAGAGCCGCGGTAGCCGATGCTGTGGTTCCATACCCAGCTCAAAGCGACACTGAGACGATTTCGCGTGCCGATCAGAAAGTAGATGTGCGCCAGCTTCCAGATCCACCACGCAAAGGCACCACGCAGCTTCACCCGCCCCATGTCAATCACCGCCAGGCTGCGGCCGATGGTGGCCAGGTTCCCCTGATGCCGGTATTTGAAAGGCCCGTCAGCGGGCTTGCCCTTCAAACGCCGTCCAATCAGGTTAGCGACGTACTTCCCTTGCTGTTTGGCGGCCGGGGCGATGCCCGGCACGGGCTTCCCATCGGCCATGGTGCACGAGGCTGTATCGCCGATGGCGAAGACCTCCGGGCGACCGGCCACCGTCAGGTCAGGGCCAACGACCACTCGACCAGCACGATCAGACGCAGCGCCCAACCAGCGAGCTGCGGGAGACGCCTGGACTCCGGCGGCCCAGACGATGGTCTTGGCCGAAAGGGGCTTGCCGCCATACACCACGCCGTCGGCCGAGCATTCGGTGACCGGAGTACCCAGCACGACCTCGACCCCGAGTTTTTCGAGTGCCTGGCGCGTATAGGCCGAAAGATCCTCTGGAAAGACCGACAACAGACGCGGGCCAGCCTCGATCAGTACAACCCGCGATGTGCTCGGGTCGATCGAGCGGAAGTCACGCGCCAGCGTGTCTCGTGCCAGCTCGGCGATGGTTCCGGCCAATTCAACCCCGGTGGGACCACCACCGATGATGACGAACGTCTGCAGCGCGGCACGCTGCTGAGGATCGCTCGTGCGCTCAGCTTCCTCGAAAGCCGCGAGGATTCGGCCCCGAATGGTCGTGGCATCTTCCAGCGTCTTCAACCCCGGCGCGAAAGCCCCCCATTCGTCGTGTCCGAAGTAGGCATGGGTAGCACCTGTCGCGAGCACGAGCGTGTCGTAGGTTTGCCGCATTCCATTGTTGAGAATGACCTGACGCGCGTCCTGGTCGATACCTTCCACTTCCGCCATCAAGGTGTTCACTTCCGGGCGATTTCGGAAGAGATAGCGAATAGGCCAGGCGATCTCGGATGTCGAAAGTGACGCACCTGCGACCTGGTAAAGCAAGGGTTGGAACAGGTGATAATTGCGCCGATCGATGATCGTCACATCGACCTCGACACCAGCAAGCTGGTTGGCAACCTCGATCCCGCCGAAGCCCGCTCCGATAATGACGACGTGATGTCGGTTTTTGGAGGTCTTTGTCATGACCTGATCTCCTCTCTCAGCGTTTCAGCGCCGATGCGTGGTGTGCCATATGCTCGCCAATGAAGCTGGCAATGAAGTAGTAGCTGTGGTCGTAGCCTGGGCGCAGATTCAACGTGAGCGGGTGCCCCGTCTCGTCGCAGGCTTTGCGCAGCAGGTCGGGCTGAAGCTGGCTCTCCAGGAACTCGTCGCCCAAGCCCTGATCAACCAGCAACGGCAAACGCTCCTGCACGGTGCGAATCAGCTCCACGGTGTCGTACTGCTTCCACACTTCCCGATCGCTGCCCAGGTACGCCTCGAAGGCCTTGTGCCCCCAGGGAACCTGGGTGGGGGCGACGATGGGCGAGAAGGCCGAGACGCTTCGATAACGGCCCGGGTTGCGCAGGGCGATGACCAGAGCGCCGTGTCCTCCCATGGAATGGCCGCTGATGCTCCGCTCCGCTGTCACGGGAAAGTGGGCCTCGATCAGCGCCGGCAATTCCTGCACGACGTAGTCGTACATCCGATGATTCGCAGCCCAGGGTTCCTGTGTGGCGTTGACGTAGAAACCCGCCCCCTGTCCGAGGTCATAGGCAGGATCGTCGGCAACGCCTTCGCCGCGAGCACTGCTATCGGGCGCGACGACGGCAATGCCATGTTCGGCCGCGTAGCGCTGGACGGCGGCCTTGGTGATGAAGTTCTGCTCGGTGCAGGTGAGGCCTGAAAGCCAGTACAGCACCGGCACCTTGCCGTGCTGTGCCTGCGGAGGCAGATAGACGCCGACCTTCATCGTGCAACCGAGCGTCGTGGATTCATGCTGATAAACGTCCTGCCAACCATCAAAGCTGGCGTGATGTTCGATGCGTTCCATGTAGTTCTCCTATGTTCAAAGGAACGGCGCAGCTCTCGCGCGCCAGGACGGCAGCTCGTCAGGAAGATTTCTCTTCCGCTGCCGTGTCGCCGTGGGCGTGTCTGATCCTGCGCACGATCCACCAGATCGTCAGCATCACCGCAGGCACCAGAACCGCCATCACCGGCGCCACGCTGTCGTGAACCATCGGAATGCCCTTGAGCAAATAGCCGAGAAGACTCACGACGTAATAAGAAATTGCCGCGACCGACAGGCCTTCGACGGTTTGCTGAAGGCGCAATTGCATCTTGGCCCGGTTGTTCATCGACGCAAGCAGATCGCGGTTCTGGCGTTCAAGCTCGACGTCGATCCAGGAACGCAGCAACGCGATGGCCCGGGTCAGCTTGTCGGAGAGCTTGGTCTGGCGCTCCTTTACGGATTGGCATGTCCGCATGGCGGGAGCGATGCGACGCTGCAGGAAATCCGCCCAGGTGCAGTACCCGGATACGGCCTCTTCCGAAAGCGCTGCCAGCCTTTCCTCGACGATCTCGTAGTAGGCACGACTGGCGCCGAAGCGATAGAGATTCGCCGCAACGCCAGCTTCCAGTTCGGCAGCCAGGCCGGTCAATTCGGACAGCAGCACGTCGCTGTCGCGCCGTTCCACCAAGCTCGTACACATCTCGTCGGTGATCGCCGCAAGGCGCGACTCCATGCGCCGCAGCTCCGACGTCATCGACCGCGTCAACGGCAAGGACAGCAACGCCAAGGTACGGTAGGTCTCGATCTCCAGCAGACGTTGAGCCAGCGCACCCGCCCGCGCCGGGGTCAAATCGCGGGCAAGGACGAGGATCTGCGTCAGGCCATCCTCATCCTGTCGGAAGTCGGTGAGGATGGCGGCAGAGCCGTTCTCCACCAGCGAGTAGCACAGGCTGGCAGGATCGAAGCGATCGGCCTCCTTCTCCGTTTCCGGCGTCCATGGAAGAAGTCTCAAACGGATGCCGGATACGACCGGGCCGGGAGGAACAAATCCATGCTTGAACGGATTTTCGCCGCACGGCTCTCCCGTCTCGGAATCCAGCGAAGCGCACCAGAGATACGTTGAGAACTCGGTGTGCTTTTCACAGTGCAGGTCTCCCTCATCCCATGTCATGCCGTGAAGCGGCGTAGCGTGGTCGGGCTCGGCAACGCCGAAGCGATGAGACAACTCACTCATCGCCATCTGATCCCTGGCCTGATCGCCTTCGGTCATGAAAGCGAGCTGCAATATGCCGCGGGGGGCCTGAATCAACAGATGCGGGCGCGCATGCACTTCACCCACGGCCGCAGCACGATCGGCATAGGCCGGCATGCCGTACACGGTGGCGGTCGGGGCGGGTTGTACGGTCGTCGCATTGATGTTGGCCGGCTCTTGCATAACGACCTCATTTCTCATTGGTTGAAAAACACGCTTCAAAGCAAATGCCCGCAGCCATGCGTTTCGCACATGGCTGCGGGCCGATCTTCATGAGCAGGCACCGCTCTACACGGTCCGTCTAATAGGCTCGCCGTATAGAGGCTTGTGCTGGCCCTTTCAGAACGCCCTCAGCTTCCTTGCTTTCAGACGAAGGTGTACGAGCAGACCTTGTTGCCCGCCGGATCACGCAGGTAGGCCGCATAGGCACCCGGCAGGTGACCACGTGCGCCAGGCTGGCCCTCGTCGGTGCCGCCTGCGGCAAGGCCGGCAGCATGGAAGGCATCCACTTCGGCGGGAGTGGCGGCCGCAAAGCCGATCGTCACGCCGTTGCTGGAGGGCGCTTCACCATTGCCCGGACGGGCGATGATGAAAGCCGGCTTTTCGCGACCGAAAAGTACCCATCCGTTGTTGAAAGGACCGAGGTTCTTGATGCCAAGAGCACCCAGAGCGGCGTCGTAGAACGCGACCGACTTCTGAAGGTCGGCAGCGCCGATAAAAATGTGCGAAAAGATGCCATCGCCAGAAATGACAGGAGTGGACATGATTAATTTCCTTGGTGGTTGGTGTTGAATGGGTAGTGGGCGGTCAGTAGTGGATCACCGTGCGAATCGACTTGCCTTCATGCATCAGGTCGAAGGCCTTGTTGATGTCGTCGAGGCCCATGGTGTGGGTGACGAACGGGGCGAGATCGATCTCGCCTTTCATTGCGTCCTCCACCATGCCGGGAAGTTGAGTGCGGCCCTTGACCCCGCCGAAAGCCGAGCCCTTCCAGGTGCGACCGGTGATCAACTGGAACGGGCGCGTCGAAATTTCCTTGCCTGCACCAGCCACGCCGATGACGATCGACTGGCCCCAGCCACGATGTGCTGCTTCTAGTGCCGAGCGCATCACGTTGACGTTGCCGATGCACTCGAAGGTGTGATCGACACCCCAACCGGTCATCTCGATGAGAACCTCGTGAATCGGCTTGTCGAAGTCCTTCGGGTTGAGGCATTCGGTCGCGCCGAAGGTACGAGCCAGCTCGAACTTCGCTGGATTGGTGTCGATGGCGATGATGCGACCTGCCTTGGCCTGGCGTGCCCCCTGAATCGCAGCGAGCCCGATGCCGCCGAGGCCGAAGATGGCCACAGAGTCACCCGGCTGAACCTTGGCCGTGTTGTGAACAGCGCCGATGCCGGTGGTCACACCGCAACCCAGCAGGCAGACATGCTCGGGATTGGCGTCCGGGTTGATCTTGGCCAGCGAGACTTCGGCCACCACCGTGTATTCGCTGAAGGTCGAGCAGCCCATGTAGTGGTAGATCGGCTGGCCGTTGTAGCTGAAGCGGGTGGTGCCATCGGGCATCACGCCCTTGCCCTGGGTGGCGCGCACCGCGACACACAGGTTGGTCTTGCCGGACTTGCAGAACAGGCACTCGCCGCACTCGGCGGTATAGAGGGGAATGACGTGATCGCCAGGCTTCACGCTGGTCACACCTTCACCCACCTCCACGACGATACCCGCACCTTCATGACCCAGCACGACCGGGAAGAGACCTTCGGGGTCGTCGCCCGACAGGGTGAAGGCGTCGGTATGGCAAACGCCGGTGTTCGTGATCTTGATGAGCACCTCGCCCTTGCGCGGCGGCTCGACGTCGATCTCGACGATTTCCAGCGGCTTTCCTGGCCCGAAGGCAACTGCTGCACGTGATTTCATGATGTCGCTTCCTTTACTAGCTAACTAAATTTGCCCTCACCGAGGGCACCCTGGTGCATCTACCGCAGGTAGGAGCGGACGATAGAGATGGTCTCGTCAATGGACTTGTTCTGCGAATCGCTCCTGATTTCGCTACTGGGAAACTCTTCCCGCAGATAGCTCTCCAGAACGGTTGCCATCAATCCGTTGACTGCCCCACGAACGGCCGCAAGCTGCTGAAGAATTGCAGGGCATTCCGCACCTGCATCGAGCGCTTGCTCAAGAGTCGCTACCTGACCTTTGATGCGCCGGATGCGCGTCAGGGCTTGCTTCTTTTCTTCCGGGCTGTGTGGCATCGAACACCTCTCTACTTGGGTACACCGCCCCATTATACAATACTCCACCATAGTATATGCGGCCGAACTTCGCCACAAATTCTGTGCTCTTCGAGCACTATTACAGGCTAGTACAGATTTGTTCCCAAGAAGCGCAAAACATTCAAATCAATGAATATTTCTTGCATGTATCGACAGCATCGGGGCAAGTTCAAAACCGGTCAAACTGGAAAAATCTATGCGCAGATAGATATGGCCTATCTAAGCCAACTCATCGAGCTGAAGCTATCAAGATGAGACCGGCTAGGCGACCTGACGACCCGAGTACCGAGCCTTCCTCAGTGCAGGCAACATCTGGCCGTCCCAGTCACGATCGACCGCAACCTGGGCCTGTTCCTGGTTTCGTTCGAGGGCTTCAACGTCCAGATCAGCAATCGCCCATGTCTGCGTGCCGCAAGTCGTCGCGAGAATGCCATCCTCCGGGAATCCGCGATCCATGGGTGCATAGATCGGGTTCTGTCGCGTTGTTGATCAAACGGCGGAAATTGGCCGAAAACGGAGCTGCGCCCCTCACACTGGACGGACCACTCCTGCCATCGCAGAAAATTGGTCGGCGAACGACATCGCCTCGGCGCCGTCGATCTCGAACTGACCTTTGCGGATCATGTGAATCAGCTCAATTCCAGCCAGCACCGAACTGGCGGACCGGAACGATTTGAAGTTGAGCATCGGCCTGGTCACCCGCTTAATAGCGCGATGGTCCTGCTCGACGATGTTGTTGAGGTATTTGACTTGGCGTACCGCAATCCGGACGTCGCGACCAGCGTTGACCTCGTCGATCGCCGCCTTATTGGCACCACTCTTGTCCATCGCGATCTTGTCGGGATTGCCGTTCGCACCCATCGCCTTTTCGAAGAAGCGCTTCGCTGCAGGCATGTCGCGCTTGGCCGTTAGCAGGAAGTCGACAGTCTTGCCCTGCTTGTCGACGGCGCGGTAGAGGTATTTCCAGACCCCTTTGACCTTGATATAGGTCTCATCCATTCGCCAGCTGCCACCGACGGGGCGCTTGTATTTCCGGGCCATCTTCTCGATGAGCGGCAGGAAACGAACCGCCCACCGGTTGATCGACGAATGGTCGACCGACACGCCGCGCTCTTCCATCATCTCCTCGAGGTGCCGGTAACTCAGCGGGTAGGCTGCATACCAACGGATGCAGACCAGGATCACGTCGATAGGAAAACGCATCCCTTTGAAGTTGAGCATATCGATTCGTCCTGGGTTCGGGCGCCGCAGTTTACCCGATTGACCCGTCGACGTTCCCTAATGCGACAGAACCCAACGGTGTTCGTCATACTCATCTTTCAAACAATACCGGCTACCGGCCGGCTGTCGGGCGCACGCGGCGCTTTTCCGATATCGTTAGGGAGCGGTTACAGCCAGGAACGCCGCTACGTATGCACTTAGTAATACGAACGCGCTGGTGCATAGGATTTTGATGCGACGTTCTTCCATTAAGAACGCCAATAAGCCACCAATGTGTATCGTGAACACCGCTACCCAAAACATTGCTTTGGATGCGACCGCATGTCGAAACGGAGCGCCCAATACGGCAACCATTGTATCGCTGTCATAACTATTCAGCTGATAGCCGAGCGATCCGGTGAGTACAACCGCGATCGCGATCCAAAGTGTGAATGTGTTTCCATTCTTTGTCCGTTGATATGTCATGGCTGCTCCTATTGCAGCCGGCACGATGCCAGCCTCTCAATGCCTCAGCCGCGTCGAGCGCGGCATGGTTACTGCTGGGTGTTTCCTTTAGTCCTGCTCGCGGTCAAAGTACCAGGCCGTCAAGCCGATCAAACCGCCTATCGCTCTTGCCCTTTTCCGCTGGTCTAGTCGTAGCTCGGCGGGGTTTCGCCGGCCACTGCTTTAAAACGTTCCTCAGCGTTCGCGGCGGTCCATTCGGTAAGCTCGCCGTGATCCATTTTCCGACCCTCCAGTTGGTCGTCGTTCATCATTTCGACGCCCATCCCGGCGTGCGCTATGCAGAACATTGCGAGCGCTTTCGGCTCTTGGGTTGACCGGACGCTGCCGCCGTCCATACCGCCGATGCTGGCGGCCACTTCAACCGACTGCATCGTTTCCAGGCACACGAGGTAATAGTAGGTGCTCATGCTTTTCCGTGCTTAGTCGTGGTTGACGACCAGGGCGCGCGATTGGACTAAGGCCGTGCATAGTCCTTGGTACACCGAGGGGGCGCTCGTCAGTAGACACGCTGCGAGGATGCCATAGGCCACGCTACCCATGGACAAGCGATCAAACGGCGTCGGCAACACGATGGCGTCCAGCGACGCCGTTATTGAGATTACCCACGGTGACGCGATCCAGAACACGAGAGCAACAACGACGATAACTGCCGTTGCGATTTGGCCTTTATCTGCTAGGCTCAATGGGACAGTCAAAGGTTTTCGCATCTACTTCTCCGCTTCGTTCGACGGGCCGACACCGTGCCAACCCTTTCAATGCCGATGCCCGCTCGACGGCGGGCTACGGGTGCTGCTGGGCCTTTTCCTCGGCGTCAGACTTCGTTCCAGTACCATTCCATCATCGAGAACGCAGCCTCCCGGCAAGCGTCATCCTTCTCTTTGTCGGTCATGCCTTCCCATTCGGCCCGGTCGAACTCCAGCTCGACCACGCACTCGCTGTTGATCTTTTGCGTGCTGATCGCCACGCGGATTTTGATTTTGTCGCTCATGTCGTTTTCCGGTCCAGTTATGCGCTCGCCAGCTCGCCGGCCAGGTTGGCGCGGCCAGCGGCGATCAGCTGCTCAATCGAAGCGCCCATCAGGATTTCGCACGTCTCGACCGACACCGGCTTGTCGTCAACGATGTCGCCGTTGGCGTCGAGGCGATCGGCAACCAGGTTGGTTGCGCCGGCGAAGGCCGGGACATTCGCCCATGCCGCATCGTCTTCCTCGCGGGTGATGAAACCGGCGCCGCCCAGCGTGATTACTTCATTGCTGGTCGTGTCGGCGTACACCAGGCGGATGGAGCCGACGCACTGCTGCTCGTTCGTATTCATGTGTCGCTTTCGTTCGCTGGACCGGCACCGTGCCTACCCTCTTAATGCCGTTGCCCGCTCATGGCGGGCTTCGGGTGCTGCTGGGCCTTTTCCTAGCTTTTCGTGCTCGTATTTCGATCGGCCATACTGTTTGATGACGCCGTTAAGATGGCACTGACCAATCGCTGGCGACCTGTTTGTCCTTTCATCGGTTGTGACGGCCGATTCCACCAAGATGTCGCAGGATGAGGAACGTCCAAGGTGTGGATACCTACTTGCTGCAACTGATCAGCCAAGCCAGCCTTTGCATGCTTCCATGCGAGTCTTGAAGCAAAGACGACCAATTGAGGTTCCAAGATCGAAACCACTTCGTTGACAACGCTCGTAGCTTCGATGACATCGCGTGGGTGGACCCTCAGCGATTTGCCGCTTTCTTCCGCTGGCCGTTGGAAATAGTTCATATACGCTATCGACTGCAACGGGCTGCCAGGCAAGGTCCCGACGACTCCACTAGCCCTAAGTGCGCTCGCCAACGAGTGGAAAATCGCTTTCGATTTACTTTTCTTACGGCCATTGATGGCATTGTCGAAAATTTTGCGCGTACAGATATAAGGTATCGTGGCCACACACGAGATGTTTCGGCCTTCGTACCACAGGTCAGGATGATTCGATGCCTCGGCTTGATCAACGTAATGGCTTTCGCCCAGGACTAAGATACGCAGAGTAGCGTTTCGGTAAAGATCACCGACTGCTACCATCATCTCCGGATAATGAGAGTAGTGTGAAATAGTGGTCAGTCGGTCGTCGAACTCTAGAGTGAGGCTTGTGTGGGACATACTCGTTTTTTCTTTCGCTAGGCAGCACTGCGCCGCCCTCTCAATGCCAATGCCGCGTCGAGCGCGGCGAAGGCGAAGGCGAAGGCGAACATGATAGTTGACGACGTATAGGGGAAGACTCTCCGAAATTCACACCGGCCGATCAACTAACTTTTCCGTCTTAAGCGTGTTCGAGCGGTCGGGCCGCGTCGGGAACACGAATTTCGATAAGGTTGTCGCGATCCTGGCCATACACATGGCTGTACTCCCCGCGATCAGCTTGGAAGCGCGGCCGACGCACACGGATTTTCGCGCCGCGAGGAAGCCACACCGTCACCCAGCGTTCGCCAATACTGGCGCGACAAATTTTCGGTGCCGGGTCTTCCCTCTCCCACGGCTTCCCCGGCGCTACGCGCCAGGACCAGTAGCAGTATGCGACCGGGGAGTAAGTAGGTGTGGCCATGTCGTTTTCCGGGACAGTTAGGGTGACGGGAAGACGATCTTACAATTGGCCGATACCGTCACTTCGTCGGCGTGCGAGTTCGTGTATGCGTTCCGCAGCTGCGAAACGTCCGACATCGCCACCACCAGGTTAAACGCCGTGTGGCAGTTTGGACATTGGTAAGGCAAGGCGCTCATGCCGAGTCGGACGGGAGCCGTTTCGGCATGGCCGCATTTCGGGCAATTTGGTAGCGTAATATTCATGCTCTTTTCCTAGCGCTACCGTACGATGCGTTGAACCGGAAATCCACGGTGCTCCGCGTGGCAATGCGCAGAGAGATCGGAAGCCAACTCCTGTACGATCTGCTTCAGGACCTCAGCGACAGAGAGGCCATTCTCACCTTTCTGGAGGATATAGTCCGAGTAAAAAAGCTGGTAGAACCACTCTCTCGAAAAGTACCGGGTCACGCCGTTCTGGATGAGCTGCTCGCCGTTTGCAGGAGCGCCAAGCGCATCGAGCACGTAGTCGAACATCTTGTCGCTTGAACAGAAATCATCAGTGAAACCAGCTCGCTCGAGCATTTCAGTCCGTCTCGCCTGGAACTCTACAAACAACATGATGTCGATCATGGTTTGCTTGTCGATCGTACGTCGTCTACTAACGACCCACGGCTCGGAATCTAGGTCTAACTCTGCTTTGGGCATATCCATATTTTTCCGTCCTGTTCAGTTTGCCGAGCTGGTGACCGGCTTCATCACCCGGACTAGCTGGTAGGCCCACTTGGCGCCATAGTCAATCGAGCCCATCGCATAACGCTCGGCCGCGGCTACCTCCTCCATCGTTGGAGGAACCAAGCCGAGCTTCTGCGCCTGGTGCAGGCATTCGCGGTGTACGGCAGCGCGCTCCGCTTTGACCCACTCTTCGACCTGTCGCGCCTTGCGCTTCGTCGCCTCAGCCTGAAAAGCTAGATAGATGCTTTTCGCAGGCTCGTTTCTTGGTTCGAATACATCAGACATGGTTCTCCTTGGCTTCAGTGGCCGAGCCAAACACGCTCAGCGTCTGCCCAGTCGTAGACCGTTTCAAGCCAGCCATTGAACATCTCGACGGCCTCGACGCCGTTTTCCAAGTCGCCAGCGAGGGACTCCACTGTGCACTGTTCCATCATCTCCACGGCATCAACGAAGTCGAAGTCACAATCTGGGTCAGTGCAATCGAGAACGGCCGCCGGCAGATGTCGGCGCAGCTGGCCCGCAATGCGGTTCGCCTTCGACGCGATCACGGCCGGATCTTCGCTGGTCTGGTCCTCACAGATGATCGACTTGATGTCGACCCGCCGAGGCCAGATCGGTTTGCCCGCAGCGCGAAGTGCTGCTGCGGCCTGGTGGTTCGCTACGATGGTCTCTACTGTTCGTGGCATTGCTATTTTTCCTTGGGTTCAGATGACTTTGCCACCGGCCGCCTTGATCGCGGCCTTCACAGCATCAGCAGACGCAGTCGGACACTCGATGACGATCGACACGGTATCCTGGGCTTTGCGCCATTTGCGGAAGTGACTGTCGAAGTTCACACTGCGATCACCACCTTCGTCTAAGAAAATCACACCTCCGTCGACAACCACTTGCGCATTGTCGGGAATGGTTTCGCGGGTGTAGTCATCGACCACTTCGCCGTTCACCGTCATGACGGTATCGTCGTGCCAAGCCCCATCGGGCCAGAACTTGTCGTCGTTGTAAAAACGCCAGAATTCGGCGCCAGTCGTTTTGATTGCCATCTAAGTCCTCTACTTCCAGCTAATCAGATCAGCTGGTACTTCGATACGGTAGTGCAGCTGCATCTGCGCCCTAAAGTCATCCCATGCAGCCGGCCCCGCGGGTTCGTGCGTGCAGTGCAAGCACTGGCTTCCTCCACCCATCTGTTCGATCAACGTCTTGTGCACGTCCAGACCGAACCTTTTGCTGAACCGCCCGATGCAAGATCCGTCAGCGCCGTTTACCCAGACCGTCCGTCCGTCCGCTGAGACATCGATGCAGTAATCAACTCCCTCGACCATGTGCGACCTACTGCGGCAGTTCCGCGCGCATCGAACGCGTCAGCATTATGATCCGAAGCGTTCCGTCCAGCTCGAGCGCGTTCATCAGGTCGTCGTCGACCTTGACGGCGTCAGCCGCGCCACTCGCACGCTTGGGCGCATTGAGCCACCAGCCTGTGCCGCGGTTGTACAGCTCGTAGCCGCCCCTCAACTGCTCGACGATCTGTTCCTTGTCCATCTTGCGTTTTCCACGTTATGTTCGTGCCGGTTACTATTCCGGCGCCTTCGTCAAAGCAGCCCCGGTCAGGGTTCGTTCGCTGTCACGTAGCCGTCGCTACGATTAGATGCGGTCTTGCATGACGTTTACCCGCATCAGCTAAAAGCCATTTTCTCCATGCTCACATGCTCGGCCTTGAAAGTTTTCCGAGGGTTACAGGGTTGACGTGCCCAGGCGTGCGAGCAGGGCCGCAGCCACTTCGCGAGCACGGCCGGCGTCGAGGTGCAGGCGTTCGCAGGCGTCCTGCCATCCCGGCCAGTTCACCAGGTTGATCGCCCCGTTTGCCGATCGATGGGTTCGTGCCCACTGCAACATACCGTTGATCTCGCCGCTGGTGAACTGCGACAGGATCGACTCAGCGCCGACCGATGGGCCGAGGATCATGACCGACGCTTTCGACACATCGACGTCGCTCACCTGTCCATTTGCTTTCTTGAAGAGCATGAGTTTTCCTTGATGAACGGTTAGAACGTGCTTATCGCGATCAACACGATCAACGCGACGGCCAGCGCGGCGGCGGTGTTTGCGAACGCCATGGCATCCTTGTGTCGTTCGATCGCGTCGCGTGAATCACCTGAGAGAAGCACTCGAAGATCGGGTTGTGACAATTGTTCGGTAGGCTTGACGAGAACCGCATCAAGCATACGCCGCTTCGCTGAGGCGGCCCTACAGACCTTCGCAAGACACATCACCGTACAAAGGGTCCAGGCGAGCCAAGAGAGGATGAGCATGGTTGTTTCCGTAATTGCTAGAGTTTCGTTTAGTTGCCGACCGGCTTTTCCTTTAGTTCGCCTGCAGCTTCATGCGGCCCACAGAACGCCGCACCGAAGACACGAATTCGATAGCCCATGCCGCCGGCTGCCGCCAGTATTCGATCACCTCAAGCGCGGCCGTGATGCTCGGCGCACGGCCCACGTCCAAAATCTCCGCAGCAATCACCGACCGGCGCGGATCGTCGTCCGTCACCTGGTCATCCGGGCATAGGCGCATATACACCGCAATCAGCTTTGCCTGATCGGCTGGAGTGATCGTGTCGGGGTCAGTAGGCTTCATCGGCTTTTCCGGTAGCGTTTAGATTGCGGGCCCAGGGACGACAGGATGTGGCTGTAGTACAGCGTCATACACACCTGCACGAGCCCTACTCACCATCGATTCAGGTGTTTCATTCGGCAAGCGCTGGAACGGTTGCTTGGTGCACCCCTCAATTTCGCCCCTGGCTGGCTTCAGGACTTCCCACACTGCATCAGCTTGCGATGGAACCGGATATCTCCAGACAGGCGGCCAAGGACCGTTGACGATATCGTTTGCCTTCTGGATGGAGTCTCGAGCGCTTTTCGGGAGCATGTTTTCCGGGGTCAGCCGGCCGAGGCCAGCGGTTCAATAAATTCGATATCGACTGCAGCGATGCGGCTGATGATCGGCTTCATGGTGCAGCAGCTGCAGGCCTCGAAGACCAGCGTTGAGCCGCGCGGCGATTGTCCGGTCACGGTCGCGATCGCACCCTTCGGGATGCTCACGTAGCCGTTGGTCAGTTCGCGCGTGGTGCGAACGGTGCGGCCGCGATAGTCACGCTTCAGTTTGGGATGCGGTACAACCTGCATAGCGGCTCGTCCTTTTCAGATATCAGGAACGCGAAGGGTCAGGCTCTGGAGATCCGTTCTTCAGACTTCCACCACTAATCTTTCGCATCAACGTCGCGATTTCGTTTGCAGCGACACTTTCATCAATGGTCATCCATGGAGCCACGCCGTGCCGATTCATCACATCGTGTGCAGCAGCTTCATCACGGAAAATGCTGGGCAGCATATCCGCGTCCTGGCCGATGTAGAAGAACGGCTTGATGTCAACTGGGCAGCAGAAACAGATCCGCGTCCCGATGCTCGATCTGTGGACGACCGGTTGCAGGCCAAATGCATCGGCAAACTCTGTAGCTTTTGCCCAGTTGAATGTTTGGGGTTCGTGACACCGATCAAAAAGTGGGATAGAGGAGCTCATTTTTTCCGTGATTCGTAGAGTTTCGTTTTAACTGCCGGACGGCTTTTCCTAGCTCATCAGTACATTTGTTTAGGTCAGGTCAGAAATGACCATGCTAACCCGACCAGCCCTATCGCATAGCCCACTAATGCAATTCGCTCACGTTGCTTACCTGGGCCAACGCCGATAGCTAAGACCCCCAACAGGAAGATTGCAACTACAAATGCTGCTAGAAATGGCGTGGACATTGTTTTCCGTAGTTAGACGTGCTCGCCGGCCGCAGCAGACTTCAGCGCATTGAAAAATTCGTTGTTCGCGCTCAGCCAGTGTTGCAGACCCGGCTCGTCGTTGAACAGCGTAGGCTGCCGGGTCGTGATTGCCGCGACGATTTCTTGATGCTCGCGAATGCGTTTTTCGACGCCGCCACCGCTACGCTCGATGACCGCTGCAACGGCGCCAAGCTGGCGGCGCAAGTGGCCGATTTCTTCCGCTAGGTGCAAATGATATTCGTCCATACTTTTACTGGACTGGTACTGCCGACGTACCGTGTAAGCAAGTACCGCGATGATCGTGCATGCGACGGCTGCGAGAATAAAGTTCATATCTTCTGTAACTTCTAGGGTTTCGGTTTGAACGCTCAGCGGCTTCGTTTGAATCAGTCAGTGCTTAATCACCCCTCTGCGGCAGTTTCAGCGTCACGGCGTTCGCATAAGGCGACTCGAATTCGCCTGTGCACTTCGTTGTCGCGGCGCACAGCCTGCAGCTCGCGTTCGCTCAACTCTCGTCCAGCCGATACCGTCGTTGCGGCTTCCAGCAAAACGTGCTGGCCGGTCATATCAAACACTCGCGTCACTGTGGTTCGCACCTCGTCGTTGACTGAGACATCCATCTCCAACTTTCCGACTGCATCGGGATTCAAGTAGGTATTCCCGAAAACACGAATCAACATTGAATTCTTCCTTGTCGGCTTCCGGCCGGTTCGGGGCACTAGGTTAGCACCGCTCTCAATGCCACAGCCGCGTCGAGCGCGGCGTGGGTAGTGTTGGGCCTTTTCCGTCTCAGTTAAGGTGTTTTCTCACCGTGCCCATAAACATCATTATAGTAACGCTACGTTACTATGTCAACGCGATCACGAGTTTATCGAGCTTATTCTTCGTAAGGTCGATACCCAAACCTGACAACTCATCTTCAAGGACTTTGCGCATCATGTAGCGCCTCACTGCCACGGGGCAGCGTTCGAGCTCGAAGTTTCGCGATGCTACGACTGAGGGCCAATTGTGTTTGTAGCTCGTGCCGGCCGCTGCGTTCAAGTCAGTAAGGATGTCGATTAATGACCGCCCAGCTGCGCGTTCTAGCGTCATCCACCGCTCGAATAGTCCTTGTATCGGTTTTGTCATCAGCCACCTATCGCTTACGCCCTACAAACTCACGTGAAACATGCGTTGCTACCTGACGCTTAGTTTCGCGAAGCGAATCTACCTCTTCGCGGGACAACACCCGAGTCGTTCCGACTGGCGCCCTCCGTTCCCCTTGAACGACATACTGAACAGATTGGCCTCTACTGTTCAGTATCCGCTGCTTCGATGCGATCGCGGATTCTTTCGCCTGTTTCAGTGTTGATGAGGTAACGACTTTCGGAGGCCGTAAGGCACTCAAATCCGAAGCCGAAACGCTCTTTCCACCATTCTTCGAGTTGACCATGTTTGTTCCTTAGCTCAATAAGTTGTTCAGGCCGTTGATGCAAATATGCCGAGTGCGGCTTGCCAGTTAGAGTCGTTGCGCACAGCACGAGCCCGCCTTGCTGTTGAATATGGCCGCGCAAGTTCGCAATCGTCCCGCCCTGCCCGATGAAGTCGTCCACAATGACAAAAACTTCAGGCTTTACAATCCCCTCAAAGAACGCTTGTTTCGCCAGTCTCGAAAAGCCGCTGGCTCCGGTATGATTGACCACGTTCGCTTGCACAACGTCTCGTTCAACTTCCCAGTCGAGCATGTGGCCCAACTGAGATAGCCCCTTGATTCACCAGACACAGTCGATGCTGTATCCTTACGGATAGGAATAAGACTGTGAGTATGACTAGTAACAAGCAAACCATCGAAGTCGTGACGGTGTCCGAAGAGCGACGCCGGCGCTGGTCAGTGCAGGAAAAGGCTGCGCTGGTCAAGGAAACGTACGAGCCAAGCATGAGCGTATCGCTGGTGGCCCGCAAGCACGGCATCAGTGCCAGCCAGCTGTTCAACTGGCGCAAGCTCGAGCGAGAAGGCGCCTTGGTCGCGGTGCATTCTGGTGAATCGGTCGTGCCGGCCAGTGAGCTGGCAGCGGCACGCGCCCAGATCGCACAACTGCAGCGCATGCTGGGCAAGAAGACGATGGAGGCGGAGATCCTGCGCGAAGCGGTCGAGCTGGCTCGCGAAAAAAAGTGGATTGCGCGCTCACCCTTATTGGACAAGGACGGGCAGTAAAGCCTGTCTGCGTTGTCCTCGGTGTAGCGCGCTCGCACGTGATTGACCTTCTTGCCCGACCTGCAAACTGGGTCGACAAGCGCACCATCGTCAAGCTTGATCCTGTCGCTGACGCGATGATTGCCGACGCTGTACGCGCCGAGATCACCGCGCTGCCGACCTACGGCTATCGCCGTGCCGGCGCCTTGGTGAATCGTACGCGCAGCTTGATAGGTCTGCCGCCCGTAAATCACAAGCGCATGTACCGCGTGATGAAGCAGCAGGGTTTGCTGCTGCCGAAATCGCCTAGGCGTAGTGACAGCGGCCGTGCTCACGATGGCAAAGTGATGGTTAAGGAATCGAACCAGCGTTGGTGCTCTGATGGCTTCGAGATTGCCTGCGACAACGGCGAAGTCGTGACTGGCGTTTTCATGAAGGACTGCTGCGACCGCGAGATCATCGCGTGGCGTGCCTGGATTGGCCGCGGCCTGCCTGGCGAACCGGTGCGCGACATGATGATCGAGGCCGTGGAAACGCGTTTTGGTAGCACCGATGTGCGGACAATCACTGTTGAATTCTTGAGTGACAATGGCGGCGCTTTCCGGGCAACTGAAACGCACGCCTTGGCCCATGAGCTGGGCATCAAGCCGGTGCATACACCAGTGAACAGCCCGCAGTCGAATGGCATGGCAGAGAGTTTCGTGAACACGTTTAAACGCGATTACGTCGGTTGCATGGACCGCATTAGCGGCGCTGCCGTGCTTGCCCAGTTGCCCGATGCCTTCAGGCACTTCAACGAGGTGCATCCGCACTCGGCACTTGGCTATAAATCGCCACGCATGTTTAGGAAAGAGCGACGCCGTCAGGCTCTGGAAACTGACGCTAACTGAACATCAGGCTGTGTCCGGGAATAGCGGGGCAAGATCACCAACAGATCAGCCATAACTTCGGGAATCGCGTTAACTCCCACGCGTTCTTCTGCATGCACGCTAATTAGGACTGGTTCCCAGGCGCTCCCTATGTCAATCAAAGTCCCTATTGCTTCATCGCTTACGCTATCCATCACGAGCTGCGCGGCAGCTTCAACATCGCCCGCCTTCGCTGCAGCGTACGCAGGATGCTGCTTTACAGCGGTCTCACTGGCATGAATCACCACATCGGGAAACTCAACAGGCCACGGGGCCCGCAGTGCTCGCGGAAAAAATTCTTTCTGCACCAACATCCCTTCCTATTCAAACTGCTAGTGACCGTTACATTATAGTAACGGTGCGTTACTAAGACAATGCCCGTCCGTTAGTTTTATTAGATTACGCGAGCTACTATCGCGCCAAGCCGTACAGGGTTGGCGTCAATCAGGCGCTTCGTGGCCGTTAGAGTTTCGTGACCTAGCAACTCGTTGATGTGCCGAAGATCGTAGCCGTTGTTTGCTAGGCGCACTGCGAAGGTGCGCCGGCCGGACATCGCGCTCGCGCCTTCAATGCCAGCCTGGAGGTGTAGTTTGCGAAAGAGTTGGCTGAGCGAATCGCACGAATAGCTTGGCGTGCCGCTGCCTGTGCGGCGCTCGATGAGCTTGTAAGGCTCGCCATCGCCGGTCAGGAAGAGCGGGCCGTCCGGGTCCAGGCCACGATATGCCGTGGCCATAGGCGTAACACCTTGCCGATGGGCGGAACGATATGCCAGGTAGGCGTCGATCGCACTCGTCACCTTGGAATTAGACCAGTAAATCGGCCGCTCCTTCCCGTTGTACGCGATGCGAGCATCAACGCATGACTTCACGCGAATAGAGCCGTCGCCGTTCAGATATGCGCGGAGCGGCAGCCTGGCAATCTCGGTCAACATCATACCCGTGCCGTAGACGGTCGTGAGAAGGGCCACATTGCGCAAGGGAGATTCGCCCGAGACGGCGGCGACTTTCAGCAGATGCCGTAACCGGCCTTCTTCGATATAGGGTGCTTTCGCCATTCGTTTTAGGCTTCCTTCGAGTTCTGTTCAGAGGCAGTATGGGGCCAGATTACCCTGAAACGTGCCCCATAGCAAGATGGTAAGCGACGTCCTCGGAAAAGCGTCACGACCTAATGGCGGGCCGACGGCGAATATGATCGGGATAATATGATGAACGTCATGTACTGAGGCGCGGGCTTATTACATAGCAGCTGTCGCTAGCCAATTACGATGGTTCGACGCTGGCATGACTAGAGGGATCGAGAACGAAGACAAAAAAAAACCCCGCATAAGCGGGGTCGTTGAAAGTTACTTTTGCACGAGGTTGTCCGCAGCATTCTTTATCGCTGCCGGCACCCTGCTCTCGTCGACTAAAAAGCTGCCGTTCGGACAGGCCTTTTTGTACGATGCATACAGCACGCCGTAATGGCCGGTGTTCGCTTGAGCGAATAGCCGCCCGTTGCCGGTGTCCGTCTCCCATTCGGCCGCGGCAGAAGTGCATCGTTCGAACTCGAGGCGCGCTTGAACCATGTTCACTACCGGGATGCTCACCGGGAGTGTGAACAGCACCGCGAATGCAATGTAGCCCCAGGTCGGGACTTCTCTCAGAAATGGCGAGGCCATAGTTTTCTCCTTGAAGAGGTTGTGGTTGGCCTAAGTGTATTCAGCCAAGTTATTTTTTGGAGTTGCTGGGAGCTACGCAGCCAGCGCCATTTCGGTAAACAGGTCGTTTTGCCGGTCCGGCGGGATTAGCTTCTGGTGTTCCGCGTTCGTGATCGAGTTCTTGCGGAAATACTCGTTCAACTCGACAGGCCCCAGGTTGTAGCGCTCGGCCAGATTCGCGATGTAGCGGTTGCGAAGGGCCATTTCCTGATACCGATGAGCGTGGCCGGCTGGCAGTGTCACGATGCCCTGGTTGAGCCAGAACGACGCGGACTCAGATGCCGGCATCAGGTTGCACTCGACAGCCATTGCGGGATACGTGCAGGTGATGAACTCACATGCGCGCTCCGCGTCGACGCTCAGCTGTTCCGTCTCTTCGAACCAGGACGTTCGCTTTCCAGCTACCTCGCGGTGAGTGAACAAGCGGTCAGGGTGCAGGTGCTTATTCCACAGCTCATTACTGAAACTGCGCATACCCTCAGACGGCGCCGCATAGTCGTAATTCCCAACCTTTAGCCATCGCTTGATTGGGATGGAAATCTTGGCTGCCTTCTGCCGCTTCGGAATCGCGAAACGCCTTCCAAGCACATTTACGTCGTACCAGATCTGCAGGGCGGGAAACGCGCTGAGTGCAGCATAGTGATTCGACCAGTGGTAGTCGATCATCACAAGCTGCGTGAGGCTCACCAACTCGAACGTTGGGGATGCCATCAGCCTATTCTCTTTGGTGTCTGGCAGGCGGCCGGTGACAATCGCTGCCTCCGCCCCGTTGGCCGGGCAAAATCCCCCACCCCTGGCCGGGTCAAAATCCCCCACCTCCTGACCGCTTAGCGCCGCCGTAAAGCCGGCGCCTGGTCGCCGGAGAGCAATCCCGCTGGCAGGACGTAACCTTACCCCTTCGACCACGAAGGGGGCATGGAAGGGTGAACGTCTTGAAACCAAACAAACGAACCACAGTGGCCACGCTGCTGGCCACCGGCACCAGCCAGCGTGAGATAGCCCGGCTCACCGGGGTAGACCGTAAAACGATCCGGCGCCTGGCACTGGGCCAGAGCGGACCGGAACCAAATTCCCCCACCCTGGCCACCGGACCGGCATCGGCAAACTCCTCCACCCCGGCCACCGGCACACCGGTTGAAATTCCCCCACCCCGGCCACCGGCTCCCGACACAGGGCCGCAGTCGCTGTGCGAGCCGCACCGCGCCTTCATCGAGGCCCAGCTACGCTTGCGCCGCAACTACACGTCGATCTACCAGGACTTGGTCGACCAGTTCGGCTTCACGGGCCGCTACAACAGCGTCAAGCGCTTCGCCGGCCGGCTGGTGCAACGCGAACCGGAGCAGTTCGACCGGCTGGAGTTCGCGCCCGGAGAGGAGGCCCAGGTCGATTACGGCGAGGGTGCGCTGACGCGCGTCCCCGGCAGTGACCGTTACCGCCGTCCGCGCCTGTTCGTGATGACCTTGCGCTACTCGCGGCGCAGCTTCCGGCGCGTGGTGTGGAATTCGTCGAAGGAGACCTGGGCCCAGCTGCACGAACAAGCCTTCCGCTACTTTGGCGGCGCCACCGCCTATGTGGTCCTCGACAACCTCAAGGAAGGCGTCATCAAGCCCGACCTGTACGAACCGGAACTGAACCCCGTCTACAGAGACGTGCTGGCGTACTACGGCGTCGTCGCCGATCCTGCAAGGGTGCGTGACCCGAACCGCAAGGGCACGGTCGAGAACGCGATCCAGCACACTCAGAGCACCGCGCTCAAGGGGCGGCGCTTTGAGACCATCGAGGAGCAGAACGCGTTCCTGGAACAGTGGGAGACCAAGTGGGCGTCGCCGCGCATCCACGGCAGTGCCAAGCGCCAGGTCGAGGCCATGTTCCAGGAGGAGCGCGCGCACCTGGGCGCGCTGCCGCTGCAGGGCTTCGGCTACTACACCGAGTGCGAGCGCACCGTCGCCGACGACACGTGCGTACGTATCGACCATAGCAGCTACGCGGCAAGGCCGGCGAAGATCGGCAGCCGGGTGCTGGTGCGCCTGTTCGATCACCACGTCGAGATCCGCGACCGTCTCACGCTGGCCCTGCTGCGCACGCATCCTCGCGCCCAGCGCCCAGGCAGCGTGCTGCTGCCCGATGACGAGCGGCCCTTCAACCCTTCGCGCGAGACGCGCCGCATCCTGGCGCAGGCCGGCGACATCGGCGACGCCACGTTGGCGCTGTGCCAGCAATGGTTCGAGCATGAAGGCAGGGTGGGCCAGCGCAAGCTGCGCGGCGTGGTGGGCTTGGCCAAGCGCTTCCCGCGCCGCCTGATCGACCAGGCATGCGCCCAGGCCCTGCAGGAGAACGTACGCAACTACAAGTCGATCAAGAACCTCACCGAACGCCTGCTGGCCAAAGCGCTGGCCGAGATCGACGCGCCACTGCAGGCCGAGCTGGATCTGGAGCAGCACCATCCACTGATCGGCGAAGGTGAGGACTACGCCGACCTGTTTGCGCGCGCGGCCACCGCCAGCGCCGCCATTGATACGACCAAGGAGACACCATGAGCATGAGCATGAACGAAATCGAACGCGCCCTGCGCGAGCTGCGCCTGTCCGGCATCCGCGCCACGCTCGACACCCGCATCCTGCAGGCACAGGCCACCCAGGAGCCCTTCCTCGACACCTTCGCGCTGATCTTGCAGGATGAACTTGATCGGCGCCGCTCGCACCTGATGGAGCGGCGTTACAAGCAGAGTGGGCTCGATGAGCGCATGTCGCTGGCCGACTTCGACTGGCGCTTCAACCCCAAGGTGCCAAGGGCTGCGTGCTTCGAGCTGCACACCCTCAAGTTCGTCGCCGAGGGGCAGAACGCGCTGATCATCGGCCGACCGGGCACGGGCAAGAGCCACATCGCCAAGGCCGTGGCCTACCAGGGCACGCTGCAAGGGCACAACGTGCGCTACCTGGAGGCAGATGGGGCGTTCGCGGCCTACGCGCTGGGCAGCGAGGACGAGCAGCGGCAACAGCTGCGCACCTTGGTCGACGCCGACCTGCTGGTGCTGGACGATCTGTTCCTTGCACGCCGCATCAGCGACAAGGCCGGCGAACTGCTGCAGACGCTGGTGCATCAGCGCTACAAGCGCAAACGCAGCATCGTGGTGACGTCGAACCGGGTCGTGCAGGACTGGGGCAAGTACCTTGGCGACAACACCATGGCGACCACCATCCTGGACCGGCTCATGCACCGCGCGCACATCTTGGAGTTCGAGGGGAAAAGCTATCGGCTGAAGGAGGCTGCCTCACGGCTCACACGTCTGCCCTCTGCCGACGTCAAACAGGACTGACAGGGCCGACGGCAGGAGCATGGACTACAATCCGGACTGTCCTGCCTGGGGGAATTTGACCTGGCCAAAGGTGGGGGAATTTAACCTGGCCAACGGGGTCCGTTGCCTCCGCACGGCTCCGTTCGTTCGCGTCCATCGTCAGCAGGTAGCGAAGCATCTGCTGGCGGAAGTCGAACGAGTAGACATCGGGCCTGATCGGCAGATAGCCTGCAGCGCTCAACTTGCGTCCCAAAAGCTCGCGTGTGTCCAAGTCGAACTGGGTAGCCATCAGAAGTTTCCTGAAGTCGTTCAACGGACGCATGTACTCGTACTTTTCGAGAGTGAGCATGCTTTCCATGCTCTTGTCCTTCTCCCCTGTTACCGTGCACCAGGCGCACCCTGTGCGCGAACCACACGCGGAACGATTGCCAGCGTCTCCGAGGACTACGCCGCAAACGCCATCATTGCTGTCCTGGTAGATCGCAAAAAGACGGTGGGCGCTTTCGACCGAAATGGCTGAGAGATACGGGCTGCTTTCCGGTTCCAGGAGTCCCTCTAACGTGTTCCACACGTCGTCGAGCGTCCACAGCGCGATGATGCTCAGTGCGAGCTCTCCGGACTCACCACGAACCGGCTCAACCGACGACTCGCCACGGCGCTCCATGCGGGCCTTGCGTGCCGTGGACTCGTCGAAGCGCGTACCGATAACAGTGATGATTTCCCGGCCGGTCTGCTCCAGTGCCCGTGCCTCCAGTTCGGTGGCCAGGCGCTGCGCCGGCAGGTATTTCCAATCGGCTGCGCACTGTCGGGCAGCGCCATTTTCGGGCCACCGAGGCAGCGTGCCGCGGCCGACGGTCGTCACCATGAACGACGATGCCAAGGACGGATGTGTTAGGTGTACTTCGATCGGCAGCGAGTGCGTAGCGAAGTGCCTGCGCATCTCGCCCTGCACTTCGAACAGGTGTTGTTCGACAGCGGGATTTTCAATGCCTGTAGAGCTGCTTGAGATGTGGTGCGTGGTGGTGATGCCCTCGGCGACCGCGCGTCGTACGGCCTCAATCAAAAGTACCGCGCACGTGGTGGAATCCTTGCCACCGCTGAAGCGCAGATGGAGAGGATGGCCGCGCCGGATCAGTGCAAGCAGTGTTTGGATGCCCTGCTCTTGGATTGAAGTTTTGTGGGTGGAAGGTTGGACTTTCACTGCGACCGCTGGCTCACCTTCGAGAATCGCCAACAGGTCTGCGATGTTGCTGCCGAGGGTACTGGCGGTGTGGGGTTGCTGTTGCATTTGCATTCGTTGCTCCAGGTGGGCCAAAGGGACGGCCCAATCGGGCGCATGCCCGATGGCGAATGTTGTGGCGGCTTGTGGCCGGATATGAGATGCCGGATGCCGGCGTATGAATTCGGTGCATCTACTCATCTATGCGGAGGGCAAAGGTCAGTAAAGCAGTCCAGTGCGACACACCAGCGCAAGGCCGGTGTGTCATCTGGATCGAAAGGGGTTTAACTGGCGAGTGCCGCGAGGGTGTTCGTCAGTTTCGTTTTCAGTTCTTGCGTCGTAGGGGTGCTGAAATAGCAGTTGTCTTCCATCGTGAGGTAACCGGGTCGAACCAGCGTTCCCATCACGCCCAGGAATTGATTGAACGTCCCGCCTTGTGCCTGCATTGCGGCATACAAGACACCTGCAGGAGCGCCCTGCTCGCCGCCCGCTTCAACAGCTTCGATGACGCCGAGGCTCACGGTAGCGAGCGCGCGGATCTGCGTTGGGGTCATGCGGCTCATTCGGTCACCTCGTGCACTTCGTGTACGTAGGTCATCCACAGGGAGCCAGAAGGCAGGGCTTTAACGATGTCCGCCACCTGCGATTCGCTCGGATACTCGACCGAAATCGAAGTGCCCTTCTGGATCGCGCTCAGCAGGTACATGCAGTCGGCCAGCGTGTGCATTCCATGTTGCTCACCGATGCCGGTCAGGGTTTCGTGGTCGTCCAGCAGTTCTGTCATGAACTGGGCGGACCGTGCTTGGCGTTGTGCGGGGCCGGTGGCGTTCGCCGAGCTGGTGACTGGCGCCGGCGAAGCAGTTGCACGCGCGGCGAGGTCGGTGATGGCAGCCATCGCTTCGGTCGCCTGAAACTCCAGGTCGTCGGAGCCGGCAACCGCGGCGGGGATCAGCCCGCTGTCGAAAAGGTGGTTGATAAAATTGCTTGCGAAGTCCGCGCAGGAATAAGGCATTGTGATGCTCCGGTAGAGATATGGAGCTACCCCGTGTGGGATAGCCCACTAGGGTTGTATGTGTTGTGGTCGGGATCAGCCGAAAGTTACTTGTGCCTGCGCCTCACGGCGGTTCAGCCACCAGTCCATTGCGTCTTGTGCCGCCACTTTCAGCGCCAGCGACCGCGTGAGCGGATGGTGCTGGCCGAACTGCTTGTGCGAGCCATTGGGGTAGGCCGCATTGATCGCCCAGCCATCCTTCAACCCGGCTACCTGGTGCGGCAGCAGGACGTAGGATGCGCCGGCGAACAGCAGCGACTCAGCCTTGTCGAGCTGGTCCGCAAACTGCCTGCCGGAGATCGGCGGCAGCGTGGCCAGTTCTTCGGTTGTCGTCAGCACCTCGAGCGCGTCGACGCTGAACAGCTCGACACGTTCCGGTGCGCGCGCTGTAGCGGAGAGCCGTACGTTCCAGTAGTCCGGCGCCACTCCGTTATCGCTTTGGACGATACCTTCGCGGCCGGGATACTTGTCGCCTCCGATGCGTGCCTGGTTGGTCCGGACGCGAACGCGGATGCCCTCGCGCACAGCCAGCAGGCCCGTTGTCGCAGATCGCTTCTTCATTTCGGCCAGGTCGACCTTGAGCGACGAGTGGGCATCTTCGGGAAAGGCGAAGATCACACGGACACCGACCACGTCGTGGTCGTCCATGTGCGCCTGAATCGCGGGAAGAACACCGTCACAGGTCAGGGTCTTGTCACCGAGCCAGTATGCGAAGACGCTTCCGTCGACGCTGCCTGGTGCTTCGGAGATCAAAATATCCCCGCTGCGGTCGGTTGGCCATTCCCCAGCCCAGTCGCTTGGGCAGGCGGGACGGAGTTGGAAGGTGCGGCCCGTGGTCGATTGAACTGCGCGGGCCAGATTGGTGGTGGTTTGCATGGTGTGGTCCTGCGAAAAGGGAAACGCCCCACCGAAATCGGTAGGGCGCTGTTGTTGTAGGCGGTGGCGCTGCTTAGGGGCAGTAGTCGGGAAAACAGTCGAATCCCCAGTCGCGAACTCCCTCGGCCACGCCCTCGTAATACTCGAGGGGCATGTTCAACAGAATTTCGGACTGGTGATCTGACCGGTTACCGTGCCGGTACCCGCGTTGCCACAGCTGGGATCTTTGTGTGATGCCGAGGTTGGCCACGATGGTCGCTGCAATCTTGCGATTGAGCGATCAGGCGGCCAGCAACTCGACGTGTACCTGCTTGCGTTCGAATGGCGAACGTGCCGACTTGCGCACGACCAGCACCGAACGAGCAGTGCGTTGCTCCTGGCTCGGGAAAGCGATGATCGTCGCCGTCGTTGCCATGACCGGGTTGCGGTCGACGTCGCCGGCGCGCATGGACATCATTTCCCCCGCTTCCGCGAGATGATGACCCATGTTGGCGCGCAGTTCAGCCGCCAGACGCTGTCGCACTTGGCGGCGGCTCTGGCGCTTGAAGAAGCTACGCAGGGCGTGGCCACGGCGCATGGCGATTTCGCCCTCGAGGTGGCTGTTTGCGATTGCGATTACATTGATGGTATTCATGCTGCGTATCTCCGGGAAGGAGGAACGCTGTCCCTACGGGGACAGGTCCCCGATGGGTTGTAGAAGAAGCTGGCCGGTGGCGCAGCTAAATCAGATGCCGAGAGTCGGCTTAGGAAGATTTGAGCATTGCTCGTCCGTAGCTGGACGGAGAAGCAGTTTGAATTTACAACAATGCCGCATAGCGACAGGGTCAATGATACATCACCTTTCGATGAGGCAACATCCTTTTTCGCCCACATGCCACATGGAGGCGGCATGTGGGCTGCAAGGTCCTAGTTACAGATCCTCTGCGGCTTCTTGAGCTTCGTCCATCAATTCCTGCTTTATCTTGTAGACTTGATCGGACGGTGCCTGCTTCGACGGTTTCGGGTACACGAGTTCGGTATCGAGCGTTCCCGTAACGTCACCGGCTGCATCACGGCTGCTCCTAATCCACTTTACACCTTCCTTGATCGCGTCCTTACGGCCCATGTCGCCAGCGGCCACGAGGTTAGCGGCGATGTCCGCAATAATGTTGCCGCACTCTTCACGGTGTTTGTCTTCGTCCATCTGGACTGCGTCGTTTCGACCATTGGCCATGTTCGCTCCCTTCGGTGAATCCCGGCTACCGGCCGGGCGGGCGGGCGCGCATTATACGTCAAGCCCTCTTCTTTCGCTTGTCGATGGCCCACCAGCACAACACAGCCCAAACTAAGTTTAAGGGCGGCAGCCATGCACGCCCTTCCATTGCGCCGGTTTCAATAGCGCGGATCGCCATTGGGTAGCCCAGGCCCCACAAAAGGTACGACGCGTTACTGTAGAGCGCCACGCCAGCCATGATGCAGAACATCGGCACCATGAAGCGATTGAAGCCCACACGACTTTGCTCCAGGCGGCCGCACCGCATCCAGAGCCACAGGGACAGCGAAATCCCGGCCATAAAACAAGCCAGCGCCAGTGCCCCACCATCGTCGGCGCCGAAGCCCAAGGTGAAGCCTCCGAAGGCAGCAGCCGCGCATAGCGCGGCGGCGCCGCTCAGCAGTCGTGAGGCGTAAGGCTGAGTCGTCATTTTGTACTGAACTCTCGAAGGTGGTTCCCAAAAACAGAAGCCCCCAGCGACCGAATCGGTTGGGGGCTTAGGAAGTCAATTACGCTCGCAATGAGGCTTAGATCTTGTCAATGCTTCGTTTCATTGTCTTCTCCTTGTGGCTTGTTTGTAAGAGTAACGATAAACGCTTGGAGCGGGAATGTCAAATAATCCAAGGTGTACGTCTTCGTGATGGTCGAGTTTCCTGGGCCAGGCAGGACATCGGGCTCGACCTGGTCTGAAAAGTTCAAGAAGCGAACGGTGAAGTCCAGTTTCTCGGGAACAGTGTTGATGACCTTGAGCGTCATTCCGTCAACGAAGCGAGCAAATTCCTGCTGAATGATCGGGTCCTTGCGCAGCTCGTACTCTTGATCTACAACACGCGTGATCCTGTAGTCCTTGCCAGCCAACACCGGAATTTTTACAGTAACTGAGCCGTTTTCCACTACCGAGTACTTGTTCTTCACACACGCTGCAATGCCGCCGTCAGTGCTCAAGGTAAGCGAGGTCACAACCTTCTTGTCCTCGAAGCCTTCGCCTTCACTTGAGGTCAAGAAGTTCGTGTTCGTGGCAACCAGCAGCGAAGTGGCCATGATATCCCGAATTTTGACTCGGCCAGTGCTCGCATCGTAATCCAGCAATGTGATTTCCCGCACGAAATTGCGCAGCGAGTAGTCATGGCGGACCCGCTCAAGCCTCGCCGCTGATTTATTGAAGCTCGCACAAAGATCCGGGTTCGTCATCACCAGGACGTGCTCCATTGCCTTGTGAACGACATCATCACCAGCTCGACCAAAGATTGCAATCTCGCGCATTTTCTCGATGATCGCCGGCTCCCCGAAGAATCCCTTCAGTTCGTCCTTGAAAAGTTCGGAAAATTGGTACGATTTCAGAAGGCTGGCGAAAACACCACTGACGATGATGGCTGTCGCAGCCTGCGAAAGCGTATCGGCAAGCCATTGCCAGGTGGTGAAGTAGTGGAGTCCCCAACTAGCGGCATAGAGCACCAAGACCAGGAAGATCATGTACAACAGCAGATGCGGTTTAACTCGCTTGTAGAGATTGGTAAGCATTTCCATCAAGGTTTCTCATGTTCGTAGGTTATTAAGATATTGTATTTGAACAACGATCTATCAGTAGGGTTTCTCCGAATGAAAAAGGCCCTCAAGGGGCCTGGTTGTAGATGCGAAGGGGTAGCAGGCCGGAATTCCGGCGCGCTACCACTGCAGGGGTTTTTTTAGTGCAGACTACGCAGGTTGCTCGGGCCGATGGGTTCGACTTTAAAGAACCGCACGAACAGCAGCGTGCCTTCACTGTCGTGCACGAAGAACCGGCCGTTGTCATCGAACTGTCCGGTCTCGATGCCCTCTTCGGTCAAGACCGCCGAGTAGTCCAGCTCTCCGTCAGTCCAGGCAAAGCGCAGCACCTCGTTCATCGGCTCGCCGATCCACGCCGACCGGGTCCAGTCGGTCAGGAGCGCGCCGTCGTCGATGCTGATCGCGTTCGACAGCGCCATCAGCTGCATGAAGCGAGGCAGCGACGGATCCGCCGCGACCAGCACCAGCGCACGATCGCCCGAGGGCTTCATGCGCGCGGCGCGGGTCACGATCACGTTTTCAGAAGGCGACGAGACCTCGATCGACAGATTCTCGAGCGCGGTGGCGCGGTCGCCGCCTGGCAGCACCTTGGCGGTAACTTCCATTTCAACAATTGTCCGGATGAACTCGGGGGGCTTCGGGTTCACGACCCGCCGGGCTTCTTCGAACGCAGCGAGGGTGATGTCTTCGACGCGTGCGACGTTGAAGAACTGGCAGATGGATGCGGTCACGTAGACTTCCAGCGGGCCGGAGTGGTTGACGTGCTTGTGGCCGATCTCGTCGGTATTGTCGAAGCTGTCCTGGAGTTCAATCACGACATCATGATCGAGCAGTAGTATCGTGTCCGTCACATCGATTTCCTTTTCGCAGTCGTAGACTGCATCGTTGCCTTTGCGGCCGCCCCAGATCTGCAGGACGACACGGGCAATGATGCGGTTTTCGGCCGAGGGTGCGACGTTGGAGGCAGCTTGTTGCGGGGTGGTGATGGTTTGCATGAGATGCTTTCTGTGGATGCCCGACAGGGCTTTGTAGGATGGCGCCGCGGGTGCGGCAAGTTACTTGCGTGCGGTTACCCGCTCGCGCGGCGACCAGGTCGCCGGCGTGATTACAGAATTGCAATGGAAGGCGATGGGCCGGCCTTGGGCGGCGCGGTCATTTCGGTGTGGTAGAGGATCGCACCCCTGCAGTAGCAGCGGTGCGCGTAGATCGTCACTTCCTCGGCCCAGCGGATCGCCCGGTTGTCGAGGGTGACGAACAGGTGGGTTGCATGTGGCTCGAATCGAACCTCAATCCCCTCAAAGCTCGGCGTCGCGGTGTCCACAAGGACGCCGTCGACGCTGGCGATAGGGTGTTTGCTCTCGATGCCGGATGCGATCTTCTCGCGGCCGATCTGTCCGACATTGAAGAATGCATCGCGGACGACGACGATCTTCTGGTACCACATGACGGTTCCGTTGAAGAACCCGGCGTTTTGTCGATGTTTGCCAGCGCCATTCCCCTTATGGAGGGTTTGGACCGGCACCTTGCGCGACTTCCAGATATTGAGGTTCAGCCGCACGCCAACCAGGTCGCCGGCTTGCGGCCGGAGCTGCTTGGCCATGATGCGCGCGCACACCTTATCTTCGGCCAGTGCGCGTTCGACCTCGGCGTCATCGATGATGATCGGGGCCGCCATCACTGGCCGCCCTTCTCGCCTACGATATTCGCTGCTGCTTTGGCTGCGGCCAGCTTCGCAGCTGCTCGCGCCTCCACCAGATAGTCAGGAACGTCTTCGCCATCTTCATACGCTTCCAGCACCCAGACATGCAGGCATTTCTCACACACATTCGCGAGGAACGTGGGATTGTGGAGAGGTGCGTAGATCGCGTGCACGCTGCGGCTGGATTGGTCTTTCGGCGCCAGGCACAGGCGGCGGCCGGCATGAAGCCCGGTCTCCGACAGATGCACCAGCTCGAGGCCAACGGCGGCGCGGGTGTCGCGCAGCTGCTGCTTGGTCAACTCGCGCATCTTTTGCATCACGCCCTGGTGCTCGGCGTAGTCGGCCTCGCCAGTGAAACCCAAGGCTTCAAGTTGTTCAGCGCGGTCGGTGTTTGCTGCGGTAGTGGTTTGCATGTGTGTTCTTCCAATTGAACGTCGCCGCATCGTCAGCGACGTAGGCGATTGCAGTAGGTGGCCAGAGGCCGGAAGGTAGATGCCGAGGGTCGGCACAGGAAAGCGGTATGACGCTGATCACGGATGGAGCCGTGATAAGCGGAGGATTAAAAGGACGCGCCCTACCCAGAAGGGTAAGGCGGTCTGTTGGATGGTTTATCGGATTGGCTTGATGGCAGCGCGCAGTTCAGCGAGAAGCTCGTCCACGCCTTCTTGCAGCTCGTCGCCCTCAAAGCCTGCGATGAAGGCTGCGGCGCGTTCCAGCGTGCCGATCGGATGCGTAGAGAGGATCATGTCTTCCACCCCGTCTTGAGTCTTCAAGCCGAACGAAGTGGGCATGCGCTTCTTCCCATTCATCAGCGCCAGCGCGACGTCAGCGACGTTCGCTGGCGCCGCCGGCAGTGACGGCACCGCTGGCGGTACTGGCTTCTCGGCGGGCTTGAACAGCACGGCAGCCGAGCGCACGCCGTGGTGCTGATCGTGCACGAGTGCATGACGCGCCTGCTCGTCGCATTTGTCCAGGTGCTCATTGGCGATCTTGAACCGGCCACCCCATTCCAGGGCTTGGATATCGGCGATCGTGATGACGCTTTGCTTGGCCAGCGCTTCGACCTCGAGGTCGCGCAACCGGTACAACTCTTCGGTTTCCTCGCGGTTCGGCTTACGGCGCCCGAAAGAGGCCTGCAATTCCTTGGCTGTCTTCGTCATCAGGCTGCGCTCGGTTGGTTGGTGGCGCCGAACAGGTCGGCCATGAAGTAGTCGATTTTTTTCGTCTGTTCCTTGCGGAGGCGCATACGGTTTGCAGGGGTGTCTGGAATCGCGCACGACACATACGCGCCTTTCGCATCATCGCCCTCGAAGACGAAGACCAGCTTCGTCTTCATTGCCCGCTTGATCTTTTCGACGAACTTGGTCGCTTGCGCGAGCTTGTCGATCAGGCTTTCGATGGTCTCGTCGGTAGGGACTGGCGTGCGCGTCTCGATGTCGGCCTTCGCCGCGGCGTAGTCGGCATCGGTCATCTTGGCCTCCCGGTCGAATTCCTTCTTCAGGTCGAGGCTGTACATCAGATCGCTGCGCACGACGGCGGTGACTTCGGGAATGGCAAACAGCTTTTCCAGGCTTGCCTTGTCGGCAGCTCGGGCGGCGGCGTGCGCTGCGTGGTAACGCGATTCAGTGCCCCCACCATGACCACCGTCCGAAACGGTGACGATCTTGGTGCGGCCGTGTGCGAGAGTGGCGTGCCAGCACGCACCGTCGTCGGTATCGACAGACTTGCTGTCGACGAGTTTGAACCCTGCCGCTGCAACTGCGAGCACGAGGGCGATGTCGTTCTTGAGGGAGTTTTTCTCAGGTTGGAACATGGCGAATCCTTTGAGAAAGGACGAACCTGCCCCACTGGGCAAGGTTCACCCAGGTGGTAGAAAAATGGAACGGGGCACCGAAGCGCCCCTGGTTTATGGAACTACGTGTGCAGCGGGTTAGCGCCGCACTTTGTGTCGACCGCGCCAGGCGAGGTCCATTGCGTTAGCAGAGCCGCCCAGCAGCGCCAGTGCTTCCGAATCCATGTAGTAGGAGCCGGTCGTGACTTGGCCGCGGATGGCGCCAGCTGCATCGAGCTGCGAGAGCTTGCACACCCGGCCCAGGGCGCGGATGAGCTTTGGAAACTGCGCGATCACTTCTTCGCGCGTTGGAAAGAGGCGGCAGTCTGCGAACTGATGCAACCCGATTTGGCCTTTGATCGTGAGACCAGGCTTGCTCAGGTGGATCTTGTCAGCGGATACCGAATCGATTTTCCACGCCTGATGGCGGTAGATGATGGTACGGCCAACGAACTTGGCAGGATTACGGTTTTTCAGCTTCATGTGGTGCTCCCGGAAAGCGCACAGGAGCCACCATCCGTGCCGGAAGGAGGTTCCGGCAACGCGAAGATTTGCAGAAGGTAGGGTTCGAATGAACAGCGTACCGCAGGGCGGTGATTTAAAACGCGGGAGTCTTGATGAACTCGTCTCTGCGCGGAGCAAAGAGAAGTTGGTTTTTACAACTATGCCGCATGGCGACAAGGACGATACTACAACAACTAGTTCTGCTTGGCAAACATGCTACATAGCTGGCTGACTGCTTTGAAGCGAGTCGCCAGCTATGCAGCTGGTTTGGTATTTGTCTCATTTGACGCGGCGATACTCCATCGATCCACCCATCGTTGGCATGAGCAAGGTGTCGGTGTCCTTGACGTAGCTGACCTTCATGGCGCCGAAGGCGGTCGACACTTCGAGCATACCGTCTTTATAGACTGCCGGTTTGACCTCGGTATCGAGAGTGCCGCGTTTGAACATCGACGGCTCGGTGGCCTTGATCACGAAGTTATCGCCGTTTCGCTCGATAGCGACCGTGCGGTTCTTGTATTGCTTGGCCTCCCAGTTGCCGACGTACTCGTTGCCCTGCTTGCCGCAGGCCGAGAGCGCCGCAGCAACGGCGAGGAAGGCAAAGCCTTTCATCCAATTTTTCATTCTGTTTCCTGATAATCCGGCATCCGGCCGGTGCGGGGCTTACGCCAATTTTCTCAGCGGTAGTTTAACGCCTTTCGCTGCGACGGAACGACCAAGGCGCGATCGGGTTGGGATCAGCCCACAGTCCGAGCCGCGGAACGTGTCAATGAATTTGAAACACCTGGTGGAATCGTGAGCGTCTAATTTTTCCTGTTCAGGCTGCTTTTTTCTCCGTGGCTGGCGGATTGATCCACGCTGCGGTCGGCAACTTGGCCTGGCGT
>NZ_JNNN01000030.1:0-406125 GCF_000735635.1 Massilia sp. LC238 | reverse complement strand
GCGCGTCTGGACATGCACCGGCTGCGGCGCGTACCACGACCGCGACGTCAACGCGGCCATCAATTTGCAACGGCTCGCCACCGGCGCCCTCGCGGCGGCAACGGCGCTACCCGTGGCGAGTCCGGCGACGACGCCGGGCACTGCCGCCGGCCAGGTGCCGGCGGGAGGCGGGAAAGTCACGCCTGCCAGGCACGAGTTCGGTCAACAAGACGGTTCGGGGCAGGAAGAGAACGCTGCACACTTTTGTGCACGTTTTTGCTAGCAGGCGGCCATGCGCGATGCGAACGTGGTGGTCATCGGCGGGACGGGTTTCATCGGCGGCCACCTGCTGGCGCGCCTGGCGGCGGACGGCGTCGGCACGCTGGTCCCCGCGCGCCACTACGAAACCGCCAAGCAGCTCACCACCTTGCCCTACCTCGACCTGGAGGTGGCCGACATCCACGACGACGCCACGCTGCGCCGCCTGGTGGCCGGGCACGACGCCGTCATCAACCTGGTCGGCGTGCTGCACGGCGGCCATGGCGATCCCTACGGTCCGGTGTTCCGGCAGCTGCACGTGGAGCTGCCGCGCCGCATCGTCCGAGCCTGCGCCGAGCTGGGCGTGCCGCGCTATCTGCACATGAGCGCCCTCGGCGCCAGCCACACGGGCGCCTCGATGTACCAGCGCTCCAAGGCCGACGGCGAGCTGGCCGCGCGCAGCGAGCCGAATGTCGCCGCCACCATCTTCCGTCCCTCGATCGTGTTCGGGCCGGGCGACCATTTCCTCACGTTCTTCGCCAACCTGCAGCGCCGTTTCCCGGTGCTGCCGCTGGCCAGTGCGCAGTCGCGCCTGCAGCCGGTGTACGTGGAAGACGTGGCCGCCGCCTTCGCCGTGGCGCTGCGCGAACCGCGCACGCGCGGCGCCGTCATCGAGCTCGGCGGCCCCCAGGTGTACACGCTGGCCGAACTGGTGCACCTGGCTGGGCGCTACGCCGGCCATGAACGCCAGGTGCTGGCGCTGCCCGACTGGGCCGCGCGGCTGGAAGCCAGGCTGTTCGAGCTGCTGCCGGGCGACCCGATGATCAGCCGTGACAAGCTCGATTCCATGAAAGTGGATAATGTGGTCGATCCGCTAACGCAAGCCTTGACAGCGGAGGCGCTCGGAATCAAGCTGACGTCGCTCGAGGCCGCCGCGCCGCACTACCTTGCGCCGGAAAGTAGCCTGGATCACTACCGCGAGCACGCAGGCCGCTGATTTCTCATACCGACTCACTACAGGACACCATGCAGACCATCGAACTCGACCCGACCCTGTCTTCCACCCTCGAGGCAGCCCGCCAGCCGGGCCTGACCCTCGTCATCGGTAACAAGAACGTGTCGTCGTGGTCGATGCGGCCCTGGGTGGCCGCGGTGGCGTTCGGAATTCCGTTTACCGAGATCCGCGTCCTGCTCGACAAGCCCGACACCGCCACCAACATCGCGCGCTATTCGCACGCGGGCCGGGTGCCGGTACTGCTGGCCGGCGACATGACGATCTGGGACAGCCTGGCCATCGTCGAATACCTGGCCGAGCAGTTCCCGGACAAGCACATGTGGCCGCAGGACGTCGCCGCGCGCGCCATGGCGCGCTCGATCGTGGCCGAGATGCACTCGGGCTTTTCCGAACTGCGCAGCGCGATGTCGATGAACATCCAGGCGCGCCTGCCCGGACGCGGCCGCACTCCGGGTGCCCAGGCCGACATCGGCCGCATCTGCGAGATCTGGGAAGACTGCCTGTCGCGCTTCGGCCACCACAGCTTCCTGTTCGGCGACTTCTCCATCGCCGACGCCTTCTACGCCCCGGTGGTGTGCCGCTTCAAGACCTATGGCGTGGCGCTGGCGCCGGCGCTGCAGGCCTATTGCGAGCGCGTGCTGGCCCACCCGGCGGTGGCGCGCTGGGTCGACGAAGCGATGCGCGAGATCGATCCGACCCCGCAGCACGACCTCGACCTGCCGCAGGAATGACGATGCGCAGCTATGTGGTGGGCGGGGCGGTGCGCGACGAGCTGCTGGGGCGTCCCGTCACCGACCGCGACCACGTGGTGGTCGGCGCCACCCCGCAGCAGATGCTGGAGCTGGGTTTCCGCCCGGTCGGCAAGGATTTCCCGGTTTTCCTGCATCCCGACACGCACGAGGAATACGCGCTGGCGCGCACCGAGCGCAAGACCGCGCCGGGCTACCACGGCTTCGTGTTCCACACCTCGCCCGACGTCACCCTGGAAGACGACCTGGTGCGGCGCGACCTGACCATCAATGCCATGGCGCGCGCCGACGACGGCAGTATCGTCGACCCCTACAACGGCCAGGCGGACCTAGAGGAGCGCATCTTCCGCCACGTGTCAAACGCCTTCGCCGAAGACCCGGTGCGCATCCTGCGCCTGGCGCGCTTCGCCGCGCGCTTCCCGGACTTCCGCGTCCACGATTCCACCCTCGCGCTGATGCGCAGCATGGTCGAAGCGGGGGAGGTCGACGCCCTGGTGCCCGAGCGGGTCTGGCAGGAGCTCTCGCGCGGGCTGATGGAAGAACGTCCGTCGCGCATGTTCGACGTGCTGCGCGACTGCGGGGCACTGGCGCGCATCCTGCCCGAACTCGACGTCCTGTGGGGCGTGCCGCAGCCGCCGCTGCACCATCCGGAAGTCGACACCGGCGTGCACATCATGCTGGTGATCGACTATGCGGCCTCGCAAAAGCATCCGCTCGAGGTGCGCTTTGCCGCCCTGGTGCACGACCTGGGCAAGGGCGTCTCGCCAAGCGAAACCTGGCCGGCCCACCACGGCCACGAATTCGAGGGCCTGAAACTGGTCACGGCCGTGTGCAAGCGCCTGAAAGTGCCCAACGAATGCCGCGACCTGGCCCTGATGACGGCGCGCGAGCACGGCAACGTCAGCCGCGCCCTGCAGCTGCGCGCCAACACCATCGTCACCCTGTTCGAGCGCTGCGACGCCTTCCGCAAGCCGGAACGCTTCGCCCAGATGCTGCTGGCCTCGGAATGCGATGCGCGCGGGCGCGGGCACGAGGAGCACCCGCTGCGCTTCGAGGACTATCCGCAGCGGCCGTATCTGCTGCGCGCGCTGGAGGCGGCCCGCGCCGTGAACGCCGGCGAGGTCGCGGCGCGCTACGCCGAGAAGCGCGACAGGATTCCCGAAGCGGTGCACGTGGCGCGGGTCTCGGCGGTCAAGGCGGCATTAAGGGTTTCGTAGGGTGGGCGGCTCGTAATCCGGGCCACTGGCCCGGATTACCCCACGCGGTGATCGTTACAGGCTCCGCTCTCGCGCCTGATGATCTCGCTGCAAACTATCACCGCGTGGGCGTTCGTAATTCAGGCCACTGGCCTGAATTACCCCGCCCACCCTACAGTGCACGACTGTTCCGCAAGCTTTTGCTATGCTCTCCGGATAACAACATGATGTAACGGAGGACAAGATGGTTGCCGTGCTGGCGCAGCGCGTAGCGAGCTTGAAACCGCGTCGCCGCCTGCAACTTGCTGGCCTGGCGGTGCTGGTGCTGGCCTTGCTGCTCGCCTTTTTCTATATCCGCTCGGAAGCGACCGATCCCGAGGTCCGCAACGACGTGATGCTCAACCTGCGCGAGCTGGAAAAGCTCGACGCCGAATGGGATGCCAACATCCTGCGCGCCCATATCGGCCGTGCACCAGCCACTGCGCAATTGACCACTCAGCTGCCGCGCATGCGCGAACTCCAGCAGCGCCTCGGCGAGGCGCTGCCGGAAGCCGCCAGCCCGGCCGTGAACACCGCCTACACCCAGCTGCGCGACGCCCTGCAGCGCAAGGAGCTGATCACCGCCCAGTTCGCGCGCCACAACCCGCCGCTGCGCGAGGCATTGAGCTTCCTGCCGCCGGCCGTGGCCGACCTCAAGACCGAGCTGGGCGGCATCGAGGGCGCGCTGGCGCCGGCGCGCCTGGTGGTCCGGCTGGACGCTTCCCTGAACGACCTGTTGAGCGAGATCCTGCGCTACAACGTCGCGCCCCGCCCGGCGCTGGCGGCGCGCATCGACGAGATCCTGGGCGACATCGCGGCCCAGGAGATCGCCTTCTCGCCCGCCGTGGTCGAGAAGATGGACGCCATCATCAAGGCCGCGCGCGTGATCCTGGAAAAGCGCCCGCTGGAAAACCGCCTGGAAGCCCAGATCGCCGCCTCCGGCGTGAGCGCTGCGCTCGACCGCCTGGGCCGTGAATTCGACCGCTCCTTCGACGCCAAGCTGGCGGTGCGCGAGCGCTACCGCAGATACCTGTTCGCCTATTCGGCCATCCTCCTGATGCTGCTGGCCTATGCCGGCATGCGGCTGCGGCGCAGCTACCGCATCATCGGCGAGGTCAACCACCGGCTGCAGGCGGCCAACGAGAACCTCGAGCACCGCGTGGCCGAACGCACCGCCGAGCTGGAATCCCAGTCGAAGCAGCTCGAGCGCCTGGCCCAGCACGACAGCCTGACGGGCCTGATCAACTACCGCCAGCTGACCCGCCTGCTGGAGCGCGCGCTGGCCCGCGCCACCCGTCGCGATTTGGTGGTGGTGGTCATGTTCATCGACCTGGACGGCTTCAAGGCGGTGAACGACACCTACGGCCACGCCACCGGCGACCTGGTGCTGCAGATGGTCGCGCGCCGGGTGCAGGAAAAGCTGCGCGCCGAGGACGCGCTGGCGCGCCTTGGCGGCGACGAGTTCGTCATCATGCTGGAAGAGGTCGCCTCGCGCGAAGGCGCGCTGCGCGTGGCCCAGCTGGCGCTCGACCAGATCAAGTCGGTCACCGAGGCGGACGGCAATCCGGTCCGGATTTCGGCCAGCATCGGCATCTCGAGCGCGCGCGGTTCGCTGGGCGCGGCGCGCGGCTCGGCAGCGCTGCTGGCCGAGGCCGACAAGGCCATGTACGAGGCCAAGCAGGCGGGCAAGGGTGTGTTCGTTGTCAGTCCTTCATCGCAGTGGATCGTTCCGGGACAGGACGGCAAGCAATAGCAGAATCCGCTACAATCCGACGTATGCTGCACTGCACAAAGTAAGGATGTTGGACATGCTGGACAATTCCCTGTTCCGTTGGCTGAAGGGCCTTGGCGGCCGCCGCAAGGACGGCCGTCCGACCGTGCTCGTCAAGGAACTGGGCGAACGCGACCGCCGCCGCATCCTGCGCCACTTCCTGGCGCTGGACGACAAGGACCGCCTGCTGCGCTTCGGCAGCGTCATCCCGGACGATGCCATCACCAAGTACGTCGAGAAGCTCGATTTCAGGCACGACATCGTGTTCGGCGTGGTGAACCGCGTGTTCCAGCTGGTGGGCGTGGGGCACCTGGCCTTTGCCAAGGCCGGCGAGGGCAAGCCGACGCAAAAGGAACGGGTGGCCGAGTTCGGCGTGTCGGTCTCGAAGTCGGCGCGCGGGCAGGGCGTCGGCTCGCGCCTGTTCCAGCGCGCAGCGATCCACTGCCGCAATGCGGACGTGGACACCCTGTACATGCAGTGCCTGACCTCGAACCAGACCATGATGCACATCGCCAAGAAGGCGGGCATGGAAATCAAGCGTGAGTACGGCGAGGCGGATGCCTACCTGCAGCTGCCGCCGCCGAGCCCGGCGAGCGTGATGGCGGAGGCGCTGGAGGAGCAGTGGGCGGTGATCGATTACACCGTCAAGGCGAATGCCCGGGCGGCGGTGAAGTGGCTGACGCCCAAGAAGTGACAGACTTGTCTTTCGTAGGGTGGGCAGGTTTCCTGCCCACGCGTTCAAACAGTGCTGGAGATGACGCGGGCATTTGACAGTCAACTATCACCGCGTGGGCGGGAAACCCGCCCACCCTACATTACCCGGCAACGGGCAGTGCGGTGGTTTCTTTGATCCTCTGCAGCGCAAAACTCGACTTCACATCCAGCACCGCCGGATGCTTGAGCAGCGTGCCCATCATGAAGCGCGAGAAGTGGTCCATGTCTTCCACGTGCACGCGCAGCAGGAAATCCATCTCCCCCGTCATCGCATAGCAGGCCACCACCTCCGGCCAGGTCCCCACCGAGATCGCGAAATCGTTGCGCGGCGAGGTCGCCGGCAGGCCCGGGGCGCCGCGCGCGCCGCCCGCCACTTCGCTGTGCTTTTCCAGGCGCACGTTCACATAGGCCAGCAGCCCGAGCCCGATCTTGTCCGGATCGACGAGGGCCACGTACTGGCGGATCACGCCCGCTTCTTCCAGGCGCTTGATGCGGCGCAGGCAGGGGGAAGGGGACAGGTTGACGCGCTCGGCCACGTCCTGATTCGACAGGCGGCCATCGGTCTGCAGTACGGACAGGATCTTGCGGTCGGTCTTGTCGAGCTCGATTTTTGACATGTTTTCCTCGGTGGATTCGCGAACCCGGCAATTTTATTGCGCAAATCATCTGGCGGGGGGAATTGTTTGGAATTTAATGCCGGAGGCCCAGGAATATACTGTGCGCATGATGGATCAGGCTGGCAGAACCCGGCCCCGCGCGTCCAGATGGCCAGCAAGAGCCGCAGCGCGCCCCGCATCCTGGCGACATTAACGGAGACACCGCATGAACGCACCCCTGGCGCGCGCCAACCTGGCGCTGCCGCAGCACGACATCACCCTCGACGACAAGTGGACGCTCGAACGCGGCCGTGCGTTCATGACCGGCACCCAGGCCCTGATCCGCCTGCCGATGCTCCAGCGCGAGCGCGACCAGAAGGCCGGCCTGAACACCGCCGGCTACATCACCGGCTACCGCGGTTCGCCGGTCACCGCCGTCGACCAGACCGCGATGAAGGCGAAGAAGCACCTCGACGCCCACCACGTCAAGTTCCACCCGGGCATGAACGAAGACCTGGCGGCCACCGCCGTCTGGGGCACCCAGCAGACCAACCTGTACAAGGACGCCAAGTACGACGGCGTCTTCGCCATGTGGTACGGCAAGGGCCCGGGCGTGGACCGCTGCGGCGACGTTTTTAAACACGGTAACAACGCCGGTTCCTCGAAGCACGGCGGCGTGCTGGTGCTGGCCGGCGACGACCATGCGGCAAAATCCTCGTCCACCGCGCACCAGTCCGACCACATCCTGACCCACTGCGGCATCCCGGTCCTGTACCCTTCGTCGGTGCAGGAATACCTGGACTTCGGCCTGCACGCCTGGGCCATGAGCCGCTACACCGGCCTGTGGGTGTCGATGAAGTGCGTCACCGACATCATCGAGTCGGGCGCCGTGGTCGACCTGGACCCGGACCGCGTGCAGATCGTCACCCCCACCGACTTCGAACTGCCGCCGGGCGGCCTGAACATCCGCTGGCCGGATGCCGTGCTGGACCAGGAAGTCCGCATGAGCAACTTCAAGTGGTATGCCGCGCTGGCCTATGCGCGCGCCAACAAGCTCAATCGCATCATCTGGGACAGCAAGAAGCCGAAGATCGGCATCATCACCGCCGGCAAGAGCTATGTCGACACCCGCCAGGCCCTGGCCGACCTCGGCATCGACGAGCAGGCGGCCGCCGACATCGGCCTGCGCCTGTACAAGGTCGGCATGACCTGGCCGCTCGAATCCGAAGGCGTGCACGAGTTCGCGCGCGGCCTGGACGAGATCCTGGTGGTGGAAGAGAAGCGCCAGGTGATGGAATACGCCCTCAAGGAAGCCCTGTACAACCTGCCGGACGGCGAGCGTCCGCGCGTGGTCGGCAAGTTCGACGACACCGGCGAGTGGAGCAACAAGGACCGCATGGGCCACGGCGACTGGCTGCTGCCGGCCACCTACGAGCTGAACCCGGCCCAGATCGCGCGCGCCATCGCCTCGCGCATCTCGCACTACTGCGCCGGCCACCCGGTCGAGCAGCGCGTGAAGGAGCGCATCGCCTACCTCGAGAACAAGGAACTGGTGCTGAAGTCGATCCCGGCCAAGGCCAATCCGGAAACCGACCGCATCCCTTACTTCTGCTCGGGCTGCCCGCACAACAGCTCAACCAAGGTGCCGGAAGGCTCGCGCGCCATGGCCGGCATCGGCTGCCACTACATGGTGCTGTGGATGGACCGCGAAACCTCCACCTTCACCCACATGGGTGCCGAGGGCACGACCTGGATCGGCCAGTCCCCGTTCACCGACGAGAAGCACGTGTTCGTGAACCTGGGCGACGGGACGTACTTCCACTCGGGCATCCTGGCGATTCGCGCGGCGGTGGCGGCGAAGGTCAACATCACCTACAAGATTTTGTACAACGACGCGGTCGCGATGACCGGCGGCCAGAACGTCGACGGCCCGCTCGACCCGGGCATGATCACGCGCCAGATCGCCGCCGAAGGCGTGCGCCCGATCATCGTCGTCACCGACGAGCCGGAAAAATACCCGGACGACTACGCCTGGGCCGAAGGTGTCACCGTGCGCCACCGTTCCGAACTGATGGACGTGCAGAAAGAACTGCGCGAGATGCCTGGCGTTTCCGCCGTCATCTACGACCAGACCTGCGCCTCCGAGAAACGCCGCCGCCGGAAAAAAGGCGAGTTCCCCGACCCGGCCAAGCGCGCCGTCATCAACGAAGCCGTGTGCGAAGGCTGCGGCGACTGCTCGGTGCAGTCGAACTGCCTGTCGGTCGAGCCGCTGGAAACGGAACTGGGCCGCAAGCGCCAGATCAACCAGTCCTCGTGCAACAAGGATTTTTCGTGCGTCTCCGGCTTCTGCCCGAGCTTCGTCACCGTCGAAGGCGGCGGCCTGAAGAAGCCAAAGAAAGCGGCGACGTCTGAAGCCGCGCCGCCGGCACTGCCGATGCCAGCCATCCCGTCGATCGCCGAACCCTTCGGCATCCTGATCGCCGGCGTGGGCGGCACCGGCGTGGTGACCGTCGGCCAGATCCTGGCGATGGCGGCCCACGTCGAAGGGAAGGGCGCCGTGGTGCTCGACCAGTCCGGCCTGGCCCAGAAGGGCGGCCCGGTGATGTCGCACGTGCGCCTGGCCGAACACCAGGCCGACCTGCACTCGACCCGCGTGGGCACCGGCAGCGCGGACCTGGTGATCGGCTGCGACCAGATCGTCGCTGCCTCCCGCGACGCCCTCTCCCGCATGGGCGAAGGCCGTACCTGGGCCACCGTCAACTCGACCGGCGCCACCACCGCGGCTTTCGTCAAGAACCCGGACTGGCAGTTCCCGGCCGAGGGTTCGAAGGGCGCCATCCTGCAGGCCTGCGGCGCCGACAACGTCGATTTCGTCGACGCCGGCAAGATCGCCACCGCCCTGATGGGCGATGCGATCGCAACCAATATGTTCATGCTGGGCTACGCCTTCCAGAAGGGCCGCGTGCCGCTGCTTGAGGCCTCGCTGCTCAAGGCGATCGAACTGAACGGCGTCTCGGTGCCCTTCAACAAAGCCGCCTTCAACTGGGGCCGCACGGCCGCCCATGACCTGGCCTCGGTGAAGAAGCTGGCCACTCCGGCCCAGGTGATCGAGTTCAAGCGCAGCGAGACGCTCGACGACATCATCGCCCGCCGCGTCGAGCTGCTCACCGCTTACCAGGACGCTGCCTACGCCGCGAAGTACAAGGCTTTCGTGGACCAGGTGCGCGCCGAGGAAGCAAAACTCGGCAAGGGCAGCCGCCTGGCCGAAGCCGTGGCGCGCTACTTCTACAAGCTGATGGCTTACAAGGACGAGTACGAAGTCGCCCGCCTGCATACCGACCCGGTTTTCCGCGCCAAGATCGCCAACATGTTCGAAGGCGACATCAAGCTGAAATTCCACCTGGCGCCGCCGCTGCTGGCCAAGCACGACAAAGAAGGGCGCGCGCTCAAGAAGGAATACGGTTCGTGGATGATGGGTGCGTTCGGCGTGCTGGCCAAGCTGAAACGCCTGCGCGCTACCCCGTTCGACGTGTTCGGCTACACCGCCGAGCGCCGCACCGAGCGTGCGCTGATCGGACAATACCGCCAGACCGTGGAAGCGCTGCTGCCGCAACTCACTGCCGAGAACCTGGCGCAGGCGGTGGCGATCGCCAGCATCCCGGAAGACATCCGCGGTTACGGCCACGTGAAGGAGCGCCACCTGAAGGCCGCCAAGCAGAAGGAAGCGGCTCTGGTCGCGGCTTTCCACGCGCCGGCCGCCGGCGCCCCGCGCGCCGCATAAGCGGGCAGCGCTTGACAGGAGAGAACAAGGCCGGAAAAACCGGCCTTGTTCGGCCGCCTCGTCGGCTCTTGTTCTTCTGGAATTCCCTTTAGCATTTCTTGTTGTCCATCAGACCCAACTGTTACAGTTGGTTGCACTCCAGCCCGATTCGCGCGTCTATAATCGATTGCATGAGACCGCCATATGCACATGGTCGTTTGTCGACCGCTCCCCGCCTGATCGCGTCGCTGTGCGCCGCAGCCTTCGTCCTTGCCGGATGCGGCGGCGGCGGTGGTTCGCCCGGCGCCGGCCAGACTTCTCAGCAGCCGCCCCCGTCGACCACGCCGCCCAACCCGACTCCCCCGACCGGCGGGGCGTCGCCGGAAGACCTCAATCCGAATCTGCTGGGCGAAGCCTTCAGCACCTACTGGAACCTGTGCGCCAAGCCGCGCACCGGCCTGGACACCGAAGGCAAGCCCTTCCCGGACCGCCAGGGCACGCTGCTCGACGAGCTGAAGTTCCTGCGCGCCTGGTCGAACCAGTACTACCTCTGGTACAACGAGATCCCGAATACCTACCGGATGGCGGATTTCACCAATCCGATCGACTACTTCAACGTGCTCAAGACGCCGGTCCTGACCGCGTCGGGCCAGCCGAAGGACAAGTACCACTTCACCTATGCCACCGAGGAGTGGGAAAAGGAGCAAAACTCCGGAATCGAACTGGGCTACGGCGTGACCTGGAAGCGCAACAGCGCGACCGTCCCGCGTACCTGGCTGGTCGCCATGGTGGAACCGGGTTCGCCGGCGGCGGCTGCCGGCCTGCGCCGCGGCGACATGCTGCTCAGGGTGGACGGCGTGGACTTCGTCAACGGCGGCACCGCCGACCAGGTCAACAGGATCAATGCCGGCCTGTTCCCAGAGACGGCCGGCGCGCCGCACCAGTTCACCCTGCAGCGCAGCGGCAGCACCTTCGACGTCTCGATGCTTGGTGCGGACGTGCGCATCGATCCGGTCAAGCACGTGCAGGTGCTCGATACCCCGACCGGCAAGGTCGGCTACCTGAGCTTCGAGACCCACAACCAGGTGTCGGAGAAGGAGCTGGTGGACGCCTTCACCACCCTGAAGCAGGCCGCCGTGAGCGACCTGGTGCTCGACATGCGCTACAACGGCGGCGGCCTGCTGTACATCGCCAGCGAGCTGTCCTACATGATCGCCGGTCCCGAGCAGACCAGCGGCAAGATCTTCGAGCGCCCGCAGTACAACGACAAGACGCCGCAGCAGCCGGCCATCCCGTTCCGCAACACGGCCTACGGCTTCAGCTCGCCGAATCCGGTGCGCGCGGGCACGCCGCTGCCTTACCTGGGCCTGAAGCGCGTCACCGTCCTGACCACCTCGGGCACCTGCTCGGCCAGCGAAGCCGTGATCAACGGCTTGCGCGGCGCCGACGTCCAGGTCGACGTGATCGGCAGCACAACCTGCGGCAAGCCCTACGGCTTCACGCCGGTGCCGAACTGCGGCACCACCTACTTCTCGATCGAGTTCAAGGGCGTGAACAACAAGGGCTTCGGCGACTTCTCGGACGGCCTGGCGCCGACCTGCCAGGTGGCCGATGACCTGTCGCGTCCGCTCGGCGACCGCAGCGAAGGCCTGCTGGCCGCGGCGCTGACCTACCGCGAGACCGGCACCTGCCCGCCGGCCAGCCGCGCGCGCCAGGTGCCGATGGAGATCGTGCGCCATCCGGCCAAGGAAATCTCGATCTACACGAAGCCGCGGCAGTAAGATTCGCGCGCAAAAAAGAGCCCGGCCAGCACTGCTGCCGGGCTCTTTTCATTCTGGAAACAGGTCTATAATCGTCGGCTTTGTCACCCGCTTGATTGTGGAGTTTCCTGATGATCCGTTCCGCCCTGCTGCTGGCCTTGCTGGCTGCCGTTCCCTTCGCCCATGCCGCGCCCGACCTGACCACCGTGTCGGAGCGCTCCGGCTTCCAGGCCACCGGCCGCTACGATGAAGTCATCAAGCTGTGCGGCGACTTCCAGAAAGCCTATCCGAAGCAGGTGAAGTGCATCGAGTTCGGCCGCACGCCTGAGAACCGCCCCATGCTGGCGCTGGTCGTCTCGAACACCGGCGCCTTCACGCCGCAGGCGGCCAAGAAGCAGGGCCTGCCGGTAACCCTGATCCAGGGCGGCATCCACGCCGGCGAGATCGACGGCAAGGACGCCGGTTTCCTGGCCCTGCGCGAAACCTTGAACAACAAACTGGCCAAGGGTGCATTGGACAAGCAGGTCCTGCTGTTCGTCCCGGTATTCAACGTCGACGGCCACGAGCGCTTCGGCAAGTGGAACCGCCCGAACCAGCGTGGCCCGGTCGAGATGGGCTGGCGCACCACCGCCCAGAACTACAACCTCAACCGTGATTACGTGAAGGCCGACGCACCCGAGATGCAGGCCATGCTCAAGCTGGTCAACGCCTGGGACCCGCTGACCTACGTCGACCTGCACGTGACCGACGGCGCCAAGTTCCAGCACGACGTCTCGATCCAGGTCGAGCCGGTCTATTCGGGCGATCCGGAATTCCGCAAGGCCGGCCTGGCCCTGCGCAGCAAGGTCATCGCCGACATCGCCAAGCAGGGCTCGATGCCGCAGTCCTACTACATGTCCTTCGCCAAGACCGACGACCCGCAGTCTGGCTTCATCGACAGCGTCTCGGACCCGCGCTTCTCGACCGGCTACTTCCCGCTGCGTAACCGCATGGCGATGCTGGTCGAGACCCATTCGTGGAAGGACTACCCGACCCGCGTGCGCGTCACCCACTACACGGTGATCTCGGTGCTCGAGCAGGTCGCGCAGAACGGCAAGGCCTGGCAGCAGGCTGCCCAGGCCGCGGACGCGCGCGCCGCCCAGCTGGCCGGCGCCCCGGTCGCGCTGACCTACCGCACCACCGACAAGACCGAGATGGTCGACTTCCAGGGCTACGAATACACCCGCACCCCGTCCGAGGTGTCGGGCATGCTGATGACCCGCTACGACGAAAGCAAGCCGCAGGTGTGGCGCGTGCCGCTGCGCGAGGAAGTGGTGCCGGACCGCGTGGTCAGCGCACCGCGCGCAGGCTACATCGTGCCGGCCGCCTGGGCCGACATCGTGGCCAGGAAGCTGACCCAGCACGGCATCGGCTTCCGCAAGCTGGACAAGGCGATCGCCCAGGCGAGCGTCGAAACCTTCCGCGCCGACAAGGCGACGTTCGGCGCCACTTCGCTGGAATCGCACCAGCGCTTGAGCGTCGACGGCAACTGGAAGACGGAGCCACGCGCCGTACTGGCAGGTTCGCTGTACGTGCCGGTGAACCAGCCGAAGGCGCGCCTGGTGGTGGCGATGCTGGAGCCGCAGGCGCCGGACTCGCTGCTGGCCTGGGGCTACTTCAACAACGCCTACGAGCGCAAGGAGTACATGGAAGAATACGTGGCCGAGGACGTGGCGCGCGAGCAGATGGCCGCCGACCCGGCGCTGGCCGCCGAGTTCAAGCGCCGCGTCGATACCGACCCGGCCTTCGCCAAGAACCCGCACGCGCGCTTGGACTTCTTCTACAAGCGCCACGCCTCGTGGGACGAGCGCCACAACCTGTACCCCGTCTACCGCACCGCCACCGCTCCCTGAGCGTTCCCCCTGCGCCTGATCCGAAACACGATACGGATCAAGCGCAGGGCGTGCGCCGTCCCCCGGGCGGCGCTGATTCGCTAGACTGCCAGGGTCGCCGCCATTCTTCGCCCTGCAATGCGTGCCTGCCGTGTTTCCCTCCAGCCCGGCATCCGCGCCGCGATCGCGACGCTGCCCGTCGTCTTCCTCCTGTCCAGCCTGGTCACCGGTTTCGGTATCGGCCTGGCCGCCTTCCTGTTCCTCGGCATTGCACTCTGGCAATGGCGCGCCAGCCGCGCGGTCTTGGTGCGCGACTGGCCGGCCCTGCGTCCGGTCGTGCTCGCGTTTGCCGCCTACGCCGCCTATGCGCTGTTCCTGCACCTGGCGCGCGCCACCGGCTGGAACACGGTCGAGGCGCCCCTGCGGATGCTGCTCGCCCTGGCCATCGTGCCGGTACTGCGGGTGGCGCAGCTTGACGCGCGGCCGTGGTGGCATGGCGCCTGCGCCGGTGCGCTGGCCGCGGCCGCCCTGGCGGCCTGGGAACGCTGGGGCGCCGGCTTCGAACGTGCCGGCGGCTTCCTCAACCCCATCGTGTTCGGCAACCTGGCGCTGGTGCTGGTGCTGGTGGGGCTGGCGTCGCTGCTGGACCCGCGCGTGCGCCGGCACTGGTGGTGGCCGGCGGCCGCCGCGCTGGCGGGAGCCGCCGCCTCGCTGCTGTCCGGCAGCCGCGGCGGCTGGCTGGCCCTGCCGCCGGCCTTCCTGCTGCTGTGGACCCAGCGCCGCCACATCCCGCGTGCCGTGCCGGGGGGCCTTGCGCTGGCGATCGGCGTGCTGGTCGTGCTGGCCTATGCGGTGCCGGCCACCGGGGTCAGGGCGCGTGTCGAGGTAGGCCTGAGCGACCTGCGCCTGTACGTGGACGGCAATCCCCTGCCGACCTCGCTGAGCATACGTCTCGAGCTATGGAAGGCGGCCGGCATGCTGGCCAGCGAGCACCCGCTGGCCGGCATCGACACGGCCGCCTACAAGGTGCAGATGCGGGCCTGGATCGCCGAGGGCAGGCTCAGCCCGGCCGTGTTCGCGCCGCCGGAGCCGCCGCACCTGCACAACGACGCCCTGCAGGCCCTGGTGACGCGGGGCCTGCCTGGACTGGCCTGCTGGCTGGCGATCATCTTGGTACCGCTATGCTGGTTCGGGCGGCGCCTGCGCCATGCCGCCTGCGGAGAACAGGCGGCGCCGGCGCTGGCCGGCCTGCTGGTGGTCGTGAGCTATGCCATGGCGGGACTGAGCGAGGTGATGTTCTGGTCGATGAAGGCGAGCCTGCTGTATGCCATGCTGGTGTTCGCCTTCATGGCCTGCTGCGTGCAGGCCGCGGATCCGCCCCGCAGGCAGGCTGCGCCGGCCTTCCCCTAGCGGCCCTCGTGACGGCGACGCCGCTCGATCTTCACCAGCCCCTGGCGCTTCGCCTCGGCCCCCGCCGCAGCGTCCGCCGGACGCCCGTCGAGAAACCCGGGGCAAGGCCCCAGCCGGCCGGCCCAGCCATCGGCCAGCGCCTGCCTGACGATACGCCAGGCGCCTTTGCGGAAGCGTCCGTGGCAAGCCAGCCACAGTCCCAGCCCGGTCAGTGTGGCGACGGCGCCCGCCAGCTGCGGCGAGCGCGCATGCCGGCGCGCCACCACGACCCGGTTGCGCAGGTTGTAGTAGTGGCGCGGGCCGATCGGCCCGGCGCGCATCCTGCTGGCAGGAGAGCGCAGGTGGTCGACGACGCTGCCGGGCGCCAGCCACAGCGGCCAGCCGGCGCGCCGCAGGCGCAGGCAGTATTCGGTGTCGTCGTAGGACAGGAACAGGGCCGCATCGGGCAGGCCGCAGGCCGCGGCGGCGCGCGCCGACACCAGCAGGCCGACGAAGGAGGCGGTGTCGACCCCTACCAGCGCGCGGCAGTAGTCGGCGGGCGCGAGCGCGCGTTCGATGCCGCTGAGCAGCTTGTAACGGCGCCGATGGGCCAGCGCCAGTCCGCCGAACTCGAAGACGGCCGGCGCCACGGCGCCGGGCGCCGCCACGCTGCTTGCCTGGACGAGCGCCTTGGCCAGCCGTTCCAGCGTGTCGGGGCGCGGCACCGCATCGTCGTCCAGCAGCCAGATCCAGTCGCAGCCGCCGACCAGGGCGTGGCGCATGCCGAGGGCGAAGCCGCCGGCGCCGCCCAGGTTGCTACGCGAACGCAGCACTTCCAGGCCGGGGCGGCGCGCCAGAACCGCGGCGGTTTCCGGTCCGCTGCCGTTGTCGACCACGATGACGTGGTCGGGAGGGCGGTGCTGGGACTGCAGCGCCGCCAGCACCTGTTGCAGCAGTTGGGGACGGTCGCGGGTGACGACGACGGTGACGATCCGCATGACTGGCTACAGGTGGCGCGCGAGCCGGCTCAGCATGCGGCGTACCGGCGCGCTGCTGCGTTGCGGATCGAACAGCAGCGCATGCAGCAGGCGGCTGTGGCGGAAGGCGAGGGCGGTCAGGCGCTTGCTGCGTCCCCTCTCGCGGATCAGGCGGCGCAGGCCGGGGGCATCCTGGAAGCCGGCCAGCTCGGGCCCCTGCAGCGCGACCCAGTCCAGGTGCATCATGTTGTTCATGCACTGGAAGCGCGACCCGCCCACCCAGGCATACTTGGGAAAGACCAGGCCGATCTGCCAGGGATCGAGCAGCATCACCTCGTGGGCCATGAAGCGCGCATGGTCGCGCAGCACCGCCTCCGACGTGTCGTTCAGCACGCGCGGACAAGCGTAGCCGCGGGCGCCGGCGAACTGGGTGCACAGGTGCTGCTCGACGGCGAAGCGGGAACGGAAGCGGCGCTCGAAGATCGACGAGCCGGGCGGATGGGCGCGCTGTTCGTAATGGCGCGCATCAATCGCGTCCATCGGCGCGGCCGACCAGTAGGCCTGCAGCAGTTCGGTGGGGCCGAAATGGAACCAGTCGCTCAGGTGGTAGGGCAGGCGCTCGAACATGAGCGGGTCGAGGGTGAAGAAGGAACAGGCCAGCAGCCGTTCGCGTCCTCCGTCGCGGCGGCGCTGCTCGGCGGCGCTGCTCGGCGGCGAAGTCGAGGAAGCCGGCATGTTCCAGGAAGCAGTCGGTGCGCAGCTTGACCGCGTAGGGCGTGTGCACGGCCGCCAGGCCGGCGCGCGTGCTGGCCAGTTGCCGGTTGGCGTTATTGGCCTTGTCGTCGTCGAGCTTGAGCGGCGCCAGCGGGCCGGGGTCCGGGCTGAGCACCACGGCGTCGACGCCCAGCTTGCGCGGCACGTCGGTGCCCTCCCAGGTCGACAGGACGATGCGGGCGCCCGGCAGCACCTGGCGCGTCATGCGGATATTGCGCACGAAGTCGTCGCGCTCGCGCGTGACGTAAGGTTTGAAGGCGCCCTGGAACACGAGGGTGATGTCGGAAGTCTTCATGGGGCGACAGGCGGCTGGTGGGACGTGGGCTCCGGCTGCGGCGCAGGCGCCGGGGCGGGCGCCAGTGCGTCGATGTAGCGGCGCAGCGGATGGTCCGGGCGGCGCGCTACCCGCTTCACGCCGAACAGGCCGTGGCGGTCGAACACGCGCCAGGTGTTGTTCCCGTCGGACATCCATTCGTAACGCGCCAGCCAGGCCGCATCGTCGGCGCCGATGCGGTCGACCAGGCGCCGCCGTATCCGGTGAAAGCCGCTGCGGATCATCAGGTGTTCGATGAGGCGGCGTGGAAAGTAGCGGGGATCGCCCGGGCGGCCGATCAGCGGATCGGCATAGCGCAGCACGCGCCAGAAGGCCCGGTCGAAGCGGTGCACCTCGGACAGCACGTAGGGACGGCCCCCGATGGGCGCGCCCAGCGCATGGGCCGCGGTGGCCAGCCAGACTTCCTCGCGCGGATAGGCGGCGCTGCCGTCGAGGTGGCGCTCGAGCAGGGCCGCTACTTCGAACAGCAGCGCCGCCTCGAAACTGGCGCCCTCGACCTGGGACCCGACCAGGCTGGTGCTGCCGAGCCGCCGGCACAGGTTTGCCAGCTGCTGGTCGGCCAGCGCAGGGGCGGCGAAACGCCAGCGGCTGCCGGCGCGGATCGGCCGCGTATGCAGGAAGTTGCCGCCGCGTCCCAGCCAGGCAGCCAGGCCGGGCCGGGCCGCACCAGCATGTCGTTCGAGGCATGCAGGCAGATGCGGCCGGCGTCGCCGGCGCGGCGGATCCATGCGATATTGGCCAGGTGGGCCTGCAGGATGCCGCCCCAGCGCGTCGCATGGCGTGCGGGATTGAGCACGACGTTGCGGCAGCCGGCTGCGCGCAAGGCCGTTTCCAGCTCGGGCAGGCTGAAGCGGGCATTGGCCGACACGTGCAGCACGATGCGCGCCTCGGGGAAGAAGGCGGCGAAATTCCTCGCTTGTCCTGCGACTACCCCTGCCTGCGTGTGCACGGGGAGCGATATGTAGATCAAAACAGGCTCCGTGCGTTGTCCTGCAAGGCGCTGTATTCCTGCGGCGTGCCGGCGAAGTGCACCTCGTGCGCACCGATCTGGTGGTACATGATGCGCTTGCCCGACGAGACCAAGTGGTTGTACAGGGGCGCGACGTAGAGTTCGCCCCATTGGCGCAGGTAGCGGCCGCCATCGCCGAGCGCATGCTCGCAGCTGGCGCCGAAATCGGCGGCGCGCGCGAAGTAGTACAGCCCGGTGCTGCACAGCGGGGAGACGCGGCGCTTCTCGGTGGTCTCGGCAACCAGGGGGCAGAGCGAGGTGGCGGGGCGCACGAAGGACCAGTGCGCCCCCTCGCCGGCGAACACTTCCAGGTAGCCGTCGCTCGACCCCATGGCCTCGGGGAAGCGGTAACGTGGACGGATGGTGTCGATGTTGAAGATGAGCAGGGCCTCGTTGCCGCCGGCGCCGGCAGCGTCCAGGCCGCGCAGCACGGTTTCGGCCTGGCCGCGCGTGGTCTCGCCGAGGCCGACCGCAAGGTAGTCGTCCAGGCCCAGCCTGTCGCATTCGCGCGCGATGAAGTCGTCGGCGCCGAAGGCATGGCGGTGGACGAACACGAAGCGCTCGCTGCCGAAGTAGTGTTCGAACGAGCGCAGGCAGCAGCCGAACAGCGTCTGCCCGTCGAGCGGCAGTTCGTACTTGGGGCGGGAATAGCCGGCGTCAAAGAAGCGGCGGCTCATTCCCGCCATCGGAATCACGATCATGCGCTCTCCATTCGAGGTAAACGCGGATGGCATTGGCTAGCAGGGCGCGTTGGCGTAGCGGGGCGTCGGCGTGCAGCGGCAGCATCGACAGGAACAGCAGCACCATGACCGGGTAGCAATCCCATGCGGTGGGCAGGCGGCCGGCGAAGTGCGTGGCCAGGAACAGCTCGCGGATCGGCCCGGTGCGCTGGGCCAGGACCCGGAAGCGCAGCGCGTGGCCGGGAGGCAGTCCATGCAGGGCTGAGCCGGTCGAGGAGCGCACCGGCGAGAGCGGCGGCGCGCCCACTTGAAGACGCGTCCGGCCCTTGCCTTGCCCGTCCAGGTCGCCGCTCAGCTGCAGGTTCCGCGGTTCGCCGAACTGGGCGTTGCCCGCACTGCTCAATTGCAGGCCAGGCCGTTCGCCTGGCCGGTCGTCGTCTTCCAGCACGAAGTGCCCGGCCACGATGTGGTCGTACAGCCCGAGCACCGAATGGGCGAGCTTGCCGATGTCGTAGCGCAGGTCGCCGAAGCGGGAGGGGCGGCCGTTGGCATCGGTCCCGCGCGGATCGATGGTCTTGACGCGGCCGGCGCGGAAGTCGAACAGGATGTTGCTGAAGCAGAAGTCGCCGTGCAGGAAGCTGGGTTCGGGAGGGCCGGCGTCGACCGCGGCGCAGGCCTGTTCGGCGATGACGCGCAGCGAGGGCGTGCGTACGCCGTTGAGGGCCCAGTCGGCGTCGAGGTCGCACCCGGCCGTGGCGGCGTAGGCCTCGAGCCGCGACAGGGTCTTGTCGCGGTAGGCCTGGCGGATGGCGTCGAGCGGAGGGGGCTGGTCCAGCGGGACCGCCCGCGCGGTGCGCAGGAAGGCATCGGCGGCACGGAAGATGCGTGCCCAGACCCGCTCCGGCAGGCGTCCGAAGACGTAGAGCTCGTTCAGGGCGGCCAGGTGCAGGTATTCGAGTTGGTAGCCGCAGCCGCAGCACTCGTCGGTGCGCCCGATGTAGGGAGCCAGGAAGGGCTTGACGGAGCGCGGCGCCCGTTCGAACCATTCGGCCTCGGCCGCGATCTTGCCGCTGTCGTCGCCGGTCTTGGTGACCACGCCGTCGGACACGCGCAACTGGTTGAAGTGGCGCTGGGTGGTGACGGTGCGCTTGGAATCGAAATAGGTGTGCACGTGGCCGAAGTCGAGCCAGCGCGCGACCGGCCAGTGGTCCAGGCCGACCTGGCGCTCGTAGGCGACGACCGAGGCGATGAAATCTCCCCCTTCGGCCAGCAGTTCGCGCAGCCGCGCCGGATCGGAAAACGCGAACATGCCGGTCCAGATGCCGCCCGGCTGGCCGTGCCTGGGCACTTCGTGGTACCAGTCGTAGTACTCGTCGGTCTGGCCCACCGCCAGCCAGTCGCTGCCGCTGCGCGGCGGGTCGTCGATCAGGGTGTCGCCGTACAGGATTTCGATCGGCCCGCTGACGCCGTGCGTGCAGAGGAAGTCGTGCACCGCCCAGCCCAGCGCCGCGCCGGTTTCGGTACGGTAGAGCGTGATGCCGCAGGCTTGCAGGCAGGCGGCGTCGGCCTCGTCGAGTGCGAAGTCGCCCGGCACCGTCATGACCACCTGCGCATGGCGGGCGCCATGGCGCCGCGCCTGGTAGGTGAACAGCCGCTGGTTACCCACGGGAAGAAAGGCGGGCGGAATGCGGCCGAACTCGGCGTACAACTCGCTGTCGACGTAGGCGCCGGAAGTAATGAGCAGCATTTATGCCTCGCGCCGTTCGTCCGCCAGCAGGGCCGAGATGTCGGCGAGGGAATAGCGCAGGAATTCCGACGGCCGCACGGCCTTGTCGTCGACATAGAAGCCTTGCGTGCCGCACCACGGCTTGCCGACGTGGAGCTCGTCGCAGGGCACGCCGTGGCGCGACAGCCATTCGACGATGAGAGGCAGCGTGTGCAGGTTGATCTTGCCGACGTTGCCGCTGTAGGTGCGCACGTTGCGGCTGGTGCTGATCACGATGTCGAAGCCGTCGCGCTGGTAGTCGCGCAGGCGGGCGATCAGGGCCAGGTTGGGAAGCGCATGCGCATAGCCCGCTTCTGTGCAGTAGGCGATGGTGTCGTCGAGGTCGATGATCAGGCGTTTCATGCGACCAGAATAGGCGGGGCCGGAAGCGGATTTATGATCCATGTCTATCGTGCGCACGATGCCCACAGGCACTCACAGGAGGTTGGCGTCGACTTCGCACAAGAGCCCGTGTTCGAGCCGGAAGAAGCGTCGGCAGTGGCGCTTGAGGGCCGCGATGTCGTGCGAGGCGAACACGAAGATGCGCACCGAGGAGATCAGTGCTTCCATGCGGGTGGCGGCCTTCAGCTGGAACTCGGCGTCGCCGGCGCCGAAGATCTCATCGACCAGCAGGATGTCCGGACTGGTCGAGGTGGCCACCGCGAACATCAGGCGCGTGGCCATACCGGCCGAATAGGTGCGCACCGGCAGGTGCAGGAAGGAGCCGAGCTGGGTGAATTCCTCAATGTCGGGCAGGCGTGCGGCGATCTCGCGCTTGCCGATCCCGAGCAGCATCGCCATGCGCCGGATGTTTTCGTAACCGCTCAGTTCGCTTTCCATGCCGGCCCCCAGCTCGAACACGGTGGCCACCTGGCCTTCGCGCAGCACGCTGCCGGACGAGGGGCAGTACACCCCGGCCATGGTGCGCAGCAGGGTGCTCTTACCGGCGCCGTTGTGGCCCAGCAGCCCGACGCTGTCGCCGTCGCGCAGCCGGAAGCTGGCGTCGCGCAGCGCGGTGACGAGCTGGATGCCGCTTCCCTCGGCTTCGATGCGCCCGCCGGTCGATACCCGCATCAGGTGCCGGCGCAGGGACTTGGCGCGTACGTCGTAGACCGGATACTGGACCGTCACGCGGTCGAATTCGAGGCGCGCCATGATCAGAGCCAGTAGGCGATGCGGTTGCGCTTGGCGTTGAACAGCCACAGGGTGAGGATCCAGCCGCCCAGGCACAGCAGGGCATTGGTCAGCACCACGAAGCCGGGCGGCGCCGCGCCCAGCAGCGGGTAGCGCATCAGCTCGATCAGGTGGCTGAACGGATTGAACCAGATGAACTCCGCGCTGAAGGGCAGGTAGTCGGGCCGGTAGAACACCGGACTGAGGAACATCAGCAGCGGCATGGCGGCGCCCAGCACGTATTCGAGATCGCGGAAGCGCGCGCCGAGCATGCTGAGCAGCAGCGCCAGCCACAGCAGGTTGGCCGCCACCAGCAGCAGGCAGGGCAGGGCCAGCAGGGTGTAGCGCGTGACGGGCACGTCGAACATCAGCACGACCGCGAGCAGCACCGGCAGGTTGTGCGCGAAGTTGATCAGGTGCTTGAGCACCATCTGGATGGGCGGCATCGACAATGGCATGCTGATGTTGCGGATCAGCGCCGCCTGCCGCCAGTAGGTAGTGGTGGATTCGAGGATACAACCGCTGAGCAGTTGCCACAGGATCAGGCCGCAGGTGAGCGAAGGCACGAAGCTGGCGCGCTCCATGCGCAGCAGCTCGCTCCAGACGAGGCCGAGGCCGAGCGTGCCGGCGGCGGTGCCGAGCGTCATCCAGAACGGGCCGAGCACGCTGCGCCGGTAGCGCGCGCGCAGGTCGCTGGCCGCGATGAAAGCGATCACGTGCAGCAGTCCCCAGGCGTGGCGCAGGTCGGCCAGGGCGGGCCCGCCCAGGACCTTGCGCACGCTGCCGTTCATGGTGGTCGTGGCGGTGGTTGACATGATGGGCGATTCTGGCCTGCCGTGTCCCCGTGCGCCTGATCTTGCGCAATCGGGCGCGATACCGATGCAACTGCCGATCCTGTCATGCCGTCTGAATCTTCATGTGGCCGCGGGCCGGTTCCGGAGACGTCGATGGACAATTTCCTCAAGCAGTATGCGCGCATGCAAAAGACTTTCTATGACGACTCGCCTGCGGATGTCGAGGAGATCGTCGGCAATTACGACTACCACGAGAACTTTCCCTACGAGACCCACCTGCTGCACCTGTACGGCGACATCCGCAAGCCCGTGCTGGCCGACCCGCAATCGGCACGCGGCTTCGAGATCGGCTGCGGCGAAGGCCGCATGGTGCGGCGCATGTCGCGCCTGCTGCGCCAGGTCGACGGCGCCGACATTTCCAAAAAGATGGTGCGGGCGGCGCGCGCCCGCACCCCGAACGCCGAGATCTTCCTGAGCAGCGGCACCGACTGCGGCGAGGCCCCGTCCGGCGCCTACGATTTCGCCTACTGCGCCATCTCGATGCAGCACATCTGCGTGTACGACACGCGCGCCCGCATCCTCGACGACATCGTGCGCATCCTGCGTCCCGAGGGCTGCGCCACGCTGCAGTTCTTCTTCTCGCGCTACTACCCCTATTGCCGCACCGCACCGCCGCCCATCAACGAGGCCTTCCTGGTCGACATCCACCACATCGACCGCCTGCACGCGCGCTGGACCGAGAACCGCTGGGACGCGGCCGGCACCAACAGCGCCTGCGACGTCGCCTTCGGCACCGACGACATCCCGCGCGTGCTGGAAGACTTCGGCCGCTGGTTCCGCCAGGCCGACGTCTGGTTCCACGACATCTCGCTGGGCCGGCCGGACGGGCGCGGCGGCGGGCGCGAGCGTGTCCTGGCCGAGGTCCATCCCAACTGCCATGGATGGGACGACGCCTGGTTCACGCACATGGCCTTTTTCCACCTGCGCGGGCCGAAAAAATGACGCGGGCGCCGGTACTGGCCAGCTGCTCGGTGGTGGCGTACGCCAATCCCCCCGAGCAGATCGAGCGCCTGCTGCGCGGGGTGAGCGGGAGCTGGCCGCGGCTGCTGACCTACCTGATCGAGAACTCCCCCGAGGACAGCCTGCGCAGCCTGGCGCCGCGCTACCAGGCCCTGCACTGGCACCAGCCCGACAATCCGGGCTTCGGCCGTTCGCACAACCGGGCGATGCGCGCCGCGATGGAAGCCGGCAGCCGCTACCACTTCGTCCTCAATCCCGATATTTATTTTTCTGAAGACAGCTTTCCGCGCCTGCTGGCCTACATGGAAAGCCAGGCCGACGTGGCCATGCTGTCCCCGCGCATCTGCTTCCCCGATGGCCGCCTGCAGCCGCTGTGCAAGCTCCTGCCGGCGCCGATCGGCCTGGCGACGCGGCGCTTCCTGCCCTGGCTGCACCGGCGCACGGGACTCCAGCGCGACTACGAGATGCATGCGAGCGGTTACGACCGCATCATGGACGTGCCGGTCCTGTCCGTATGCTTCATGCTGATCCGCACCGATGCGCTGGCCAGGGCGGGGCTGTTCGACGAACGTTTCTTCCTGTATTTCGAGGACGTCGACCTGTCGCGGCGGCTGGCCCGTGTCGGACGCACAGTGTTCTATCCGCACGTGACGGTGATGTACGAATATGGCCGTGGCTCCTACCGTGACTGGCGGCTGCTGTGCCATCACAGCGCTTCCGCGGTGCGCTACTTCAACAAATGGGGCTGGTGGTTCGACGAGGAGCGAGAGCGGGTCAATGCCCGCGCGCTAGGCAGCATCTCGCTTGCGAAAGGAGAAGGCGGCGTGGGCATCGACGCCGCCGGGGACGTGGCGCCTTAGAGCGCCTTAGTAAAGCTGCCCGCCGAAAGGATCGCTGATGGTCTGCCTTGCGTAGTCGATGCCGCTCAGTTCGGCATACTGGGCCATGCTGCGCACCGTACCGAGCCCATAGGCGCCGGGCAGGCCATCGCCCATCAGCAGGCGGTTCAGGCGCAGTTTGGCACGCTCGGTCAGGTAGTGGGATGTGAAGGCGCGCCGCGCATCCAGCTCGCCGTGCCAGTGGTGAGTTTCGTAGGGCGTCCCTTCGGTCTTGTACAGGTGGTAGACCGGCGTGGTGAGCGGATGAAAGATGTCCCAGCCGTGCGTGAAGGCGCGCACCGCCAGGCTCTGCTCTTCGCCATGGAAGTACAGCCAGGGGTCGTAGGGAACCTCTTCCACGAAGCTGCCGGCCGCGAACAGGAAGCCGGCGGATACGTGGCAGCCCATCACCGGCTCGCTGGTGAACAGGTGGCGCGCCATGAAGCGCAGCACGGCATCGCCAGGTGTTAGGTTCTTTTCCGGATGCGGGCGCAGCACCAGCGCAGTGCGGCCTTCGCCCGGGGTGTACTGGGGCTTGCCGTCGACCATGTCGAAGCGGTAGGGATAGGTGCTGATGATCGGCTTGGCCGAGCGCTCGCCCAGTGTCGCGTGCAGGCTGCGCAACTGCTCGTCCCAGCCCGGCTCGAACAGGGTGTGCGAATCGACCTGCAGCAGGAAGGCTTCGCCGTCGTACAGCGAAAAGGCGGTGCTGCGCGCCCAGCTCACGCCCAGCGTGTCCTGCGGGTGCAGGTGCACGTAGCGCACCCGGCGCGCGAAGGGCAGGGCGGCAATCGCGGCACGCTGGTCCTCGAGGTGCTGGCCGACCACGCCCAGCGACAGCAGCTCCGGGCGGGCGGCTTTCGCCACCGCGTCGTTCAGGGTGAAGAACAGCATCGAGTCGAGGTAGGACGCGATGCTGATGAAGATCGTCGGGCTGCTCGGTGGCGTCATCGGGCTCAAGCGGTGATTCCCTGGAAGGGGCCGCCGTCGGCCTTGAGCGCGCGCTGCACGGCCGATGCGGGAAGGTTCATCAGGAGCCGCACCAGCTCCGGCTGGCGGTTGGTCGCGGTCTTCTGGTAGATCGACACCAGCTGCTTGCGCACCGTATCGTACTGCACTCCCAGCGTCTCGGCGATGCTCTTCAGCGGCATGCCGTCGGCCAGCAGCGAGGCCACGCGGCATTCGGCGTGGGACAGGCCGAATGCCGCGGTGAGCAGGTCCGAATCGATCTCCTGGGCCGAGGTCGGGTGGTAGAAGAACAGCATCACCAGCGGGCGCAGGCCGAAGCTGCCCAGGGTGCGTTCCGGCACCAAGAGGGTGAAGAAGCCATACAGGACGTCCTGCGCGGCGCCGGGCTCGCTGGTCATGTGCAGGGAGCGGAAGGCCTTGTCCGTATCCGCACCGGCGCCGGCAGCGGTGCGTGCCCTGTGCTCGAGCTCCGCGCACTGGCCCAGGAAGGCGCGGCGGTAGGCTTGCGGCAGCACCAGGCGCTTCTCAAGCACCTGCACCAGGCTGGTCGAGTCGAGCAGGCAGCGCGCCGCCTCGTTCGCCAGCACCACCTCGCCGCCGGTGGTCAGGAGCATGACCGGCTGGCGCAGCTTGTCGACCAGCGCGTGCCCGACCAGGGCCTGGGCCGAATACACGAACTGCGCCAGGCCCATGCGCGTGGCACGCTGCAGGTGCGGGCGCAAGCGGTCGAGGAAGGCCAGGGCATCCGGCGGCATCGGGCCTTCGCCGGGACGGCGCAAGCAGGCCAGCAGCACGGTCGCCTCGCTGTTCTCGACCAGCTTGCAGGCCGTCAGGTAGCGCGCGCCGTGCGGGAGCAGGAACTCCTGGTAGAACGGATCGCTGGCGACGAAGGCTTCGTCGAAATGCTCGTGGCAGTGCAGCCACCCGTCCGCCCATTGCGTACGCATCAGCCCGACACGCGGATCGACGAACTGGTATTTCTGGATGTATTCCAGGTCGATCTGCGGCGCCATGTCGGCGCCGTCGCTGTACGACAGGGCGCCATGGGCGGCGTCGAAAGCGAGCAGGTGGATGGCGCGCCCGCCGACCGCCTCGTGCAGGCATTCGAGCACGCTGCGCCAGGCGGCCCGGTTGTCCAGCGTGTCGTAGATGAGGTTGACGGCGCGGTCGAACTGCGCCTGGGACAGATCCAAAATTTGCTCCGCTCAATAATTCCCATGCATCCTAACTGATGCAAAGAAGTATTGAAACTACTGGTTGTCCTGCCGCCTCGCCGAAATTTTAATATTGTTGCATTGATAATACAGAACAGCTCCGGATCAGAGCGGGCTGGATGGTGGGGAACTCAGCAGGACCGTCCTGACCGCGCCTCCTGACCCCGGCGTGAGCTGGTAGACGCGGTCGTATTCGTCGTCGCCGATGTCGGCGCCGGGCGCGCCGCCGAACAGCCGCACCAGTTCCGGCAGGGTGTTCGAGTGACCCACCACCAGCACCGGCCCGGACAAGGCTTTCACCTTCTCGACCAGCGCTTTCGGCGCACGCGGGTCATACAGCTGCACCTCGAGCCCGATGCGCTGGGCCAGCGGCTGGGCGGTCTGGCGCGTGCGCTGGGTCGGCGTGCTGAACACGGCGGTGATGCCGGTGCGCGACAGGATGGTGGCAATCGCCTGCGCCCGCGCCTGGCCTTGCGGGGTCAGCTCCGGGTCCTGGCCCACGCTGGCCTTCTCGCCATGGCGCACGAGGTAGATCGCGCTCGGCTCGGCCAGCGCCGCACCGGGGGCGAGGATGGCCAGGCTGAAGGACAGGCAGCGGAACAGGCGGGCGGACAGGCTCATGGGATCCTCTTATAGGTCTTCTGGAAAAAAAGCAGAGTACCATGTCCTCGCCTCCATGCAGCCGCCGAAGCGGCGATCACTTCAAGGCATGAGACGGCAAAGCGGATGAATGGCTCGGCTAAATTGTCGGAAGGCAATAAACGCAAATGCCAAGTGATTATGATTCCTCTGTCAGCATTGCACCTGTGAGAGGAGTTTGAATGTCGTCGCCAAGCAGCGGTTCAATCGTGTCCCCGCTCCAGTTTCCACGACCGGTATGGCGTTATCTACTGCTATTTCAATCGTGGACGCAGTTTCAGGCATGGGCTGTACTCGTCCTCGCGATGCTCGTGGTGGTGAATGGCCTGTTGGTGCTAGCCGGATTACGGCTGCTGCCTCTGGAAGCCGTCATCGCTGCGGTGTTTGGTTCGCTGCCTTCGGTCTTCATGGCGCTTCCGGCTGAATTCGTTCTCCAGCCCTATTCACCTCAGCTGCCTGCAGCAGTGAAAAGCGAGCTGGATGCGCTGGGATATCGTCCGCGGGCCGACAAGGACGGGGGCGTCAACTTTGAGCAGAATTTGCCGAAATGTCTGCGCTGGGCCGAGGGGAACGTGACCGTGGAGAGAACGGATGCCACGATCACGGTCCGGGGCGCCTTGTTCATCGTCTGGAAGGTTCAGCGTTCCTTGCGTGCTGGTCTGGCAAGCGGCAAGGCTGCGCGGCCATGATGAGGGCCTCCTTCGACGCGGCAGCGCTTGTTTGCTGCTGAGTTGTATTTTTGCGCACATGCTGCGCACGCATGGGCGCTCGCGCGACACGCTCTCCTTGCAGCGCTACTCTATGCCCGAGGCCGCCAGCCGATTGGCCTGCGGCTTCAGCGATGCGTTTTTCCAGAGGAGGAGTAAATGGAGAATCGGCAACTGCTGGCCACTGCCGCTTTGGCGCTGGTAGCCGCCAGCACACAGGCACAGGAAACCACGTGGAAGGTCGAATTCCTCGATGTCTTCGGTCGGGCCTATCACTGGAGCATGGATCCGGACCCGGTCCCGCCGCCGCCCGCGCCCTTCGACCTGAGTGGGCTGGTCAAGGGCGAGGACAGTAACCGCGACGGCTGGATCGACCTGTCGGAACTGAGTGAGCTCCGGTTCGGCTATGACCTTGTCGCCGGCAACTATGCCACTTGCGATACTGCCGGCGACTACCAGAATTACTGCACGCTGAGCCACTTCCGCTTTTCGCCCGACGGGGAAGCGGGGCCGGTGTTCGAGATGACGGCGCGCTGGTACCAGTACCCGGGGGACAGGAACGAGCGGCTCGTGTGGGTGGAAACCGGCAAGGAATACCGTTACGAATTCTACCGGGACAGCTATGGCCGCTATGGCTGGACGGAGGACACGCGCTTGCAGGTGACCCAGATCTCCCCGGTGCCCGAGCCGGGCGGCGGCCTGATGCTGGCGGCCGGCCTGGCGGCGCTGCTGGGCGCACGCCGCTGGCGGCGCCCCGGTCCGGTCACGGCTGGATGATCAGAGCTGCGTGAGCGAGATCGTGTTCGCCGCCGGTGTCGAGCACGGCTCCTCGTCGAAGGCGATGTCGCCGTTCGGATTCGCCACGCCGTCGGTCTTCAGGTCGACGAAGCCGAACAGGTTGCGGTCCTGCAGGTGCGAGGGCACCACGGTGCTCAGGGACGAGAACACGTTCTCCACGCGGCCCGGATGCTTCTTTTCCCAATCGCGCAGCATGGCCTTGATCTGCTTGCGCTGCAGGTTTTCCTGCGAGCCGCACAGGTCGCACGGGATGATCGGGAAGCCTTTGACTTCCGCATAGCGCTCGGTATCGGCTTCCTTCACGTAGGCCAGCGGGCGGATCACCATGTGCTTGCCGTCGTCCGAGACCAGCTTGGCCGGCATGCCCTTCAGCTTCCCGCCGAAGAACATGTTCAGGAAGAAGGTTTCGAGGATGTCGTCGCGGTGGTGGCCCAGGGCGATCTTGTTGCAGCCCAGTTCGTCCGCCACGCGGTACAGGATGCCGCGCCGCAGGCGCGAGCACAGCGAGCAGGTGGTCTTGCCTTCCGGGACCAGGCGCTTGACGATGCTGTAGGTGTCCTGGTTTTCGATGTGGTACGGCACACCCAGTTTGTCCAGGTAGGCCGGCAGCACTTCGGCCGGGAAGTTCGGCTGCTTCTGGTCGAGGTTGACCGCGATGATGTCGAAATGGATCGGCGCGCGCTCGCGCAGGGTCATCAGGATGTCCAGCAGGGCATAGCTGTCCTTGCCGCCGGACAGGCAGACCATCACCTTGTCGCCGTCCTCGATCATGTTGAAGTCGCCGATCGCCTGGCCCACCAGGCGGCACAGGCGCTTGTGCAGCTTGTTGTTCTCGAACGCCAGCTTCTCCGCCTTCTTGGCGGCATCGGCGTTCATCTGGTCGAAATCCGCTTCGCTCATGCTTCTTCCTTCAGCTGGAACACTTCCACGCCCACGCCTTCGCAGTCCGGGTAGACGTCCGGCTTCATGGTCGACACGCGCGCGGCGCGCACCCGAGGGTGGGTCAGCATCGCCTTGACCACGTCGTCGCACAGGGTTTCCTGCAGGTGGATATGGCCTTTCGAGATGCGCTTGGCAATGGTCTCGCGCATGAAGTCGTAGTCGACCACTTCCGACAGCTGGTCGGCCTTCGGGGTCGACTGCTCGAGCGGGATGTACAGGTCGACGTTGATCAGGACACGCTGTTCCGCCCGCTTCTCGAAGTCGTGCACGCCGATGTTGATCATGACTTCGTAATTGCGCAGGAACAGCCGGCGGCAGTCGCGCAAGCTCGGGTGGATCAGGGCGGATAACATGGGTAGAGCCTTATTAGGAATGTTGATTGTTTTCAGTCAGGAACATCACATCTCGTGATAATGGCGCCAGGTGCTGGCCGCCATCGACCAGCAGGGTGGTGCCGGTCAGCGCGCGCGCGCCGGCGGCATACACCACCGCATCGGCGATGTCCTGCGGGGTCGAGGAACGGCCCAGCGGCGTCATGCGGTGCGCCTGCGCGAAGCCTTCCTCGCTCTGCTCGCCCGACACCATCGTGATGCCGGGCGCCACGCCGACCACGCGCACCGCGGGCGCCAGCGCCTGCGCCAGCATCGTGGTCGCCGCGTGCAGCGCCGCCTTCGACAGCGTGTACGACAGAAAATCTGGGTTGAGATTGTACAGTTTCTGGTCCAGCAGGTTGATCACCACGGACTGCGAGCCTGCCGGCGTGGCGGCGTGCAGGGCCTGCGCCAGCAGCAGCGGCGCGGTCAGGTTCGCACCCATGTGCGTGGCGAGCAGGGCCGGCGAAAAACTGGTCGCACTGTCGTATTCGAACAACGATGCGTTATTGACCACGCAGCTGATCACGCCCAGTTCCGCCGCCACGCGGCCGGGCAGGGCGCGTACCGCGGCTTCATCGAGCAGGTCGCATTGAAACAGGGCGGCGCGCCGGCCGAGGGCGCGGATGGCTTGCGCCGTCTCCAGGGCCTCGCGCTCGGAATGGCGGTAGTGCACGGCGACGTCCCAGCCGGCGCCAGCCAGGCCGAGCGCGATCGCACGCCCCAGGCGGCGGCCGGCGCCGGTCACGAGCGCGAGCTTCGAAGCGGTGTGGGCGGATTGCGTCATCGATCGATTTTGTACTGAGGATGTGTGCTGAGTTTGAAAGATGCTGCTTGTTGGCCGTTTCGCTACAATGCCGGCATGTCCCTGCCCGCACCCACTCCCGACGCGCTCGCCGCGTCCCACTCCCTGCAACAACTGATCGCCGCCGAGATCGAACAGCTCGGCGGGGCGATGGCGTTTTCACGGTTCATGGAACTGGCGCTGTACGCACCCAGGCTCGGGTATTACAGCGGCGGCGCGTCCAAACTGGGGGCTAGCGGCGATTTCACGACCGCGCCCGAGATGTCGCCCCTGTTCGGGGCAGCCCTGGCGCGCGCGGCAGCCGCTATTATCGCCCAAAGCGCGCCCGATATCATCGAATTCGGCGCCGGCACCGGCAAGCTGGCGCGCGACGTGCTCACCGCGCTTGGCGAGATGGGCGTGCAGGTGCGCTCGTACACCATCATCGAATTGTCGGGCGAGCTGCGCGCGCGCCAGCAGGAAGCCCTGAAGGATCTGCCGGTGGTAACGTGGCTGGACGGCATGCCCGCATCGTTCAGCGGCGTGGTGCTGGCCAACGAGGTGCTCGATGCGATGCCGGTCGAACTCGTCATCCGCAAGGACGGCCGCTGGCAGCGCCAGATGGTCACCGTCGACAACGGCGCCTTCGCCTTCGTCCAGCAGGCGCTGCCGCCGGAGCTTGCGGCCCAGGTGGCGCGCCAGATTCCCGAGGCCGAGCATCTGCCGGACGGCTACGTCACCGAAATCCACCCGGTGGCCGAAGGCTTCATGGGCTCGCTGGCGGCGATGATGAAGGGCGGGCGCGGCGCCGCCTTCCTGTTCGACTACGGTTTCCCGGCGCACGAGTACTACCTCGACCAGCGCATGGGCGGCACCCTGATGTGCCACTACCGCCACCATTCGCATCCGGATCCGTTCTTCCTGCCGGGCCTGCAGGACATCACCGCCCACGTGGACTTCACCGCGATGGCGCTGGCGTCGCAGGAAGCCGGCCTGCCGGTGCTGGCCTACATGAACCAGGCCTCCTTCCTGCTCGGCTGCGGCATTGGCGAACTGCTGATGGAAACCGACCCGGCCGATGCGCTGCGTTTCCTGCCGCAATCGAAGGCGGTGCAGAAGCTGGTGTCGCCGGCCGAGATGGGCGAGCTGTTCAAGGTGCTGGTGGTGGGGCAGGGTGTGGACTTGCCAATTGCTATCGTGCGGGCGGACCGGGCCCACCGCCTGTAGAATTTTTGACATCTTGCGCTCCGGATACAAATCCGGCTAAGCTGTACAACCCGGAGCGTCCGCAGATGGTCAACGGAACAGCGCCGACGGAACCGCGCACCTGAAAGATTATGGCCAAGATCCATACCCACTATGACAACCTGAAGGTCGCGCGCGGCGCGCCGGCGGAAGTCATTCGTGCGGCATACAAGGCCCTCAGCCAGAAATACCATCCCGACAAGAATCCGGGCGACGAAAAAGCCGCCCGCATCATGGCGATCGTCAATACCGCCTACAACACCCTGTCCGACCCGGTGCGCCGCAAGGAGCACGACGAATGGATCGCCTCGGAAGAGTGGGAAGTCGAATGGCTGGAAAGCACCGGCGCGGAAGAGACGCCCGGCCGCCCGCCGCGGCCGGATGCCTGGGAGCCGAAGGTTCCGGACACCTCGGCACGCCCGCGTCCGCGCCTGATGCGCGACCCGCGCTGGTGGCTGGGCCTGGCCACCTGCTTCGTGGCCGGCGCGGGCGCCGCCGTCTACCTGATGGAGCCGCCACAAGGCAAGCTGCCGCCGATGCTGGCCTGGGCCGGCAAGCCGGATCCCGTTCCGAGCATACCCACCGACCGTCCCGACGAGCTCGGCACCGACGCCAGCACCGAAGGCTGGGCGCGCCGCTTCGGCGGCGAAGGCTCGGCGCCGCCACCCGAGATCAAGGCGCTCGCCGTGACCCAGCTGGTGGTGCCGGCGCGTGCGCCCGACTGCGGCACCGACCTGCAGACCCTGACCGCCCCCAGCGGCGACCCGTGGCCGGCCGAGTCCGGTTATCTGCCGGGCTACCCGGTGGGCAACAGCGGCAGCGAGATGCAGTTCCTGATCGACAACAGCGCGAACGCCTCGCCGATCTTCGTCAAGCTCTATGACCTCGACCGCCGCTCGAACGTGCGCCACGCCTACGTGCAGGCGCGCGCGACCTTCGTGATCGACAAGCTCAGCGCCGGAAAGTACGAAGTCCGCTATCAGAACATCATCGTCGGCGACGGCAAGACCGAATGCCTGAACGGCCGCCGGGTACAACTGCGCCAGGCGGCCGCCTTCGCCCCGGGCGGCTGAGGACCGGAACAGACCCGGTTGTCGTTTTTTCGCGCAACAACCAAAAGTTGCGCTACGTCTTTACCCAATTTACGTAATTTGTTCCCCGGCCGTAATATACTGGGCTGATGCGACGCCAATGCAGCGTTGCCGCACGCCCAACGCAGGCTGGACAAGAATACATGAACGAACTGGAAGGCCTGACGGCCCTGATCATCGAGCCCCATTCGGGCATGCGCGCCAACATCCACAGCATGCTCAACATGTGTGGCCTGACGCGCATCGAACACGCCAGTTCGTCCAACCTGGCGGTCAAGCATCTCGGCCTGCGCAGCTTCGACATGATCCTGTGCGAATACGACCTCGAGGGCGGCCAGGACGGCCAGCAGCTGCTCGAGGACGTGCGCCACCACAAGCTGATGCCGCTGTCGACCATGTTCTTCATGGTCACGGCCGAGGGCAACCACAGCAAGGTGGTCAGCGCCGCCGAGCTGGCGCCGACCGACTACATCCTCAAGCCTTTTACCGCCGACCGCCTGCTGGACCGCATCGCGCGCGCCCTCGACCGCCGCAGCGCCTTCATGCCGGTGTATACCCTGATGGAAGCCGGCGACCAGCGCGAAGCGATCGAAGCCTGCAGCGAAGGCGAGCGCCTGCATCCGCGCTACGCGATCGACTTCATGCGCCTGCGCGCCGAGCTGCACGTGTTCCTGGGCGAGCCGGACCAGGCCGAACCGATCTACCGCAAGCTCATCGACATGAAGGCGATCGCCTGGGCGCGCCTGGGCCTGGCCAAGACCCTGTTCCTGCGCAAGCAATTCGACGAAGCCAAGGGGATGCTGGAAGAGCTGGTCGACACCAACCGCAACTTCGTCGACGCCTACGACTGGCTGGCGCGCACCCACGCGGCGGTGGGCGACCTGGGCAAGTCCCAGGCCGTGCTGAATGATGCGGTGGCGGTGTCGCCGCATGCCGTGCGGCGCCTGCGCACGCTGGGCGAGACCGCCTTCGAGGCCGGCGATACCGCGGCGGCCGAAAAGGCGCTCAAGCAGGTAGTGGCCAAGGCCAAGTATTCCGAATTCCGCGACCCCGAAGACCACGTCAAGCTGGTGCGCACGCTGGTGAAGAAGGGCGATCCGGTGGCCGCGGCCTCGGTCATCCGCGACCTCGACCGTTCGATGGGCGGGCGTCCCGCCACCGTGCTGTGCAGCGCGATCTCCTCGGCCCTGCTGCACGAATACACCGGCAACGAAGCGCGCCTGAACGACTCCCTGGCGACCGCCCTGGCGGCCTGCGCCGAGGTGCCGGGGCTCTCCAGCGAACTGAAGCTGGAGCTGGCGCGCACCTGCCTCGAGAACAACATGGAAGAGGGCGGCGCCGAGCTGGTGCGCGAGGTCATGCGCAATGCCTCGAGCGACGCCGCCATGCTGCGCGCAATGGGCGTGCTGGAAGGGGCGGGCTTTCCCGACCTGGCGCGCACGCTGGCGCAGGAAAGCCGCCAGCACGTGGTCGACCTGGTGGCCGACGGCGCGGCGCGCGCCCGCAGCGGCGACTACAAGGGCGCCGTGAGCATGATGCTGGAAGCCGCGGCCAAGCTGCCGAACAATCCGGCGGTGGCCTTCAATGCCGCGCTGGCGACCCTGCGCTGCCTCGAGCACGACGGCTGGGAGGACAAGCTCGGCCAGCAGGCCGTCAGCCTGATCGGCAACGTGCGCACGCTCGACCCGGGCAACCCGAAGCTGGGCGCCTTGTCGGCCCTGCACCACCAGGTACTCAGGAAATACGAACGCAACGCGCAGGGGCGCCCGGCCAAACCGGGCCAGAAAAGCGCCCCCGCAGCCGCCTCCGCGGGGAAAGCAGCATAGGAAAGATGAGCCGCGATGGCAGCAATGTTTGACGCGATTCCGCCGGAAGGCGCGACCCGGCGCGTGCGCGCCGCCCTGATGCACAAGGTCTGCGGCGACGAAGAGATGTTCGCCCTCGGCGCCTCGATCGCCCGCGTGGTCGAGATGGCCTCGAGCGACGACCAGGGCACCCACGACCTGGCCTATTACGTGGTCTCAGACCCGGCGCTGACCCAGCGCATCCTGCGCCTGTCCAACACCATCCAGTACCGCACCCCGGGCGGCACGCCGGTGACGACGATCTCGCGCGCCATCTCGCTGCTCGGCTTCGACAACGTCAAGACCACGGCGCTGGCGATGTTGCTGGTCGATGCGCTCGACAGCTCGGAACATGCCGGCAGCGTGCGCATGGAGCTGGAAGCGGCCCTGTGCGCCAGCCTGGTGGGCCGCGAGATGGCGCGCCACAGCTTCTTCCAGGGCGCCGAGGAAGCGGCGATCTGCGCGCTGTTCAAGAACCTGGCCCCGCTGCTGGTGGCCAGCCACGAGCACGAGCGCTACCGCGAGATCGCCGCCCTGGTCGCGGGCGGCAAGCACACGGTCGGGCAGGCTTCGCAGATGATCCTGGGGGCAAGCTACGACGCGCTGTCGCAGGCGGTACTGGCCGAATGGAAGATCCCGGACGTGATCGTGCGCGCCCAGGCTTCCCTGGCGCCCACCGCCGTGCGGGTGGCCGCCAACCGCGGCGAATGGATGCGCCAGGTGGCGGCCTTCGGCCTGGACGTGGCGCGCCTGTTGGCCAGGACCCACGAGCCGGCCGGCTCGAAAGAGGCGCTGGCGCTGCTGGGCCGCTACGGCGAGGCCCTCGACCTCGACCGCTCCCGCATGGACGCGCTGCTGTCGGCGGTGCAGGACGGCATGCGCGCCCTGCTGGAGAGCATGAACATGCAGCCAACCCCCAGGAGCGAGGCGCAGGAGGGCGGCAAGGGCTTGCCGAACGTGCTGATGCTGGCCACGCTCGACGCCGGCGAGGAGGAGCACGAGGGCCTGCATCCGAGCGGCAAGCCGAAGAACGCGCGCGACCTGCTGCTGGCCGGCGTGCAGGACGTGACCCAGATGCGCGCCTCGGGCGGCAAGGTCAACGACGTGGTGCTGGCGGTGCTCGAGACCCTGTACGGCGCGCTCGGCTTTCGCTTCGCCACCGTGTGCCTGAAGGATGCCAAGAGCGGCCAGTACCGGGCGCGCGTGGTGCTGGGCGAGGACAGCGCGCGCCAGCAGGCCGGCTTCGCCTTCCCGGTGGCCTCGAGCCGCGACCTGTTCCACCTGGCGATGGAGAACGACGCCGACCTGATGATCTCGGACGCCTCCAGTCCCAAGATCCGCGACCTGCTGCCGGAGTGGCACCGCAAGCTGCTGCCGGATGCGCGCAGCTTCATCGTGCTGCCGCTGGTGGTGGGGAAGGTGCAGCTGGGACTGTTCTATGCGGACCGCACGCTGCCGGCGCCGGAGGGCGTGCCGCCGGACGAGACCGCCTTGATCAAGGCGCTCAAGGGGCAGGTGCTGGCGGCGCTGGGGCAGGGCTGACGCCTTTCTTACCGCTACCCGATGAGTCGTCATCCCGGCGCAGGCCGGGATCCAATTCCGCAGAACAGTGACGGACGCATCCGCGAAGCGCTATCACCATGCACGCAAGAATTGGGCTCCGGCCTTCGCCGGAGCGACGGTTTTGAAGGCGGTGTTGGAAGTAAAAATCGCCGCACTGCACGCCTTCACACACTAAATTTCGACATCCCTGCAATTCGCGCAAAATCACCCTTGTGGTTTTGCATCCCGCCCGTTACAATCACGCCCCGAAGCAACGCTGCTATGCGAAGCCAGACAAAGTCTGATGAAACATAGTTGACACTACGTTGAGCTTGCTTCATACTCTGCGGTTCTTCGCGGTGGGGTGGCCGAGTGGTTAAAGGCAGCAGACTGTAAATCTGCCCTCTCTGAGTACGCTGGTTCGAATCCAGCCCCCACCACCAAAAAGAAGAGTCGAAGGAATTGAAATTTGTACCTCGCGGGTGTAGCTCAATGGTAGAGCAGAAGCCTTCCAAGCTTACGACGAGGGTTCGATTCCCTTCACCCGCTCCAGTTAGTGCGGTGTTTCTAACCGCAAAAAATAAGCCCTTGTAGCTCAGTGGTAGAGCACTCCCTTGGTAAGGGAGAGGCCACGTGTTCAATCCACGTCAAGGGCACCAGAATTTTGTACGGCAGTCGCGTTGCACTCGTCCGTCAGGTGTGCCTGGTAATTCTCAAAAAAATCGTTAGATCTTAGGAGTCTGAAATGGCAAAGGAAAAATTCGAACGGACCAAGCCGCACGTCAACGTCGGCACCATCGGTCACGTTGACCACGGCAAAACCACCCTGACGGCTGCAATCGCAACCGTTCTGTCGAAGAAGTTCGGCGGCGAAGCCAAGGCCTACGACCAGATCGACGCGGCTCCGGAAGAAAAAGCACGCGGCATCACCATCAACACCGCGCACGTCGAGTACGAAACCGCAAACCGTCACTACGCGCACGTTGACTGCCCAGGCCACGCCGACTACATCAAGAACATGATTACCGGTGCAGCGCAGATGGACGGCGCGATCCTGGTGTGCTCGGCCGCTGACGGCCCGATGCCGCAGACCCGCGAGCACATCCTGCTGGCGCGTCAGGTTGGCGTTCCGTACATCATCGTGTTCCTGAACAAGTGCGACCTGGTCGACGACGCAGAACTGCTGGAACTGGTCGAAATGGAAGTGCGCGAGCTCCTGTCGAAGTACGAGTTCCCGGGCGACGACCTGCCGATCATCAAGGGTTCGGCTCGTATGGCCCTGGAAGGCCAGGCTGGTCCGCTGGGCGAAGACGCCATCATGCAACTGGCTGACGCACTGGATTCGTACATCCCGACCCCGGAACGTGCCGTTGACGGCGCCTTCCTGATGCCGGTGGAAGACGTGTTCTCGATCTCGGGTCGCGGCACCGTGGTGACCGGTCGTGTCGAGCGCGGCATCATCAAGGTCGGCGAAGAAATCGAAATCGTCGGTATCGTTGACACCGTCAAGACCACCTGCACCGGCGTGGAAATGTTCCGCAAGCTGCTGGACCAGGGTCAAGCTGGCGACAACGTCGGCCTGCTGCTGCGCGGCACCAAGCGTGAAGACGTCCAGCGTGGTCAGGTTCTGGCCAAGCCGGGCTCGATCAAGCCGCACACCGATTTCACCGGCGAAGTGTACGTCCTGTCGAAAGACGAAGGCGGCCGTCACACCCCGTTCTTCAACAACTACCGTCCGCAGTTCTACTTCCGTACGACTGACGTGACCGGTTCGATCGTGCTGCCGGCCGACAAAGAAATGGTCATGCCAGGCGACAACGTGTCGATCACCGTCAAGCTGATCGCTCCGATCGCGATGGAAGAAGGTCTGCGCTTCGCAATCCGCGAAGGCGGCCGTACCGTCGGCGCCGGCGTGGTTGCCAAGATCATCGCCTAATAAGCGATGGTAGAGGGAGGCAGAACAACGCTTCCCTCGACCAGCATTGCCTGGTACGCGCGTACCATGTATAATGCTGGATTCAGCGAGAAGTTTTCGTAGGGGTGTAGCTCAATTGGCAGAGCGTCGGTCTCCAAAACCGAAGGTCGCGGGTTCGATTCCCTCCGCCCCTGCCACCGAATTCTGGTGCGTAGGCACCGAAAGTAAAGAAGAATGTCCAATCAATCCGTGCAAACTGTCAGCACCTCGAATGACAAGTTCAAGGTCGCACTGGCGGTAGTTGCCACGATTGCAGGCGTTATCGGGTTCTTTTACCTGAAAGGCCAAAACAAACCAGCCTTGGTCGCCGCCGGCGCCCTCGTGGCTGGTTTAGTTTTTGCTGTCCTGCTTTTGTGGACCTCCACCACCGGCCGTGAGTTCCTGAGCTTCGCCAAGGAGTCGGTGCGCGAGACCAAGAAAGTTGTGTGGCCGACCCGTCGGGAAGCTACCCAGATCACCGGCATCGTGTTCGCCTTCGTGGTCGTCACCGCGATCTTCCTGTGGGGCACGGATAAGGTTCTGGAATTCCTGTTGTACGACCTGGTCCTGGGATGGAAAAACTGATGAGCGATAACGTGCAAGACAACGCGCCGGGCCAAGACCCGGCGCAAGACGCTGGTGCGGCTCCCGTGAGTGTCCCGGTAAGCAACAAGCGCTGGTACGTCGTCCACGTCTACTCCGGCATGGAAAAGAGCGTCATGCGCGCCCTCACCGAGCGCATCGAGCGCGCGGGCATGCAAGAGCAGTTCGGCCGCATCCTGGTCCCGACTGAAGAAGTCGTCGAGATGCGCAACGGCACCAAGGCCGTCTCCGAGCGTCGTTTCTTCCCAGGCTATGTCCTGGTCGAGATGGAAATGACGGACGAGACCTGGCACCTGGTCAAGAACACCAGCAAGGTCACCGGCTTCATCGGTGGCAAGTCGAACAAGCCGACGCCGATCCCGGCGCGCGAGATCGACAAGATCATGCAGCAGGTCCAGGAAGGCGTCGAAAAGCCGCGTCCAAAAGTCCTGTACGAAGTGGGCGAGCAGGTCCGGATCAAGGAAGGCCCGTTCACCGACTTCAACGGCAACGTCGAAGAAGTCAACTACGAAAAATCGAAGGTGCGTGTCTCTGTCACCATCTTCGGTCGCGCAACTCCGGTGGAACTGGAGTTCGGGCAGGTAGAAAAGGTTTAAAGCGCTTACATCGGAGCGTCGCAGCAGCAAGGCGGAATCCGGTAAGAGGAGCCCCGCCAGAGTAGTAGTGGTGGGGCGCTACTACTCAAACCAAATCAAGGAGCCATCATGGCCAAGAAGATTATTGGTTTTATCAAGCTGCAAGTCGCAGCTGGTAAAGCAAACCCGTCCCCACCGATCGGCCCAGCACTGGGTCAGCGCGGCCTGAACATCATGGAATTCTGCAAGGCGTTCAACGCCCAGACCCAGGGTTTCGAGCCGGGCATGCCGATTCCTGTCGTGATCACCGCGTTCGCCGACAAGTCCTTCACTTTCGTGATGAAGACCCCGCCGGCAACCTACCTGATCAAGAAAGCCGCTGGCATCACCAAGGGTTCGCCGAAGCCACATACCGACAAGGTTGGCACGCTGACCCGTGCCCAGGCTGAAGAAATCGCAAAAACCAAGCAGCCGGACCTGACCGCCGCCGACATGGACGCCGCAGTGCGTATCATCGCTGGCTCGGCACGTTCGATGGGCATCACGGTGGAGGGTGTGTAATGGCTAAGCTGTCCAAGCGCGTCAAAGAAATGAAAGCAAAAGTGGACCGTAACAAGGTCTACGCGTTCGACAACGCTGTGTCGATCGTCAAGGAATTCGCCACCGCCAAGTTCAACGAGTCGATCGACGTCGCGATCCAGCTCGGCGTGGACCCGAAGAAGTCGGACCAGGTTGTCCGCGGTTCGGTCGTCCTGCCAGCAGGCACCGGCAAGACCGTGCGCGTCGCTGTCTTCGCTTCGGGCGACAAGGCTGAAGCTGCCAAGGCAGCCGGCGCCGACATCGTCGGTATGGAAGACCTGGCCGAGATGGTCAAGGCCGGCAACATGCCGTTCGACATCGTGATCGCTTCGCCGGACACCATGCGTATCGTCGGTACCCTGGGTCAGATCCTGGGCCCGCGCGGCCTGATGCCGAACCCGAAGGTCGGCACCGTGACCCCGGACGTGGCTGGCGCCGTCAAGAACGCCAAGGCCGGTCAGGTCCAGTACCGTACCGACAAGGCTGGTATCGTGCACGCCACCATCGGCCGCAAGTCCTTCTCGGACGAGCAGCTGAAGACCAACCTGTCGGCACTGCTGGAAGCCCTGAACAAGGCCAAGCCGGCAACCTCGAAGGGCGTGTACCTGCGCAAGGTCGCGATCTCGTCGACCATGGGCGCCGGCGTCCGCGTCGACCACGCTTCGATCGCTGCTGCTTAATAGCACTGAATAAAGTCCCTGCAGCTTCATCGCAGGGCGCATCTTTGGGCTGTCGGGGCAAATCACCGCTCCGGCAGGCAGTCAAAGACCGTTGGGCCGAAGGCAGAGGTTGAGCCGGAGGTTAATAGACCACCCAACGCAGATGGTGTACCCGAACAAGTTTTGTAGTCCACGCTGCGTGAGTTCATCCGCGTTAGATTGACTTCTTAACTTCGGACGCCGTGTTCGAACCGATGTGAACATGTTGTTCGCATCATTTAAGGAGATTGACCGTGGGTCTTAATCTGAATGACAAAAAGGCCGTCGTCGAAGAGGTAAGCGCTAAAGTTGCAACCGCGCAGACCATCGTCGTGGCTGAGTACCGTGGCATCCAGGTTGCTCACTTGACCAAACTCCGTGCAGCCGCACGTGCCCAGGGCGTCTACCTGCGTGTTCTGAAGAACACGCTGGCTCGTCGCTCGGTTGAGGGCACGCAGTTTGCCGCGCTGGCAGATTCCATGACCGGCCCGCTGATCTACTCGATCTCGGACGACGCCGTTGCAGCAGCTAAAGTCATCAATGACTTCGCTAAAACCAACGACAAGCTGGTCGTGAAAGCTGGTAACTACGCTGGTAAGGCACTGGATGTCGCCGGCGTGACCGCGCTGGCAAGCATCCCGAGCCGTGAAGTCCTCATCGCCCAGCTGCTGGGCGTCATGCAGGCACCGGTGTCGGGCTTCGCACGAGTTCTGGCTGCAGTCGCAGCACAAAAAGGCGAAGGCGCCGCTGCTCCGGCAGCGGAAGCCGCCGAAGCGTAATCGCTTCGCGTCTTTCTGTTCAAGTAGAACCAAACCTGTACTACACACACACAATATTTGGAGTTTCAAATGGCAATTAGCAAAGAAGAGTTCCTGGACGCAGTTGGCGCAATGTCGGTCATGGAACTGAACGACCTGGTCAAGGCTTTCGAAGAGAAGTTCGGCGTGTCGGCAGCTGCAATGGCAGCACCGGCAGCTGGCGGTGCCGCTGGCGGCGCAGCTGCTGCTGAAGAGCAGACCGAGTTCAACGTTGTCCTGACCGAAGTCGGCGCGAACAAAGTCGGCGTCATCAAGGCAGTCCGCGAAATCACCGGCCTGGGCCTGAAGGAAGCCAAAGACGTCGTCGACGGCGCACCGAAGACCGTGAAAGAAGCCCTGCCGAAAGCTGACGCTGAAGCCGCTAAGAAGAAGCTGGAAGAAGCTGGCGCCAAGGCCGAGCTGAAGTAATACATATGCATTGGGCACTCATCAAGGGTGCCCAGCGCGGGAGTCAAAGCTTGCGGAACCTGCCGAAAGGGAGGGGATGCGGCTTTGGCTCTTTTGTCGTCCCTGCGTCAAACGTTTGCATCTGGGGCCGGCAGGAAACAAAGCATCACTGCATCACCGTTTCAGAAATATCGTAACACAGCAGTACGGCTGTCTTAATCACCTGGCGGGAAAGCAGAGGCTTCAGGCCTTGCGTGTGGTGCGACCACCACTGGCAATTCCTGAATTCTCATCCTTTCTGTCACTCACGGAGTGTCCATGCACTACTCATTTACTGAGAAGAAGCGCATTCGCAAGTCGTTCGCGAAGCGCGCCAACGTTCACAACGTTCCTTATCTTCTGGCTACCCAGCTCGAATCCTACGAGAATTTCCTGCAAGCGGACGCCGTTCCCTCCGTGCGCAAGAACGAAGGCCTGCAATCGGCCTTCAGCTCCATCTTCCCGATCGTGTCGCACAATGGTTTTGCGCGCCTCGAGTTCCTGTCCTATGTGCTGGGCGACCCTGCGTTTGACGTGAAAGAGTGCCAGCAGCGTGGCCTGACCTTCGCGTCGCCGCTGCGCGCCAAGGTGCGTCTGGTGATCCTGGACAAGGAATCGCCGACCAAGCCGGTCGTGAAGGAAATGAAAGAGCAGGAAGTGTACATGGGCGAACTGCCGCTGATGACCACGAACGGTTCGTTCGTCATCAACGGTACCGAGCGCGTCATCGTCTCGCAGCTGCACCGCTCGCCGGGCGTGTTCTTCGAACACGACCGCGGCAAGACCCACTCGTCGGGCAAGCTGCTGTTCTCGGCTCGTATCATTCCTTACCGCGGCTCCTGGCTGGACTTCGAGTTCGACCCGAAGGACATCCTGTTCTTCCGCGTCGACCGTCGCCGCAAGATGCCGGTCACGATCCTGCTGAAGGCCATCGGCATGACGCCGGAGCAGATCCTGGCGAACTTCTTCGTCTTCGACAATTTCACCCTCCGCAATGAAGGCGGCGAGCTGGAGTTCGTGTCCGAACGCCTGCGTGGCGAAGTCGCGCGCTTCGACATCGTCGATCCGAAGTCGGGCAAGACCATCGTCACCAAGGACAAGCGTATCAACGCCAAGCACGTCCGTGACATCGAAGCTGCCGGCATCAAGTCGATCTCGGTGCCGGAAGATTACCTGCTGGGCCGCGTGCTGGCCAAGAACATCGTCGACCAGGACACCGGCGAAGTCATCGCCGTCGCCAACGACGAGCTGACCGAAGAACTGCTGGGCAAGCTGCGCGACGCCAGCGTGACCGACATCCAGACGCTGTACACCAACGACCTGGACCAGGGCGGCTACATCTCGCAGACCCTGCGCACCGACGACACCGCCGACCAGACCGCCGCGCGCGTGGCGATCTACCGCATGATGCGTCCTGGCGAACCGCCGACCGAAGAATCGGTGGAAGCCCTGTTCAACGGCCTGTTCTACATGCCGGAACGCTACGACCTGTCGGCTGTCGGCCGCATGAAGTTCAACCGCCGTATCGGCCGTGACGAACTCGTGGGCGACATGACCCTGTCGAACGAAGACATCCTGGCCGTGATCAAGATCCTGGTCGAGCTGCGCAATGGCCGCGGCGAAGTCGACGACATCGATCACCTGGGTAACCGCCGCGTGCGTTGCGTCGGCGAACTGGCGGAGAACCAGTTCCGTGCCGGCCTGGTGCGCGTCGAGCGCGCAGTAAAGGAACGCCTCGGCCAGGCCGAAGCGGACAACCTGATGCCGCACGACCTGATCAACAGCAAGCCGATCTCGGCAGCGATCCGCGAGTTCTTCGGTTCGTCGCAGCTGTCGCAGTTCATGGACCAGACCAACCCGCTGTCGGAAGTCACCCACAAGCGCCGCGTCTCGGCCCTTGGCCCGGGCGGCCTGACCCGCGAACGTGCAGGCTTCGAGGTGCGCGACGTGCACCCGACCCACTACGGCCGCGTGTGCCCGATCGAAACGCCTGAAGGCCCGAACATCGGCCTGATCAACTCGCTGGCACTGTACGCCCGCCTGAACGAATACGGCTTCCTGGAAACCCCGTACCGCAAGGTCGACGGTTCGAAGGTCACCGACAAGATCGAATACCTGTCGGCGATCGAAGAAGGCCGCTACATCATTGCGCAGGCAAACGCCGCGATCAATGAAGAAGGCCAACTGGTCGACGAACTGGTGTCGGCACGTGAAGCTGGTGAAACCATCCTGGTCTCGCCGGAACGCATCCAGTACATGGACGTGGCCCCGGGCCAGATCGTGTCGGTCGCAGCGTCGCTGATTCCGTTCCTCGAGCACGATGACGCGAACCGTGCACTGATGGGCGCCAACATGCAGCGCCAGGCCGTGCCTTGCCTGCGTCCGGAAAAAGCCTTCGTCGGTACCGGCATCGAGCGTACCGTGGCAGTCGACTCGGGCACCACCGTGCAGGCCCTGCGCGGCGGCGTGGTCGACTACATCGATGCGGGCCGTGTGGTCATCCGCGTCAACGACGACGAGGCGCAAGCCGGCGAAGTCGGTGTGGACATCTATAACCTGATCAAGTACACCCGTTCGAACCAGAACACCAACATCAACCAGCGTCCGATCGTGCAAGTGGGCGATCGCGTGGCACGCGGCGACGTCATCGCCGACGGCGCCTCGACCGACCTGGGCGAACTGGCACTTGGCCAGAACATGCTGGTGGCCTTCATGCCGTGGAACGGCCTGAACTTCGAAGACTCGATCCTGATCTCGGAAAACGTGGTCAAGGACGACCGCTACACCTCGATCCACATCGAGGAACTGAGCGTGGTCGCCCGTGACACCAAGCTGGGCGCGGAAGAAATCACCCGCGACATCTCGAACCTGGCCGAGAACCAGCTGGCTCGCCTGGACGAATCGGGCATCGTGTACATCGGCGCCGAAGTGCAAGCCGGCGACGTGCTGGTCGGTAAGGTCACCCCGAAGGGCGAGACCCAGCTGACCCCGGAAGAGAAGCTGCTGCGCGCGATCTTCGGCGAAAAGGCCTCGGACGTGAAGGACACCTCGCTGCGCGTGCCGTCGGGCATGGTCGGCACCGTCATCGACGTGCAAGTGTTCACCCGCGAAGGCATCCAGCGCGACAAGCGCGCCCAGCAGATCATCGACGACGAGCTGAAGCGCTACCGCCTGGACCTGAACGACCAGATGCGTATCGTGGAAGGCGACGCCTTCCAGCGTCTGGAGCGCATGCTGATCGGTAAAGTGGTCAACGGCGGTCCGAAGAAGCTGGCCAAGGGTGCTGCGATCACCGCTGAATACCTGGCGGACCTGGACAAGTTCCACTGGTTCGACATCCGTCCGGCCGACGACGACACCGCGAACGCGCTGGAAGCGATCAAGGAGTCGATCAACGAGAAGCGCCACCAGTTCGACCTGGCCTTCGAAGAGAAGCGCAAGAAGCTGACGCAAGGCGACGAGCTGCAGCCTGGCGTGCAAAAGATGGTCAAGGTCTACCTGGCCGTCAAGCGCCGCCTGCAGTCGGGCGACAAGATGGCAGGCCGCCACGGTAACAAGGGTGTGGTCTCGCGTATCGTGCCGGTGGAAGACATGCCGTTCATGGCCGATGGTACCCCAGCCGACGTCGTGCTGAACCCGCTGGGCGTTCCGTCGCGTATGAACGTCGGTCAGATCCTCGAAACCCACCTCGGTTGGGCGGCGAAGGGCCTGGGCCTGCGTATCGGCGACATGCTGCGCGCACAAGCCAAGGCAGAAGAACTGCGCGGCTTCCTGGGCAAGATCTACAACGAGACCGGCCGCAAGGAAGACCTGGACAGCTTCAGCGATGAAGAGATCCTGACCCTCGCGAACAACCTGAAGAACGGCGTGCCGTTCGCGACGCCGGTGTTCGACGGTGCGCACGAGACCGAGATCCGCCGCATGCTGGACCTGGCGTTCCCGGACGAGATCGCGACCCACTTGGGCATGACCCCGTCGAAGAACCAGGTCACGATGTTCGACGGCCGCACCGGCGAAGCATTCGAGCGCAAGGTCACCGTCGGCTTCATGCACATGTTGAAGCTGCACCACCTGGTCGACGACAAGATGCACGCCCGTTCGACCGGTCCGTACTCGCTGGTGACGCAGCAGCCGCTGGGCGGTAAGGCCCAGTTCGGTGGCCAGCGCTTCGGTGAGATGGAGGTGTGGGCACTGGAAGCCTACGGCGCGTCCTACGTGCTGCAGGAAATGCTGACTGTGAAGTCGGACGACGTGAACGGCCGTACCAAGGTTTACGAGAACCTGGTCAAGGGCGATCACGTGATCGATGCCGGCATGCCGGAATCGTTCAACGTGCTGGTGAAGGAAATCCGCTCGCTGGGTATCGACATCGATCTCGAGCGCAGCTAAGCAGGGCCAGCATGGCCGCCAGCCTTCGGGCTGGCCCGCGACCTTCGAGTCGTCGCCCCGGCGCAGGCCGGGGCCCAATTCGGCTGATATGCCAAAAAACTTGGATCCCGGCCTGCGCCGGGATGACGTTTTCAAGGGATACGGTTCAGCAAACGCCGGCGAAAATCGGCGAGAAGCGGCGGTAGTAGTACTCAGTAAAGAATTCAATCACCTCTGGAGTGATACATGAAAGCACTGCTCGATCTATTCAAGCAAGTTCAGCAAAACGAGAGCTTCGACGCCATCAAGATCGGCCTCGCCTCGCCTGAAAAAATCCGTTCCTGGTCGTTCGGCGAAGTCAAGAAGCCGGAAACCATCAACTACCGCACCTTCAAGCCCGAGCGCGACGGCCTGTTCTGCGCCAAGATCTTTGGCCCGATCAAGGACTACGAATGCCTGTGCGGCAAGTACAAGCGCCTGAAGCACCGCGGCGTCATCTGCGAAAAGTGCGGCGTCGAAGTCACGCTGGCCAAGGTGCGCCGTGAGCGCATGGGCCACATCGAGCTGGCCTCGCCGACCGCCCACATCTGGTTCCTGAAGTCGCTGCCGTCGCGTCTGGGCATGGTCCTGGACATGACCCTGCGCGATATCGAACGCGTGCTGTACTTCGAAGCATACGTCGTGACCGATCCTGGCATGACCCCGCTGAAGAAGTGCCAGATCATGTCGGAAGACGACTACGCCGCCAAGTACGAAGAGTACGGCGACGACTTCACCGCATTCATGGGCGCCGAAGGCATCCGTGAACTGCTGCGCTCGATCGACATCCACCGCGATGCCGAAGCCCTGCGCGTCGAACTGAAGGAATCGAAATCCGAAGCCAAGATCAAGAAATACGCCAAGCGCCTGAAGGTGCTCGAGGCGTTCCAGCGCTCGGGCATCAAGCCTGAGTGGATGATCATGGAAGTGCTCCCGGTCCTGCCGCCGGAGCTGCGTCCGCTCGTCCCGCTGGATGGCGGCCGTTTCGCGACCTCCGACCTGAACGACCTGTACCGCCGCGTCATCAACCGTAACAACCGCCTGAAGCGCCTGATGGAACTGCGCGCTCCGGAAATCATTACGCGTAACGAGAAGCGCATGCTGCAGGAAGCAGTGGACTCGCTGCTGGACAACGGCCGTCGCGGCAAGGCGATGACCGGCGCCAACAAGCGTCCGCTGAAGTCGCTGGCTGAAATGATCAAGGGTAAGGGCGGCCGCTTCCGTCAGAACCTGCTGGGCAAGCGCGTCGACTACTCGGGCCGTTCGGTCATCGTGGTGGGTCCGCAGCTGAAGCTGCACCAGTGCGGCCTGCCGAAGCTGATGGCCCTGGAACTGTTCAAGCCCTTCATCTTCAACAAGCTGGAACTGATGGGTCTCGCGACCACCATCAAGGCTGCGAAGAAGCTGGTCGAAATCCAGGAACCGGTGGTCTGGGACATCCTGGAAGAGGTCATCAAAGAGCACCCGGTCATGCTGAACCGTGCGCCGACCCTGCACCGTCTCGGTATCCAGGCGTTCGAGCCGGTCCTGATCGAAGGTAAAGCCATCCAGCTGCACCCGCTGGTCTGCGCGGCGTTCAACGCCGACTTCGACGGTGACCAGATGGCAGTCCACGTGCCGCTGTCGATCGAAGCGCAGATGGAAGCCCGCACCCTGATGCTGGCCTCGAACAACATCCTGTTCCCGTCGAACGGCGAACCGTCGATCGTGCCGTCGCAGGATATCGTGCTGGGTCTGTACTACGCGACCCGCGAGGCGATCAACGCCAAGGGCGAAGGCATGATGTTCCCGGACGTGTCGGAAGTCATCCGCGCGTACGACAACAAGGAAGTCGAACTGGCGACCCGCATCACCGTGCGTATCGTCGAGCACCCGAAGAACGCCGAGGGTGAATTCGACCGCACCGTGACCCGCTACGAGACCACCGTCGGCCGCGCCATCCTGTCCGAGATCCTGCCGAAAGGCCTGCCGTTCTCGGTGCTGAACCGCGCGCTGAAGAAGAAGGAAATCTCGAAGCTGATCAACACGTCGTTCCGCAAGTGCGGCCTGCGTGCGACCGTCGTCTTCGCGGACAAGCTGATGCAGTCGGGCTTCCGCCTGGCGACCCGCGCCGGCATCTCGATCGCCGTCGACGACATGCTGATCCCGGACGTCAAGAAGGGCATGATCGCGACCGCCGAAGCGGAAGTGAAGCAGATCGAGCAGCAGTACGCTTCGGGTCTGGTCACCGCCGGCGAGCGTTACAACAAGGTCGTCGACATCTGGGGCAAGACCTCGGACGAAGTCGGCAAGGCGATGATGGACCAGCTGAAAGTGGAACCGGTCACCAAGCGTGACGGCACCGAAGGCACCCAGGAATCGTTCAACGCGATTTACATGATGGCCGACTCGGGCGCCCGTGGTTCGGCAGCCCAGATCCGCCAGCTGGCCGGTATGCGAGGCCTGATGGCCAAGCCGGACGGTTCGATTATCGAAACGCCGATTACCGCGAACTTCCGCGAAGGCCTGAACGTTCTGCAGTACTTCATCTCGACCCACGGCGCGCGTAAAGGTCTGGCGGATACGGCACTGAAGACCGCGAACTCGGGTTACCTGACCCGCCGCCTGGTCGACGTGACCCAGGATCTGGTGGTGATCGAGGACGATTGCGGCACCACCAACGGCACGCACATGAAGGCGATGGTCGAAGGCGGCGAAGTCATCGAGCCGCTGCGCGACCGTATCCTCGGCCGCGTGACCGGTACCGACGTCGTCAACCCGGAAACCCAGGAAACCCTGTTCGAAGCCGGCACCCTGCTGGACGAAGACATGGTGGAAGAGATCGAACGCGTCGGCATCGACGAAGTGAAGGTCCGCACCCCGCTGAACTGCGACACGCGCTACGGCCTGTGCGCCAAGTGCTACGGCCGTGACCTCGGCCGCGGCATGCTGGTGAACAGCGGCGAAGCAGTCGGCGTCGTGGCGGCACAGTCGATCGGTGAGCCGGGTACCCAGCTGACCATGCGTACCTTCCACATCGGTGGTGCGGCATCGCGTGCGGCAGTGGCATCGTCGGTCGAAGCCAAGTCGAACGGCACCGTGCGCTTCACCGCCACGATGCGTTACGTCACCAACGGCAAGGGCGCGCAGATCGTCATCTCGCGTTCGGGCGAAGTCCTGATCACCGACGACCACGGCCGTGAGCGCGAGCGTCACAAGGTGCCGTACGGCGCGACCCTGATCGTCAAGGACGGCCAGGTCGTCAAGGCCGGCACCGCGCTGTCGACCTGGGATCCGCTGACCCGTCCGATCATTACCGAGTACGCCGGTACGATCAAGTTCGAAAACGTGGAAGAGGGCGTCACCGTCGCTCGCCAAGTGGACGAAGTGACCGGCCTGTCGACCCTGGTGGCGATCGATCCGAAGCGCCGCGGTTCGGGCAAGGTCCTGCGTCCGCAGGTCAAGCTGCTGAACGAAGAAGGCCAGGAAGTGAAGATCGCCGGCACCGAACACGCCGTGACGATCGGCTTCCAGGTCGGCGCGCTGATCATGGTCAAGGACGGTCAGCAAGTCTCGGTGGGTGAAGTGCTGGCACGTATCCCGACCGAATCGCAGAAGACCCGTGACATTACCGGTGGTCTGCCGCGCGTTGCCGAACTGTTCGAAGCACGTTCGCCGAAAGACGCGGGCATGCTGGCCGAAGTCACCGGTACCGTCGCATTCGGTAAGGAGACCAAGGGCAAGCAGCGCCTGGAAATCACCGACATGGACGGCAACAAGCACGAGTTCCTGATCACCAAGGACAAGCAAGTGCTGGTGCACGACGGCCAGGTGGTGAACAAGGGCGAGATGATCGTCGACGGTCCGGCCGATCCGCAGGACATCCTGCGCCTGCTGGGTATCGAAGCGCTGGCCCGCTACATCGTGGACGAGGTGCAGGATGTGTACCGTCTGCAGGGTGTGAAGATCAACGACAAGCACATCGAGGTGATCGTTCGCCAGATGCTGCGTCGTGTGCAGATCACCGATGCCGGCGACACCGACTACATCGTCGGCGAGCAGGTGGAGCGTTCGGAGCTGCTGGAAGAGAACGACAAGGTCAACGCCGTCGGCAAGCTGCCGGCACAGTACGAAAACGTGCTGCTGGGTATTACCAAGGCGTCGCTGTCGACCGACTCGTTCATCTCGGCCGCATCGTTCCAGGAAACCACCCGCGTCCTCACCGAAGCGGCGATCATGGGCAAGCGCGACGGCCTGCGCGGCCTGAAGGAAAACGTCATCGTCGGCCGCCTGATCCCTGGCGGTACCGGCCTGGCATTCCACCGCGCCCGCAAGGAGAAGGAAGTGTGGGAGGCGGAAGAGCGCCAGGCACTGCTGCAGCAGGAAAAGGCCAACATGGCCGCCGAGCTGCAGGCGATGGAAGACCAGCAGAATGCTGCGGCTTCGGTCGAGCAGCATCAGGGCGATGGCGAGTGATCGTCTGAGCTGAAGAGCTGAAATGAAGACGGCACCCTGAGGGGTGCCGTTTTTTTTGCCGATGTTCTTTTACGAACAAACCCGGCTCGGCCGATCGCCAGGCTCACCTGCATACTTCAGTTCACTGTTTCGGCACGGCCTTGGTAGCGATGGACGAGGTGGTCGGAGCACACGCACGAGTGCAGCTCCGATAGCTCGCATCGCAGGCATCGAGCCGTTCACGCTTGCGCTTGTGAAAATCGGACTGCTCCGCCGCCCGCGCCGGCACCGACTCCACCTGCCCATGGTTTGCTACACGCGCAAACTGGTTCTTTTCCTCGACCGGGGGCAGCTTGTCGAACCCGGTCAGCCGGCCCGCACGGCTCGTGCATTGCTGCTTCTCGGATGCGCACACCGAGGTGCACACGGAAGGCTCGTCGGCATGCACCAGCGGCGACGCCATCAGGCCAAGCAGAGCGACGAGCAGGAGAGAACGATTCATATGGATTCCTTTCACTGAAGAGGCCAACCTTCATTGACCAGGAAAACCCATTCTAAATCGACTCCCCACCGCAAGGAGGCAAACCCAGCCCATCCAGCGCCAACTTACCCATCCAGGGTAAAGCACAACTGCACAGACACATGTACGACACAATGTTGTCCATTTAACTCATCCGTACGCCCGTCCCGTGTAATGACTGCTATGATCCACAGCTGAGTTAGCGATCCATCCACATTCCTTGCCCAGCGAGCATCATGCCTTGGCCCTTTGACGCGGCTTCCGACGCTGCAAGCGCATCGACGACCATGTCGGAAATGGAGCGCCAGATGCGCGCCTATCCCTGGGAAACCACCTCCGTCGGTCCCGTCAGCAGTTGGCCGCAAAGCCTGAAACACGCCGTGCGCACCGTGCTCGACCTGCACATGCCGGCCTACCTCGCCTGGGGCGATGGCTATGTCCAGTTCTTCAACGACGCCTACATGCCCATCCTGGGCGGCAAGCTTGAGGGCGCGCTGGGCAACGACACCCGCGTCACCTGGCCCGAGGCCTGGCCGACAATCCAGCCGCTATGGGAGCAGGTCCGCCAGGGCGCCACCTTCGGCCACGACGAATTCCTGATCACCCTGCACCGCAACGGCTATCCGGAGAGGTGCTACTTCAGCCACTCCTACAGCCCGGTCTACGGCGACGACGGCAGCATCGGCGGCGTGCTGGCCACGCTGGTGGAGACCACCAAGGCCGTGCTGGGCGAGCGCCGCCAGACCTACCAGCTCAAGCTGGCCGATACCCTGCGCCGCGAGACCGAGTTCGCCCCGATGCTGAAGGCGACCATCCGCCTCACCAGCGAATACTTCACCGGCTCCAACGTCGCCTACGTCGAACTCGACGAGGGCAAGCGCACCTTCACCGTCAAGGAAGAGTGGAAGGACGGGGTCGAAACCGGCGGCGCCCAGGGCACGCTGCCGATCGACATGCTGTCGCCGAACCAGATCGACGCGCTGCGCGGCGGCGCCACCATCTGCATCAACGACGTCTCGACCGATCCGGAATGCGCGGCCGTCGCCAAGCCCTGCCTGATGCTCGGCATCCATTCGGTGGTAGTCATCCCCTTGAAGGACGGCGACCGCCTGCACGGCGCCGGCTTCCTGTATAAGGACCACGCCTACCGCTGGACCATTGATGAGCGCAGCCTGGCCGAAGACCTGGCGCGCCGCACCTGGGAAGCGCTGCGCCGCATCCGCGCCGAGGAAGCGCTGCGCGAAGAGACGCGCATGCTCGAGCTGCTCAACCGCGCCGGCAAGGTGCTGGCTTCCACGCTCGACATCGACACCCTGCTGCAGTCCGTCACCGACGCCGCCACCGAATTGACCGGCGCCGAATTCGGCGCCTTCTTCTATAACGGCAAGGACGCCAACGGCGACGCCTACCTGCTGTACACGCTCTGCGGCGCGCCGCGCGAAGCCTTTGAAGGCTTCGGGCACCCGCGCCCGACCGCGGTGTTCGCGCCCACCTTCAACGGCGGCCCGCCGGTCCGCAGCGACGACATCACCAAGGATCCGCGCTACGGCCGCATGGGCCCCCACCACGGCATGCCGAAAGGGCACCTGCCAGTGCGCAGCTACCTGGCCGCCTCGGTCAGCTCGCGCTCGGGCGAGGTGCTGGGCGGCCTGTTCTTCGGGCATTCTCAGCCGAAGATGTTCGACGAGCGCACCGAGCAGCTGATCTCCGGCTTCGTGGGCCAGGCCGCGGTGGCGATCGACAATGCGCGCCTGTACGACCTGGCGCAGCGCGCGGCCAGGGAGCGCGAAGGCATCCTGGCCAGCGAGCGCGCCGCGCGCGCCGAGGCCGAGCGCCACAGCAAGATGAAGGACGAGTTCCTCGCCATGCTGGCGCACGAGCTGCGCAACCCGCTGGCGCCGATCACCAACGCGGCCCAATTGCTGCGCATGCCCAGCGTCGACGAGAACCTGCGCCTGAAGGCCAGCAGCATCATCTCGCGCCAGGTGCGCCACATGACCGAGCTGGTGGACGACCTGCTGGATGTGTCCAGGGTGACGCGCGGCCTGGTCAAGCTCGAGACCGAGACGCTGGAACTGAGCGGCGTGCTGCGCGCCGCGGTCGAGCAGGCGCGCCCGCACATCGAGGAGCGCAAGCATGCGCTGACGGTGGAAGCGCCCATGCGGCAGGTCGTCGTGGCGGGCGACCGCACGCGCCTGGTGCAGGTGCTGGTGAACCTCCTGAACAACGCCGCCAAGTACACGCCGCAGGGCGGCAAGATCATCTTGCGCCTGGAGGCCGGCCCGGAGCAGGCGCGCATGACCGTCATCGACAACGGCGCCGGCATGGACGCCAAGCTGCTGCCGCACGTGTTCGACCTGTTCACCCAGGCCGAGCGCACGCCGGACCGCTCGCAGGGCGGCCTCGGGATCGGCCTGGCGCTGGTCAAGACCATCGTCCAGATGCACGGCGGCCAGGTGGAGGCGCACAGCGACGGGCCGAACCTGGGGTCCTCGGTGTCGGTCCTGCTGCCCCTGGCCCAGGAAACCGACGCCTGCGTGGCGCCGGCGCCGCTGCACGGCGCGACAGCTGCGCGGCCGGTCGCGCCGTGCACGCTCACCATCGTCGACGACAATGTCGACGCGGCCCATTCGCTGGCGGTGCTGCTGCGCGAGCAGGGGCACACCGTGCACGTGTTCGAGGGCGCCCTGCGCACGCTCGCGTCCGCCGACATCGCGGACACCCACGCCTTCATCCTCGACATCGGCCTGCCCGACATGACCGGCTACGAGCTGGCGCGCCGCCTGCGCCGCGAGCATCCGACGGCCAGCTTCATCGCGCTCACCGGCTACGGCCAGGCGCGCGACCGCGACCTGTCGAAGCAGGCCGGCTTCGAGCACCACCTGGTCAAGCCGGTGGAGTTCCGGGCGCTGGCGGACATCCTGGCCCGGCTGCCGCAGTGCCAGCCGCCGGTCGACACGGCGCAGACAGGTGTGGCACAGGAACCGGATATTGCGGGCGTCAGCTGATTGTGTTGACATTGTTGCTGTAACTCAGCAATATTCTTAACTCCCCGACATCTGTCTACGCCCGTGTCCCGTAAAAAGAACAGCCGCCAATGGGCGCGCCTGCGGATCCTGTGTTCCGGCGGGCTGCACCTGATGACCCTCATTCCCGATGCACTGGAGCTGGTGCGCGAGCTGATTCCCAACAGCGCGTCCCAGCTGTTCTTGCACGCCGAACGGGCACCGGAAGACGTGCACGAGGCGAACGTGCTCGGCGTGCTGCCGCCGCCCAACGGCTATTTTTATGGCGATTCGGTGCACTTCGGCGTGCCGCCGGCGGAGGCGCGCGCACGCGCGGCCCACGTGCTCGAGGTGCGACTGGGTCCGGCGGCGAACCCGCTCGGCACGCTCACCCTGCTGCGCGACGACGGCCCGGCCTTCGACACGGACGACGAGGAAGACCTGGGACGCGTCGCCAAGTATTTCGATTACGCGCTACATAATGTCAATGCGGCGGCCGCGGCCGGCAACGGCCTGCTTGGTGTGATCGAGGACGAGGCCATGCTGCTGGCCACCACCAATGGCGATATCCTGTTCCTGAGCGACTCGGCCGGCGCGCTGCTCGGCCAGCTGGCCTCGCAGGAGCAGCAGGTGTTCGACCGCCGCAGCCTGCCGCCGTTCTGCCTGCGCCTGGTGGAGTCGGTGGTGTACGGCGAACGCTATCCCTGGCGCCTGCCGGCCGGGACGCTGGAGCTGGCCGGCGGCGTGCTGGAAGCGCGCGCGCAGTGGATGAGCGCCGGTTCCTACGACGCCATTCACAGCCGCACCGTCGGCATCTTCCTGAAGTTCGTGGTGCCCATGCCGCTGCGGATCTGGCGCGCCCTGGGCAGCGTCGAGTTGTCGCCGCAGCAGATGGAAGTGGCCTTCTGGATGGGGCTGGGAGGAGGGCGCGACGCGGCGCGCTCGCGCATGGATGTCAGCGACGCCGTGCTGCGCGACTGCGTAAAGGCGGTCTACGAGAAATTCGGCTGCACCTCCGAAGCCGGCCTGCTGGCCATCCTGCGTCCCGCGATCTCGCGCATGTAAGCCTCGCTGCGATGTCGGAAAAATTTACATCCGACAACGCAGTAAATACGCGAGAGATTCTAAGCCACTGAAAATCCAGTCAAAATTTAAACTGGCATGTTAGTTGCTCTTTCCGGGAATCATCGTCCTGAAGGGAGTACACCATGTCCGCCAAACGCCTGATCACCTCGGTTTTTGCTGCCGCCATCGCTGCGGCATCCATCGGCAGCGCCAGCGCCGCGCCCATCGAGCAGTGGGCCAGCAGTGTCGTGGGTTTCAGTTCGCAATGGAGTGCGGGCGACTGGAGTGCGGCCCAGGCGCTCGGCGCACCGGATACCTTTGCCTACGGTGACATCCGCACTGCCTGGGCCCCGGGAAACCAGAACGGCACCCTGGAATGGATCTCGGTCGGCTTCGACACCGCGGTGTACGCGAATGGCGCGACCATCCGCGAGACCTCGGGCAACGGCTTCGTCTACCAGATCGACGTGATCGACACGCTCGGCAACCTGCACAAGGTGTGGGACGGCGTCGACACCAGCGCCGCCAACACTCCCTTCGACTTCAGCGTGTCCTGGGCCACCACCTCCTTCCTGGTGGCCGGCCTGAAGGTGTATGTCGACACCAGCCACACCTCAACCTGGGAAGAGATCGATGCAATCCGGCTGGCCGGCGACAGCGCCGCGCCGGTGGGGCAGGTGCCGGAACCGGCTTCGCTGGCGCTGATGGGCCTGGGCCTCGGCCTGGCCGGCATCGCACGCCGCCGCCGCGCGGCCTGATCCCGTCCGTCCTCTCGATTCAGCGTACAGCTTGCTTGCTGAACATTCCCCCACCCCATGGGGGTAGAACGCAAATGTTTCATTTTTTATCATTTGCGCACACTAATCGAGAGGACGACACGAGATGACACTGCATTCCCTGATCGCGGCGGCGCTGCTGTGCGCCGCCGGCGCCAGCCAGGCCGGGCTGATCCACCAGTATGAGCTGAACGGCGACCTGAAGGACGCGAAGGGCGGGGCCGACCTGCTCGCCTTCGGCGGCGACAAAGGGCCAGGCGCCTACGCCTTCACCGCGAACAAGGGGCTGCAGCTGCAGGTCGCCCTCGGCGCGGTCTACACGATCGACATGGAGTTCAGGCTCGGCAGCGACAAGGCCAACTGGCAGCGCATCCTGAACTTCCAGTTTGCGACACCGGACCACGGCCTGTACGTCTCCACCGACAAGTTCTGCTTTTATCGCGGCAACTGTAGCAACGGCAGCAGCTTCACGCCGCAGCAGGACATCCGCCTGACCGTCACCCGCGACAGCAATTCCCTGGTGACCTTCTATCACGACGGGGTAGCGATGCTGAGCTTCCAGGATGGCCTCGGCCTGGCCGGCCAGACCGACCTGGCCGACGAGCTCGATCCGCGCAACCCGGACAAGCCGCCCCGCCGGCGCCTGCTCAGCTTCTTCAAGGACGATGGCTCGGGCGAATTCGCGACCGGCTCGGTCGACTTCATCCACCTCTACGACCACGCCCTGAGCCGGCAGGAAGTCGCGGCGCTGAACGTCGCCAGGGTGCCGGAGCCGGCGCCGCTGGTCCTGGTCGGCGCCGGCCTGGCGCTGCTCAGCTGGACGCGCCGCCATAAGCCGGGCGGGGCGGCGTAGGAAGCCTGCCTGTCGGGATGTTCTCCGGAACATCCCCCATCCAAGGGGATGGAATACACTTGCTTGGCTTTCTATTATCTCAACCGGATCTCGAAGGAGGTTTGTATGAACATTCGATGGATGTGCGCCGTCATGCTGGGCGCCACCTGTGCCCTTGCCAACGCGGCCGACATGAAAGTCACCATGAAGATGGCGACCGAAAAAGGAGAGGGCGCCGATATCGGCACCGTGACCGTCAGCGAAACGAAGCACGGCCTCGTGTTCACGCCGGCGCTGAGCAAGCTGCCGGCCGGCCTGCACGGCTTCCACGTGCATGAAAACGGCAGCTGCGGCCCGAACCAGAAGGACGGCAAGACGGTGCCCGCGGGCGCCGCCGGCGGCCACCTGGATCCGGCCAAGACCGGCAAGCACGGCCTGCCCTGGGGCGACGGCCACCTGGGCGACCTGCCGGCCCTGACGGTGGACGAGAAGGGCAATGCGACCAACCCGGTGCTGGCGCCGCGCCTGAAGCTGGCGGACGTCAAGGGCAAGGCCCTGATGGTCCATGCGGGCGGCGACAACCACGCCGACCACCCGGCGCCGCTCGGCGGCGGAGGCGGCAGGATCGCCTGCGGCGTCATCCAGTAACCATCCCTGGCACATCAGGGGTGAAATAAAATTTCAATTTATGGAACAAAACGAAATGAAATTTCATCTCTGAAGTGCTGCTTCATTCGTCCGCTGGTCTGTCGTCCTTCGGCAGTTCCACCAAGGGCACCGGCGTCGCCTGCGCCGCGATGAAGCCGGCCAGCGCGGCCGACAGGTCGTCGAGCACGCGCTTGCCCCACGCCTTTTCCATCAAGCGGTACTGACGCTCGATCAGCGGCGCGATCTCGTCGAACAGGGCGTCGCCCTTTGGCGCCAGGCTCACCATCACCCGGCGCGCATCCGCCGCCACGCGCCGGCGCTGCACCAGCCCCGTCTCTTCCATGCGTGCCAGCACCCCGGCCATGCTCGGGCTCAGGATCTGGCACAGCTCGCACAGTTCGCGCGGCTCGAGCTGTTCGTGCTCGTCCAGCGCGCGCAGGATGCGCCACTGCTGCTCGGTCACGCCGAAGTGGTTCAGCACCGGGCGGAAGTGGGACATCAGCGCATCGCGCGCCTTCAACAGCTGCTGCGGCAGGTCGCGGTTGGTGATACGACGGGACACTATCTACTCCATTCTGCGAAACGATGAGCTTGACTGGCTAACATATTAGTGATTAACTTGCGAACATATTAGCGAATATCGGTGTACACCGACACCTTTTTCAAGCGGCAAAGATCGTGATTATCCGAGACAGGCCTTCCGGCCTCAAGCTGTTCCTGCTGCTGCGCGGTTCGGTCCTGCCACGCATCCTGCCCACGCTCGCGGTCAACGTGGCGATCGCCATCCTGGTCACCTGGACGCACGGCGTGCTCGGCGGCCTGAAGATCACGATTACCCCCATCCCGTTTACCCTGATCGGCCTGCCGCTCGCGATCTTCCTGGGTTTTCGCAACAATTCGGCCTACGACCGCTTCTGGGAAGGGCGCAAGCTGTGGGGCGAGCTGGTGCTGCGCAGCCGCAACCTGGCGCGCCAGTGCACCGGATTGATCGGAGGCGAGGGCCCGGCGCTGGCGCGCAACGGCATGCAGGACGTGCGGGTACGCATGGTCCTGCGCGCCGTCGCCTTCTGCGCTTCGCTGCGCGACCTGCTGCGCCACCGTCCGCTCGACCCGTCCCTGGCCCGCTTCCTCGCGCCGCAGGAATTCGCGCGGATGGAAGGCGCGCCCAACAAACCCGACTACCTGATGCGGCACATGGGCCAGGACCTCGGCCAGTGCGTGAAGGAGGGCCGCATCGAGGCCTGCCTGGCCGCCAACATCGACGCCACGCTGTCCGCGATGACCGCCGCCGCCGCCTCGTGCGAGCGCATCAAGAATACCCCGATTCCGTTCTCGTACTCGGTGCTGCTGCACCGCACCGCGTACATGTACTGCTTCCTGCTGCCCTTCGGCCTGGTCGACACGCTCGAATTCATGACGCCGGTGGTGGTGGCGATCGTGGCCTACACCTTCTTCGGCCTCGATGCCCTCGGCGACGAGCTCGAGGAGCCCTTCGGCATGGAGCCGAACGACCTGCCGCTGGACGCCATCTGCCGCGCGATCGAGATCGACCTGCGCAGCGCGCTGGACGACGAGGACATCCCGCAGCCCCTGCAGGCGGTCGATTTCACCCTCATGTAATTTCGTAGCCCCCTCGAGGACCACATGCACCACGACGAACACGTTCAACACGACCGCATCCGCCTGCCGCAGCTGCGCGAACGCATCACCAATGCCGCCCAGGCGGCCACCTGGATCAAGGACGGCATGACCGTCGGCATGAGCGGCTTCACCCGCGCCGGCGACGCCAAGGCGGTGCCGCTGGCGCTGGCCGAGCGTGCCCGCCATGAGCCCCTGAAGATCACCCTGATCACCGGCGCCTCGCTCGGCGGCGACACCGACAGGCAGCTGACCGAATCCGGCGCCCTGGCGCGCCGCATGCCCTTCCAGACCGACCCGGCGCTGCGCGCGGCGATCAACAGCGGCGAGGTGATGTTCATGGACCAGCACCTGTCCGAGACCGTCGAATTGCTGCGTACGCGCCAGATCGCGCCGGTCGACGTGGCCGTGATCGAGGCGGTGGCCATCACCGAAACCGGCGGCATCGTTCCCACGACCTCGGTCGGCAACAGCGCCAGCTTCGCGATCCTGGCCGAGAAGGTGATCGTCGAGATCAACCTGAGCCAGTCGCCGGCCCTGGAGGGCCTGCACGACATCTTCATCCCCAAGCGCCGCCCGAGCCGCGAGCCGATGCCCTTGACTAGCGTGAGCGACCGCATCGGCACGAGCGCCATCGAGATCCCGCCTGAGAAGATCGTCGCCATCGTCTTCACCGAGAAGACTGATAGCGCCTCGACGATCCTGCCGCCGGACGCCGAGACCGCCGCCATCGCCGGCCACCTGATCGACTTCTTCGGCGCGGAGATCGCCCAGGGCCGCCTGACCGAAAGCCTGATGCCGATCCAGGCCGGCATCGGCACCATCGCCAACGCGGTGGTGTCGGGCCTGAACGAGGGCCCGTTCAAGCACCTGACCATGTATTCGGAAGTGCTGCAGGATTCGACCTTCGAGCTGTTCGACTCCGGCAAGCTGGATTTCGCCTCGGGCTCCTCGATCACCGTGTCCGAAGCCAAGGGCCGCGAAGTGTTCGGCAACCTGGAGCGCTACAAGGACCGCCTGGTGCTGCGCCCGCAGGAGGTGAGCAACCATCCCGAAGTCGTGCGCCGCCTCGGCATCATCGCCATCAACACGGCGCTGGAGTTCGACATCTACGGCAACGTGAATTCGACCCACGTGTCGGGCACGCACATGATGAACGGGATCGGCGGCTCGGGCGACTTCGCGCGCAACGCCTATCTATCGGTATTCGCCACCAAGTCGGTGGCCAAGGGCGGCAAGATCTCGAGCATCGTGCCGATGGTCTCGCACGTGGACCACAACGAGCACGATGTCGACATCGTCGTCACCGAAGTCGGCCTGGCCGACCTGCGCGGCCTGGCGCCGCGCGAACGGGCGCAGCGCATCATCGACAACTGCGTGGCAGAGCCGTACAAGGGGATGCTGCGTGAGTACGTGGAAGAGGCCAACCGGGGAGGGGGGCAGACGCCGCACGTGCTGGAGAAGGCGTTCTCGTGGCATGTGCGCTACCGCGAGACGGGGTCGATGCTGCCGGCGTAGCGGCAGCGCTTCGGAACTTGGATCCCGGCCTTCGCCGGGATGACGGCTCATCTGTATGTAGTACTCTCAGCACGTCGTTCCGGCGAAGGCCGGAACCCAATTCCACACCGAAGCCGTACAGCCAGATTACTTGGCCGCGGTGCGCGCCTTGCCAAACGGATCCCCCGCCTTCCACTGCGGCGCCCTCGGCGAATCCGCCACCATGCGTCCCAGGTTCAGCGTGAACTGCGCCTGCTGCACCATGCCCGACAGGTCCCAGGTCGGATCGTATTCGTCGTTGGCCTGGTGGTAGCGGGGGCCGTAGGCCTTGCGCTTGGCGTTGCTCGCTTCCACGTCCTTCACCCAGCTGCTGCCCGCGCCCACCGAGAACGCCGGCACGCCGGCCTTGGCGAAGCTGAAGTGGTCGCTGCGGAAGTAGCCGCCGCCCAGGTCGGGCCTGGCGGGTGCGATCGTCATGCCCATGCTCTTGGCGGTGGCGGCCGCCATCGCGCCCAGGTCGGTGCGCTCGCTGCCCGGGGTGCTGACATCCTTGACCAGGCCTACGAAGTTCAGACTGTCCAGGTTCAGGTTGGCCACCGTCTTCTCGATCGGCCACAGCGGCGCGGCGGCATAGGCCGCGCTGCCCAGCAGGCCCTGTTCCTCGGCTGCCACCCACAGGAACATCTGGCTGCGCTTGGCCGGGTTGCGCACGGCTTCCTGCGCCATCGCCAGCAGGGCGGCGGTGCCGGAGGCATTGTCGACGGCGCCGTTGAAGATGGTGTCACCCTCGGTGCCCTGCTTGCCCATGTGGTCCCAGTGCGCGCTGTAGACCACCAGCTCGTCCTTCAGCTTCGGATCGGCGCCCGGCACGATGCCGGCCACGTTGAATTCGTTCAGGGTGCGCACCTCGGCACGCGCCTCGCCCTGCACGCGGGCGTTCAGCGCCACCGGCTTGAAGTTCTTGTCTTCGGCGGCGGCGCGCAGCTTGTCGAGGTCCTGGCCGGCGGCGGCGAATAGCTTGCGCGCGGTGGCGTCGGTCATCCAGCCCTGCAGGCCGGTGCCCAGCTTGCCCTCGGCCAGCTGGAAGCGCTCGGCATTGGCCCAGCTGTTCTGCACCACGCTCCAGCCGTACGAGGCCGAGGCGTCGGTGTGGATCAGCAGGACGCCGGCCGCGCCCTGGCGCGCCGCTTCTTCCAGCTTGTAGGTCCAGCGGCCGTAGTAGGTCAGGCCTTCGCCGTTGAAGCGCTTCGGCTCGGCGGCGGTCGGCTTCGGATCGTTCACCATCATCACCAGCACCTTGCCCTTGAAGTCCTGGCCCTTGAAGTCGTCCCAGCCTTCTTCCGGCGCGTTGATGCCGTAGCCCACGAAGACCATGTCCGCGTCCAGCGTGTGGTCGGCTTGCGCATCGCCCGGACCCCAGACCCAGTCGGCGCCGAACTGCGCCGGCAGCGGCTGGCCGCCGGCAAACAGGCCGATCGTGCTCTTCTGCGGCAGCGAGCGCACGCCGGCGATCTTCACCGGCTGGCGGAAGCTGCCCTTGTTGGCCGGCTGCAGGCCGATCGCGGCGCTCTGGGTTTCGAGATAGGTGACGGTCAGTTCACCGCCGCGCTGGCCGGTGCCGCGGCCTTCGAGGGCGTCGGACGCCAGGAAAGCGAGGTGGGCGCGCAGGGGCGCTTCCTTGACGGTGGCAGCCTGTGCGGACTGCGGCGCCTTGGGCGAGGCGGCATGGGCCGGGTAGGCCAGCGCCAGGCTGCTTGCGAGGGCGGTGAGGACAACGGAGGAGACGATCTTGTGCATGGCTTCCTGCTGCTTGGTTAATCGGGGTGTGCACGGTGTGCGTCGAACATTGTATGCCAACTGTTCAGTAGAACCGCAACACATCCGCCGAGACTGTCATGCCCGTTCCCGGCATGCGCGGCGGGGCGCCGGGCGGCAGCAGGTGTTCCGGAAGTCCCGGCATGCGCTCCTCGATCATTACCGCCAGCGGGTCGTCGTTCGGTGCGTCGATGGTAAAGCGCAGCAGCTGGTCTTCCATCCCGTACAGCGACAGCGACCACGGGCTCTCGCTTGAGGTCAGCACGCGGCCGTTGACGGTGGACCGGCGCGGCTTGGTGCCGGCCACCCACATCTGAATGTGCGGGGCGCGGTTCTTCGAGCGCAGCGTGAATTCCACCCGGCGCAGCGGCGGATTCATACTGGGCAGGGCCAGGCGCGGGTTGCGCAGCATATAGGTTTCCGGGAAGGCGATGCGGTCTTCGCGCGGCGCGATCGCGAACCACTGGCGCGGGCTGTGCCAGCCGAACACGTCGACGTAGATACTCGGCTTGTCCAGGTTCGGGAACAGCTGCTTCGACCAGGCGTCGAGCGGCTCGGGCGGCAGCAGCCAGTAGGCGCGCCAGCTGTTCATGTCCTTGAAGTAGACCAGGCGGTTCGGCGCCACCAGCGGTTGTTCCTGTATCGGGCCTTGCAGCGCCGGCCCAGAGGCCTGGCCCGGCAGCGCGACGCAGGCCGCGAATGCGGCAGCGACGCCGGCGCCGACCACGCGCCCGAGCGGCAGCAGCAGGAACAGGCTGGCGAAGCACAGCAGCGCGGCGGCGATCAGCACCGCCAGCACGTACAGTCCCTGCGGACCGAGCTCCGTCCACGCCGCGCGCAGCGCCGGCAGGATGAGCAGCGGCGCGGGAAGCAGGCCGGCGGCCAGGATCAGGAGGCGCAGCAGGAAGGGCCGCGGCGCCTCCAGCGCCGTGAAGGCGGCCAGCGCCGCCGCCAGCGGCCAGGCCAGCAGCCACGCGGCCTCCGGCGCCCACGAGAGGATGAGCAGCAGCGCCAGCGCCAGCCAGGACATCGCGCCCAGGAACACGGACACAGCGCCAACCAGCCTGCGCAACAGGTAGAGCGCGCCGACGAACAGGCAGGCGCCGGACACCAGAAAAACCACGGCCGGCCCCGCTTCCTGCGACTGCGCCAGCGCGGCAAGCTCGTGGCGCCGCTCCCACAGCAGCATGCGCGCCGCTAGCAGGATCAGCGCCACGCCGAAGAAGCCCTGCACCAGCGGCGCCACCGTGGTATCAGTCTCCGATGTCGCCCGGCGGTAGGCACGCGCCAGCATCAGGCAGGACAGCGCGGCGAGGCCCCAGCACAGGATGGCCGAATGCTGGACGCTGCCGAGCAGCGGCAAGCTGAACCAGGCATGGGGACCGTAGCTGCCGCGCGCCAGCGTCTGCGCGCCGAAGTGCCTGGACAGGCGCAGCATGCTGTCGCCCAGGTGGCCCAGCAAGGCCGGATCGAGGCGCTCCACGACATCGAGCGTGCGCCCGCGGTCGAAGGGCCGGCCGGTGTTCACGAACAGCAGGGCGGGAGCGTCGATGGTGGACAGGGGACCCATGCGCGGCGTGTCCGGCAGCAGCCGGTAGAAGCGCGCCATCAGCGACGAGCCTTTCAAGCCGGGCACCGCCCGCGCCCAGCCGCCCAGCGCGCCGCTGCCCGCATTCGCCGCCGCATACAGCGACAGCGGCCCGGCGCTGCCGGTGGCGTCGAACTTCAGGCTCAGGCCCACCTCGCGCGCCAGCGGATGCTGTTCGGCGAAGCCTTTGGCGCCGAGCGCGCCCACGTCTTCGCCATCCAGGAACAGCAGGACGATGTCGTTCAGGTGCGCGTTGGGATGCGCGGGGTCCAGGTGCAGCGCCCGCGCGGTCTCGATCATGGCCGCCACCTGGGCCGCCCCGCGCGCCGCGCCGAGCGTGGCGTTGCCGCTGTCGTAGTGCGCCGCCAGCAGCACTGCCGGACGGCGCATCCGGTCCGGCGCGCTGCCCGGCAGGCGCACCACGATGTTGTGCACCACGCCGAGCGTCACGTCGGTGCCGCCCCAGAAGCGGATGGTCGACTTCTGCACGGTGGTGGTTTGCACCTGCGGCTCCAGGCCGATGGCGCGCAGCTGCTCGACGATGTACGCACGCGCCCGGGCATTGGCGGCGGTGGCGATCGGGCGCGGCTGTGCCGCCAGCACCGACACGTGGCGCATCATCCGGTCGAGTGCCGGTGGCGCGGCCTGAGCAGCCGGCGCAGGCGGGGCCGCGGGGCGGCTGGCGGTCCAGGCCAGGATGGCCAGCATCGCAAGGGCAAGCAGGCCGGCCGCCAGCGCGGCCAGCGTACGCCTGTCGAGGACGCGCGGCGGCGCCATCGGTGATCCAGCGGTAAGCATGCTTCTCTCTCCTTGTTATTCGTCTTGTTGTCAGTGCTGCCGGGTCGCCGGCGGCGTTCTCCTCGACGCCAGGCGAAAAAAAGCCCGCGATGAAAAGCGGGCAAAGAAGGGAACGGAGATGTTTATTCGAGCGTCCAGACGTAGGCGATCTGCCCCCATCCGGGCTGGGCGACGCCATTGTTCATGGCGGGCTTGAACTGGCACAGGCTCAGGGCATTCAGCGCGGCGCGGTCCAGCTCGCGGTGGCCGCTGGTTCTCTGGACCCGCGCATCCTGCACCCGGCCGTCGGCGCCGACCAGCAGGGCCAGGGTCACGGTGCCGGTGTCGCCGTTGCGCGCCGCGTTGATTGGATAGTCCGGCTTGGCGCAGCCCTCGGCATTGGCCAGCACGGCGCTGCCCATCTGGCCCGGCGTGCTGCCGGGCTTGGCCGCCGGGGTGGGCGGAACGTCGTTGGCGACCGGCTGCGCCGGTTCGACAAGCGGTTCAGGTTCGGTGCTGGCCTGGATCGGTTCCTCGACCGGGGGCAGGGGCACCTCGACTTCCGGCTTCGGCACCACGATCGGCGGTGGCTTGACGGCCTTCACCACGGGCTGCGGCGGCTCCGGCGGAGGAGGCGGGGGCGTCTGGGGCTGGATCCAGACCGTGGCGTCTTCGATCAGCTTGGGCAGGGTGATGCTCTTGGAATTCATCACATTGATCAGGCCCATGCCTACCAGCACGTGCAGGCCGGCGACGACTGCGAACTTGCCGGCTTTGCCGCCGGTTCCATCGTTGAGTTGCGTGAAGTGCATGGCGATCTCCTCTTCTTGTTCGGGTTCTGCGATTGCATCGCAGAACTTTTTGCTTAAGGAAAGATATGCATCTGACAGCTGATGGAATCAATATATGCTAGGTCTTGGTAGTATGTAAAGCTATTTCTTGGTAATTTTGCTTCCGTTTGTAAGTCTTCTTGGCACAAAAGCGGAGAATGGCTGGGGTCTCGCGTCGCGGCCCGTTGTATGAAATAATCCTTGTATACCCCGCATGCTTTCTGTCCCTTGGCACACAGTCCTGCCACAGATTGGTAAGCGAATGACAGTGTCATATTGCGTGCGCCAAAAGCGGGTGATCAACAGGAGTGAAATGGTGTCCGAACAGAAAAAACCGATCCGCGTGATGCTTGCGGACGACCACCCGATCGTCATGACCGGCTTTGCCATGTCCCTGGAGGCGGCCGGCATGCAGGTGGTGGGGCAGGCCAAGACCCCGAGCGAGGCGGTGGCGCTGTATGCGTCCCAGCAACCCGACGTCGTCATCCTCGACATGCGCTTCGGGACCGAGCTCACCGGCCTCGATGCCGCGCAGAGCATCCTGAAGGACGACCCGCGCGCCAAGATCATCTTCCTGAGCCAGTTTGACCAGGACAGCCTGATCAAGGAAACCTACCGCATGGGCGCGCATGCCTTCGTCACCAAGGATTGCGATCCGTCCGACCTGGTGACCGCGGTGCGCCACGCCCACGACGGCAAGCTGTACTTCCTGCCGCAGATCGCCTCGCGCCTGGCCAGCATGGCGGTGCGCGGCGACGTGACGCCGCAGTCGCAGCTCGACGAGCGCGGGCTGGAGATCTTCAAGCTGATGGCCGAAGGCCTGACCAACGCGGAGATCGCCGAGAAGCTCGACCTGTCGACCAAGACCATCAGCAACATCAGCCAGTCGATCAAGGAAAAGCTGGGCGTGCACCGCCAGGCCAACATCACCCTGCTGGCCGTGAAGCACGGCCTGATCGAACCTTAAACAAGCCGATGCGCCTCACGACGTCCCTGCGCGCGGCCGCGGCTGCGCTTGCGCTCCTTGCCGGCGTGGCCCAGGCGCAGCTTGTGGATCCGGTCCGCAAGGACGACGAGATCACCGGCTATCGCTTCCAGATCCTCACCGGCGACGACAGCGAGGTCACGCGCCGCATCGCCGAAGACCTGTACAAGCGCCTGGTGCCCACCTTCGCCGGCTTTCGCACCGAACTGGGCCAGAGCCGCCGCATGCTCTACGTGGCCATCGGCCCGGCCGCGCTGCGCGACGCCGTGGCGCGCCGCTGCGATTGCGTGATCATTTCCGCCTTCACCTCCAGCCAGGTGTGGCGCGCGCTCACCGCCAAGACCCCGGCCGCGCGCGCCGGCCTGATCACCGCCGTGTATGCCGAGCCGGCGCCGCCCGACCAGCTGCGCCTGGCCGCGCTGCTGTACGGCCGCCCGGTGCGGGTCGGCGCCATCCTCGGCGAAGACACGACCTTCCTGCGCCCGGCACTGGAGCCGGAGGTGGAAGTGCAGCCCTTCGCCCTGGGGGACGACATCAACCACACGCTCAACCGCATGACGCGCTCCGAGGTGCTGCTGGCCATGCCCGACGGCGACGTCTACAACCCCGAGAACGTGCGCAACATCCTGCTCTCGACCTACCGCCGCAAGCAGGGCGTGATCGGCTTCTCGGCCGACATGGTGAAGGTCGGCGCGCTGGCCACCACCTATTCCGAGATCGAGGACATCAATACCCAGGTGGCCGAGATCGCGGCCGCGTTCGTCGTCACCGGCAACCTGCCGCCGCCGCAGTTCCCGCGCTACTTCCGCACCGTGGTCAACGAGGGCGTGGCGCGCTCGCTCGACGTGCGCGTGACCGACGGCGCGCGCCGCTTCTCGAACCTGCCGGCGCGGCTGACGGCACGGCAGGCGGCCAAGCCATGAAACTGCGCTTCTGGCGCGGCTGGAGCATCGGCCGGCGCATGGCCTTCATCACCATGCTGCCGGTGACCTTCCTGTTCACCGCCTTCGTGTGGTACTCGTATTATTCGCACCGCGCCCAGGTGGCCGAGGAACTGGCCGAGCGCGGGCGCACCCTGGCGCGCGCGCTGGCCGAGACCAGCGAATACAACGTCATCTCGGGCAACCTGTCCGACCTGCGCCTGACCATCAACGGCCTGGTGCAGTCCGACAGCAGCATCTACCGCATCGAAGTGGTGGGCGTGGACGGCCTCCAGGCCGTGCGCGTCGATTCCGAATCGGCCATCGACGCCCAGTCGCACCACTACGAGGCGCCGATCAAGAAGCAGGTGGTGTGGATCAACCTGTTCACCGACAACGGCACGCCGCACGTGTCGGCCTCGAGCGACCTGCGTCCGCCCACCCTCACCACCGAGATCGTCGGCTGGGTGCGGGTGACGATGTCGCCCTCGAACATGATGGCCAAGCAGACCCGGCGCTTCCGCTTCGAGGTGGGCATGGCCGCGCTGGCGCTGGTGGTCAGCGGCGTGCTGGCCTGGGTGCTGGCGCGCTCGCTCACGGTGCCGCTGCGCGAGGCGATCGGCGCGCTGAGCCGCATCCGCAACGGCGACTTCCGCGTGCACCTGCCGGTCACGACCGGTGGCGAGGTGGGCGAGCTGCAGGCCTCGATCGGCGAGATGTCCCTGGCCCTGGACGAATCCAAGCGCGACCTGGAAAACAAGGTGGCCGAACGCACCCGCGACCTGCTGGCCTCGCGCAACGAGGCGCTGCGCGCCGACGCCGACAAGCGCAAGCTGATCCAGAAGGTCAATTCCATCATCGAGGACGAGCGCAAGAGCATCGCGGTCGAGATCCACGACGAACTGAACGCGTCCCTGATCGCCGCGCGCCTGGAGGCGCAGTCGATCGGCGCACTGGCCGCCAAGGCGCCGCCAAGTGCGGAAGTCGAGGAGATCGGGCGCAAGTCGCAGGCCATCACCAAGCTCGCGCTCGACCTGTACGCCAACGGCCGCCGCCTGGTGCGGCGCCTGCGCCCCGAGGTGCTCGACATGCTGGGCCTGCACGGCGCGGTGGAAGAGATGGTGCGCCACTACGACGGCAGCTCGGGCTGCAGCTTCGAATTCCACGGCGAGGGCGATTTCTCGCGCCTGTCGAACGAGCTGGCGATTTCCGCCTACCGCATCGTGCAGGAAGCGCTGTCGAACGTGATGAAGCATGCCCACGCCACCTCCGCCCAGGTGCGCCTGGTGCTGGACGAAGGCGCGCAGACCCTGCGCATCGTGGTCGCGGACGACGGTAACGGCTTCGACCCGGCCAGCGCCTCGGAAGGCATCGGCATCATCGGCATGCGCGAACGCGTGTACGCCGTGCATGGCGTGATGGACGTGCGCTCCAGCGTCGGCGGCGGCACGGTGGTGGCGATCACGCTGCCGCTGCATGCACCGGCGACCGTCGTGCCTGCCCCAACGGTTTAACTCCCTATAAAGTCATTATGTCCACTGAACTGCTGACGCCCTTCGAAAAGGGCAACCTGAACCAGACCACCACGCATGGCGAATGCATCGCCTGGTACGAAGACCTCGCGCGCCGCTATCCGGACGTGCTGCGCTTCGAGCAAGTGGGTGTGTCGGACGCCGGCGTGCCGATCCACGCGGGCGTGGTGAGCAGCGACGGCGTGTTCGACCGCGACGACATCAAGCGCGCGGGCCGCCCGGTCTTCTTCAACAACAACGGCATCCATCCGGGCGAGCCGGAAGGCGTGGACGCCTGTATGGCGCTGGTGCGCGACTTCTGCACCCAGCCCGAGCGTTTGGCTGCGCTGGGCAAGACCGTGTTCCTGTTCGTCCCGCTATACAACGTGGACGGTAGCTTGAACCGCGCCGATACCTCGCGCGTGAACCAGGACGGCCCGGAGCAGTTCGGCTTCCGCGGCATGAGCCGCCACCTCGACCTGAACCGCGACTTCATCAAGTGCGACAGCCTGACCGCGCAGGTGTTCAACAAGCTGTTCACGGCCTGGGACCCGGACGTGATGGTCGACACCCACACCTCCAACGGCGCCGACTACAGCTACACCATGACCCTGATCCACACTCAGCCGGACAAGCTGGGCGGCGAGCTGGGCGAATTCCTGCGCTCGACCATGCTGCCGGCGATGTACGAAGGCATGCAGCAGCGCGGCTGGCCGACCTGCCCCTACGTGAACCCGGTCAAGGACAGCCCGGACCACGGCATCGCCGACTTCCTCGAGACGGCGCGCTTCTCGACCGGCTACGCAGCCCTGCACCACACGATCGGCTTCATGCCCGAGACCCACATGCTCAAGCCTTTCAAGGACCGCTACGCGTCGATGCGCGCGCTGGTCGAGACTGCGCTGGAATTCACCGTGCAGAACGCCGAGCAGATCCAGGCGCTGCGCTGCGCCGCCAGGCAGCTGGACCGCACCCGTGCCGAATGGCCGATCCACTGGGCGATGGACGAGGCGAACCCGGACAGCTTCCGCTTCAAGGGCTACGAAGCCGGGTACAAGCCGAGCGTGCTGGGCACCTATTCGCGCCTGTGGTACGACCGCAGCAAGCCCTGGGAGCGCGACATCGCCTGGTACAACCGCTTCCCGGCCGACATCACCGTGCCGGCGCCGCGCGCCTACGTGGTGCCGCAACAGTGGCGCGAGGCGATCGAGCGCTTGCAGTGGAACGGCGTGCGCATGGAGCGTGTCGAAGCTGATCGCGTGGAGGAGGTGGATTGTTACCACATCGTGTCGGTGAGCTCGCGTCCGAACGCCTACGAAGGCCACATGTTCCACGACGACGTGGTGCTGGAAAAGCGCCGCGCACAGGTCCAGCTGCGCGCGGGCGATGTCATCGTGCCGCTCGACCAGGACCATGCGCGTTACGCGGTCGAGACGCTCGAGCCGCTGGGCCACGACAGCTTCTTCCGCTGGGGCTTCTTCAACAGCGTGCTGGAGAAGAAGGAAGCGTATTCGGATTACGTGTTCGAGGACCACGCGGTCGAACTGCTCAACGACGAGCCTGCGCTGGCCGCCAGGTTCGAGGCGTGGAAGGAGGCCAATCCGGCGCTGCTGTCGAACCAGGAAGCGGTGCTCGATTTCATCTTTGCGAACTGCGAGCGCTATCGCGAGCCGGAGTGGCGCCGTTATCCGGTGTTCATGATCGGCTGAGCGGATCACGACGCAGTCCGGGGCGGGGCACATCGCCCGCCCCGGACTGGTACTCAGGCGGTCTTGCGGCGGCGCAGGAAGCCAAGGCCGGCCAGGCCCGCGCCGAGCAGCGCCAGGGATGCCGGCTCGGGTACCTCGTTCTGCACCGGCTCGCTCACCACCGGCGCGCTCGACTTGAAGTCCGCGCTGATGTACATCGTCGAGGTCTTGCCTTCCGGGTTAGACCAGTAGTTCCCATCGAAGCTGCCGGCCCCCGTGAGGTGGTACTTCAGGTCGGACATCTCGATGCCGTTCAAGGCGAATGACAGTCCGGCGAGATCGGCCAGCGTCAGTCCCAGCAGCTTGTCGCCGGCCGGGTTCTTGGTATTGAAGATCGAGAACTTGAATACTTCCGAGTCGCTGGCGGTGTTCGGCTGGCTGAATTTGATGTTCAAGGTGTAATCGACCTTGAACAGGTCGGGCGTGAGCCAGTCGGCGGTGGCGCGGTTGGTCCACACCAGTTCGGCCAGGATCACGTCGTTCGCATTCTCTACCCCGACATTCCACTGCCGTTGCTGGGCCACCAGGGTCGAGCCATTGGTGAACAGTCCGAAACCCCATCCGAGCACCGCGTCCGGCTGCTTGACACCGTCGAACACGTAGCAGGTGCCCCAGCAATTCGAAATATTCGCGAACGTGCCTGTGGAGCTCCCCTGGATGACGGTCGCATTCGCAGTGCCCGCACCCAGCGCCATCGAGATGATCAAGCCGGAAATCAGCTTAGTGGAATGTAAGAAATTCATATTTCCCCCAGTTAATTGTAGTTGTTATTTTATAAGCTAAAACCGTGCCAGGCAACTAAGTTATTGATTTTTAAGGAACTCATTTTTATTAACTGTAGGAATGTAAGATTTCTCGACATTATCGTTATAGAAAGTTGTCACATTAAATAGAAAGCGGACGGCGACAGGACCTCCATCATCTCTCCATCATGTCTACGTATCCTGCCTGGACTCGCCACTACCTGGATACCTGTCATGCATCGTTCCCTCCTACGTCTCGGCGCCGGGCTGGCCCTGGCTGCACTCCCACCCACGGCCTTCGCCGAATCCACGATCAAGCGCTATATGTTCTCGACGCAGAAGGCGGAAGACGTCGACACGGAACTCGGCAAGATGAAGGTAAAGCTCAGCGAGGAATGGAAAGCGCCGGCAAGGGGACAGCCGAAGCGAATCACGGGAGTCGGAAGCAGCGGCTTCCAGACCAGCTTCCTGGTCGAACAGGCCGGTGGCGGTTTTCATGTCTACGCCGAACGGCGTCGTCCACAACACCCGACCGCGCCCCTGCCGTATGTCACGCAGGAGGTCGTGTTCGACACGCCCGATCCGGAGGTTTCACCAGTAGGGACACTCAGCTATCCGGCGGCAGGCGGCCCGTTTCCCGGTGTCGTGCTGCTTGCAGGCACCGGGCCGCATGACCGCGATGGAGGAATGTCCCTGCACAAGACGCTGGCGGTGCTGGCGGATCACCTGACCCGGCAGGGCTTTGCCGTGCTTCGGTACGACAAACGGGGCGTCGGGCTGACGGGAGGCAGACGGCATCCCGACTCTACCACCGACGACTACGCCGCCGACGCGCTGGCCGCAGTACGCTTCCTGAAGATCCAGCCGAACATCCGCGCATCCCGGATCGGCATCGTCGGGCACAGCGAAGGCGGCATCATCGCGTCCATGGTGGCGGCGCAGGCGCCGGCGGACGTCCGCTTCATCGTCATGCTCGGCGGTACCGGCCTGCCCGGCATCGACATCAAAAGCCTGCAGGACGCGGCCGCCCGCCGCGCCGAAGGCATGGACGAGTCCCTCGTCCTGCTCAACCGGTCCCAGGAACGCGAGCTGTTCGAGATTGCCGCAAGCGACCGGACCCGCCTTGAAGCGCTCGTGGCCATGCGGGCGGCCACGCTTGCCTTGCCGGCGGCGACCAGGACCGCACTCGAGATTCCACCGGAAGGGATTCCTGACGAAGCTTTCGAGGCCTTGCTGACGCCCTGGTTCCGGCGCTTCCTGTCACTGGACCCGCGCCAGTATCTCAAGCGCGTCGCCTGCCCGGTGCTGGCCCTGGGAGGAGAGAAGGACCTCCAGGTTCCGCCCGCCGAGAACCTGAAAGAGATCGGGCGTGCCCTCGCAAGCCGCTCTCCCCAGAGCGTCGTGCGCCAGCTTCCTGGCCTCAACCATAGCTTCCAGACTGCCAGGACCGGCAAGGCCAGCGAGTATTTTCTGATCGAGGAAACGGTCGCGCCTTCGGCGCTTGCCTTCATGTCGACATGGATGAAGAAAGTGGTCGGGAACGAATGAAAAAAACCGGGGAAAACCCCGGCTTCGTCCCAGTCTTACCTGGTCTCGGCAATCCACCGATCGACCTTCGCCTCCAGCACCGCCAGGGGCAGCGTGCCTTCGCCCAGCACGATCTCGTGGAACTTCGGCAGGCTGAACTTCTCGCCCAGTGCGCTTTCCGCGCGCTTGCGCAGTTCCATGATCTTCAGCGAGCCGATCTTGTAACCCAGCGCCTGTCCCGGCCAGACCATGTAGCGTTCGATCTGCGCCCGTGCCTCGGCTTCCGAGTAGCCCAGCGTGTCCTGGAAATAGGTGATGGCCCGGTCACGGCTCCAGCCCTTCGCGTGCAGGCCGGTATCCACTACCAGGCGCGCGGCGCGCAGCATCTCGTCGTTCAGGTGGCCGAAGTAATCCTCGGGCTTGTCGAACAGGCCCATCTCCTTGCCCAGGGTCTCGGCATACAGCGCCCAGCCCTCGGTGAAGGCGTTGTTGCCGCCGAACTTGCGGAAGCTCGGCAGGCCCAGTTCCTGCACCAGCGCGATGTGGAAGTGGTGGCCCGGCTGGCCTTCATGCAGGTAGAGCGTGACCATGCCGGTGCTGCCGTACAGCTTCGGATCGTTCACCACCGACCAGAACACGCCCGGACGCGAGCCGTCCGCGGCCGGCGGGGTGTAGTGGTCCGAGGCGGTGGCGCGCGACAGTTCCGGCTCCAGGCGCAGGTCGAGCGGCGCCTTCGGCATCAGGGTGAACAGGGCCGGCAGCTTGGCGCGCACCTTGGTGTCCAGCTCGCGGTACACGTCGATCACCTGCTGGTCCGAGGTAAAGGGCTTGTATTTCGGCTGCTGCGCCACCCAGCGCGGCAGGCCGGCCGCCGGGCCGGTGTAGCCCATCTTGGGGCCGGTCACGGCGTATTCGCCTTGGATGCGCGCCACTTCCTTCAGGCCGATCTCGTGGATCTGCTCGGGCGTGAGGCTGGTGGTGGTCATCGCCGCCACGCGCGCCGCATACCAGGCGGCGCCGTCCGGCAGGGCGTTCCAGCCGGCGCTGGTGCGCGTCTTCGGCAGGTAGTCCTTTTCCAGGTAGGTCGCCAGGCGCTTGAGCGCCGGATTGAGCTTGTTCGCGATCGTCTTGCGGTAGGCCTGCGTCAGGCTGCGCTTTTCAAGAGCCGTGAAGCTGGCCGGCATGTTCTTGATCGGCGTGTAGAAGATGCTCGCCTCGGTCTTGCCCGCTACCAGCTGTTTAAATTGCGGCAGGGCGGACTGCATCGGCTCGCGCGGCTGCACCACGCCGCGCTTGACGCCTTCGCGCATGTTGGCGATCGACTGGTCGATGTGCGGCACCAGCTGCGCCAGGCGGCTCAGGTAGGCGCGGTAGTCGCGCACGGTGTTCAGGGGCTGGGCGCCCTGGCCGCCGGCGTAGTTCGCCAGGATCACCGGCATGCTGAGCATCTGGTCGATCGGGATCAGGTGTTCCGGGAAGGCGGCCAGGCGCAGCGCGCTGTTCAGTTCGAACTTGAGGATGTCGTAGCTGGTCTGGTCGCGCGCTCCGAGGCGCTCGCGCGGAATGCCCGACAAGCGCTTGAGGTAGCTGCGGTAGAGCGCGAATTGCTGCTCGCGCAGCTTCGGCGAGATCGACAGGCCCAGCTTGTCGTTGAAGCGGCTGTCGCCGCTCTCGGTGGCCCACACCGGCTCGAAGCGGGCCAGCGACTCGTAGTACTCGTCGGCCAGCGCATTGAGTTGGCGGCTTTCCGCGCTGGCGGCGGCGGAAGCCGGCTTGGGGGCGTCGGCCTGGGCGGCCGCGGCCGGCCCGCAGGCCAGCAGCGCGGCCGCCGCCAGGCTTGCGAGCTTGAAGCTTGCGTTCATGGTGTTTCCTTGTGAATCAGTAGCTGGCCAGCGGCGTCAGTGCGCCGTTCTTGAAGGTGTAGACCGTGACGGCCGTCTTCTTCAGGTTGCCCTTCGGGTCATAGCCGTAGGTGCCCACCACGCCCTGGTAGCTGATGCTGTGCATGGCCGCGCCGACCTTGGCGGCATCGACCGAGTTGGCCGACTTCATGGCCTGGGCGATGAACTTGGTCTGGTCGTAGAACGAGGGCGCATACACGTCCGGGTCGCGCTTGAAGCGGGCCTTGTAGGCGTTGATGAAGGCGGGGCCGCCCGGCTGCTTGGCAACGATCGCGCCGGCCTGGGCGCAGCGCACGTTCTCGCCGACCGCCGGGCCGCCCAGCTTGGCCATCTCCGGGCTGCACAGGGTGTCGCCGCCCAGCAGCGGCACGTTCAGGCCGAGCGCCTTCATCTGGCGCGCCATCGGCGCGGCCTGCGGCGCATAGCCGCCGAAGAAGACGGCGTCCACGCGCTTGGCCTTGAGCGAGGTAAGGATGGCGGCGAAGTCGGTCGCCTTGTCGGTGGTGTACTCGTGGCCGGCGACCTTCATGCCGTTGGCGGTGGCCTGGCGCTTGAATTCCATGGCGACGCCCTGGCCGAAGGCGGTGCGGTCGTCGATCACGCCGACGTTCTTCACTTTCAGTTCCTTGGCCGCGTAGGCTGCCACCGAGCCGCCCACCTGGGTGTCGCTGGCGACGATGCGGAACACGGTCGGGTAGCCGGACTGGGTGATCTTGGGATTGGTGCCGACGGTCGACATCAGGATGCCGTTGTCGTTGTAGACGCGCGAAGCGGGAATCGCCACGCCCGAGTTGTACGGGCCGAGCACGAACTTCACTTTGGCGTCGGCGAATTTCTGCGCCACGTTGACGCCCTGTTTCGGGTCGCCCTGGTCGTCTTCGGACTGCAGCTCGAAGCGGATCGTGTTGCCGCCGACCTGGAGCTTCTGTGCGTTGAGTTCTTCGATGGCGAGGCGTACGCCGTTCTCGTTGTCCTTGCCGGCGAAGGCATTGGAACCGGACAGCGGGCCGCTCACGCCGATTCTCACGACCTGTTCGGCGGCGTTGGCGGTATTGACGTCGATGGCGAGCAGCGCGGCCAGCGCGAGCGGCGCCATGTGCAGTTTGGATGGCATTCCCTGGGTCTCCGTTGTATTCGAACGGACGCCATCATCGCACGAAACCCGCCGGGGGTTAAGCGGGCAAGCCGTGCGAGATCAACTCCAGCGGCAGCGCGGTGGTGCACTTGATCTGCTCCATCGAAAAGGCCGAGGACACGCCGGTCAGACGCGCGGTCTTGATCAGCTTCTTGTAGAAGCGGTCATAGCCCGCGATATCGGTGGTGACGACCTTGAGCAGGTAGTCGACGTCGCCGCTCATGCGGTGGAACTCCAGCACTTCCGGCAGCGCGACCACGGCCGCGGCGAAGCGCGCCAGCCATTTTTCGTCGTGTTCGGTGGTGCGCACGCTGACGAACACCGTCACCGGCAGGCCGACCTTCTCGCGGTTGACGATGCTGACCCGGCTTTCGATATAGCCCTCTTCCTCGAGGCGCTTGACGCGCTTCCAGCAGGGCGTACTGGACAGGCCGACCTTTTCGCTGAGGCCGGAAATGGAGAGGGTGGCATCCGCCTGTAATGCGGCAAGAATAGCGCAATCAAACTTGTCGAGTGAGTTCATTTTCACTATATCGATATATCGAGAACGTATATGCCAATTCCGCGCCATAAAGCGGATAAATTAGGATATGTTTACCGGCGCGACTCCGTAACATACTCATCAACAATAACACGATCCGCAGCAACTAATTACTTTTTTGTAATGTGATGATGAACAACGAAGTTTACCTCGACGCCAACGCCACCTCGCCGGTCCTCCCGGCAGCCATTGAAGCGGCGACGGCCGTCATGCAGGACTGCTTCGGCAACCCGAGCAGCAGCCATGCCTGCGGCCTGCGCGCCAAGGCCCTGCTCGACGCCACCCGCGCCCGGGCGCGCCGCGTGCTGGGCGCCGCCACGGGGCGGGTGATGTTCACCAGCGGCGCCACCGAAGGCATCCAGACCGCGGTGCTGTCGGCACTGTGCGCGGTGCGCGAACGGCGCGCGCGCGGCGAAGCCTGCGGCGACCTGCTGCTCTACGGCGCCACCGAGCACAAGGCGGTGCCGGAAAGCCTGGCGCACTGGAACCGCGTGCTCGGTACCGGGCTGGAGCTGCGCGCGCTGCCGGTCGACGGCGACGGCCGCCACCGCCTGGATCTGCTGCGCGAACTGGCGCCGCGTGCCGCTTTTGTGTGCACCATGGCCGCCAACAACGAAACCGGCGTGGTGTCCGACCTGGACGGCATCGCGCGCGAGCTGCAAGAAACCGGCAGTCCGGCGCTGTGGATGGTCGACTGCGTACAGGCGCTCGGCAAGCTGCCGCTCGGCCTCGACGCCACCCGCATCGACTATGCGCCCTTCTCGGGCCACAAGCTGTATGCGCCCAAGGGCATCGGCCTGCTGTACGTGCGCGAGGGCGCGCCCTACACGCCGCTGATGTGCGGCGGCGGCCAGGAAGCCGGGCAGCGCTCCGGCACCGAGAACATGGGCGGCATCGCCGCTCTTGGAGCGGTGCTCGGCGCGCTGGAGGAGGGCACGACTTTCCGCAGCCACGTCCAGCTGCGCGGCTACCGCGACCGCCTTGCAGCAAGCCTGCGCGAAGCCTTCCCGGGCCTGGTGTTCAACGCACCGCTCGAACATGCCCTGCCCACCACGCTGAATTTCTCGGTGCCGGGCCTGGGCAGCAAGGAGCTGCTCGACCTGTTCGATGCCGCCGGCGTGCGCGTCAGCGCGGGTTCGGCCTGTTCGGCCGCCAAGGCGGCGCCGAGTTACGTGCTCGATGCGATGGGCGTGCCCCTGGAGCGCAGCGCGTCGGCCGTGCGCCTGTCCTTCGGCCCGCTGGTGGACGACGACTTCATCGAGAGCGCCTGCGCCCGGATCGCGCACTGCGGACGCGCGCTGGCGCAGGCCAGGCCGGCGGCGCGCCTGCAACAGCTGGAGGCGGGCGGCGCCAGCGGTTGGCTGCTGTTCGACGACGAGGGCCGCCACTGCATCGCGATCGATCCGCCCGAAGCGCTGGCGGCGCGCATTGCCGCCGACCTGAGCACGCGCGAATGCCGCCTGCTGGCCTGTTTCGCCACCAGCCATGGCGCCGGCGGCGCCGACGCGCTATGCGACATCCTGGGCCTGACACCGGGCTGGCCGGGCGGCGCGCAGCAGGTGGAATTCGCCGGCGCCACGCTCGACGCCATCGCGCTGGGCCAGGACGTGCTGGCGAAACACGGCGACGGATACCTGCTGGGGCATCCGGAAAACGGCGTGCTGGCCGCTGGCGCGGTGCGCTTCGTGTTCGGCGCCGCTCCCGGGAACGACGGCTTCGACGCCGCCCTGTGTTGTCACCGGATCGGCGAACCCGCGGTGTCGCGGCCCGGCGCCGAGGCCCTGCCCGACGAGGGCATCGACCTCGACCCGACCACGGCGGCCGCCTACCTGGCGGCCCACCCCGACGCCCTGCTGGTCGACGTGCGCGAGCTGCCGGAACACGCGGCGGCCTGCGCCCAGCTGCGCGGACGCGGCGCGCAGCACGTGCCGCTGTCGCAGCTGGCCGGGCAGGCTGCACACTGGCTGCGCGAGTCCCGTCCGCTGGTGTTCCTGTGCCGCAGCGGCAACCGCAGCGCCCGCGCCGCGCGCCTGCTGCGCCGCCTCGGGCATGCCCAGGCCTGGCATGTGGCCGGAGGACTGGCGCTGGCCGGCTGAATCCCCCGCCTGTGTACGGCACCGCACAGTAGCTACCGCTGGCTTCTTCTAGCATGGCGGTGGCCGTGCGCGCCCTGCGTTTCCCTTCCCATCGACCTGCTTCAGGCGCGCCGCGCGCCGGCGGTCGACAGCGCGCGCCTCTGTGTCGAGGTCCCTGTTGAAGCAAGAGAAGAACCCGAAGGCTGAATCCGGCACCGCCGCAGTCATGAACAATGCGCGCGATGAGGGCGCGCCCGGCCTGCGGGCGCAGCTGGCCGAACTGGCCGGCGCGATCGACGCCGCATGCGATGCGCTCGACCGCGCCCGCCAGCGCGGCAGCGACCTGCCGCCCGCCACCGGCGCCATCCTCGACAACAGCCCCCTGATCGATGCCCAGCTGCGCCAGGTGCGGGCCGCCATCGGCCTGCACGATCGCGGCGCGCTGCCGGGACCTGGCGGCCAGGCCCGCATCCTGATGCTGGCGCGCGACGCGGCGAGCCGGGACGACGGACGCATCGAACGCGTCGGCCTGGCAGGCTTCCTCGCCGCCGCCCAGCAGGACGCTCCCTTGCTGCTGGCCGAGCTGCGCCTGTTTCCCGCCGCCTTGCGCCTGGCGCTGCTCGACGGGCTGCGCCAGGTCGCCGTGCGCGGCGCCCGCGCCTGCGAGGAACGCATCCTTGCCGCGGACTGGGCCGGCAAGTTGCTCGACACCGCCGCGCAGCGCTCCGGCGACCTGGTCCTGCTGGTGGCCGACATGGCGCGCGCCGTGCAGCCGCTGGGCGGCAGCTTCGTGGCGGAACTGGCGCGCCGCCTGCAGGGGCAGGGGCCGGTGGTCGCCCAGGCCCTCGGCTGGATTGATGCGCGCCTGGCGGACGAGGGTTCCAGCATCAGCCAGATGGTAGCGGACGAGCGCGACGCCATGGCGCTTGACGGCACGCGGGTGGCGAACAGCCTGGCCAGCCTGCGCCTGCTCGGCGGGATCGACTGGCGGCAGCTAGCTGAAGGCGCCAGCACCGTCGAACCCATCCTGCGCGCCGACCCGGACGGCAGCTATCCGCGCATGGACGGCGCCACCCGCGACCTGTACCGCCTCGCCATCGAACGGCTGGCGCGCCGGAGCGGACGCAGTGAAACCGAGGTGGCGCAAGAGGCGCTGGCCCTGGCGGGCAAGAACCTGACGCCCGGTGAAGGAGGACTCGATGCACGCCGGCGCCACATCGGCTACTACCTGGCCGGCCCCGGCCTGGCGGCGCTGGAAGCGCGGCTGCAGCCGACCCTCGGCCTGGCGGCAGGGCTGGGGCGGCGCCTGCGCCACGCCCCGCTGGCGGCCCGCATCGCCGGGATGGTGGTGTTCACGCTGCTGTTCGCGGCGGCGGTCGTCATCGCCGCGCGCCAGCAGGGCGCCGGACTCGGGCTGCAGCTCATCATCGGACTGCTTGCGCTCATCGGCGCCAGCGGTCTGGCGCGCTCGCTGGTCGACATGATGGCGAGCTGGCTGGCAAGCCCGTCGCCGACGCCGCGCATGGACTTCGACGACGGCATCCCCGCCGAGGAACAGGCCCTGGTGGCCGTGTCGGCGCGCCTGGTCAACAGCGCCCAGCTCGACGCGTTGTGCCGCGACCTCGAAGTGCGCTACCTGGCCAACCGCGATCCGCGCCTGCGTTTCTGCCTGCTGGCCGACCTGTACGACGCGCCTGGCGAGACCATGCCGGGCGACGAGGCGCTGGTGGCGCATGCCGCCGCCGCCATCGAGGCGCTCAACCGCAAGCATGCGCGCGAACACCGCTTCCCCACGCTCGACGAAGACGGCCAGCCCACCACCACCAGGGTGCGCGTCGAACCCTTCCTGCTGCTGCAGCGCCCAAGGACCTGGAGCGCCGGCGAGCATGCCTGGATCGGGCGCGCGCGGCGCCGCGGCCAGCTGGCCGACCTGAATGCCTTCCTGGCCGGGACGGGGCGCGAGCGCTTCGCCACCGTGGCCGGCAACACGGCCGGGCTGGCGGAGATGCGCTACGTGATCACGCTCGACGCCGCCACCGACCTGCCGCGCGATGCGGCGCGCTGCCTGGTCGGCGCCATGGCCCATCCGCTCAACCAGCCGGCACTCAGTGCCGGCGGCACCCGCGTGATCGAAGGGCACGCCATGCTGCGTCCGGTCGTCGGCGGCGCATTGCCCGACCCGCAGGCCTGCCGCTACCAGCGCATGTGGCTCGAAGCCCACGGCACCTGGGCCGCCGGCCTGGCCGTGCGCGAGTGCGAAGCGCAGGGCATGTTCGGCTGGTCCGCCATCTACGAGGTCGATGCCTACGAACGGGTACTGCGCGGCCGCCTGCCGGACGAGGTCCTGCCGGCGCCGGGCATCGTCGACGAAGGGTGTTTGCACGCGAAGAGCGATTGCGAGGTCCGCCTCGCCGAAGCGCTGCCCGGCAGCTATGGCGAACATGCCGTGCGCCGCCACCGTGCGGTGCGGGCGGCCTGGCAGGTGGCCGGCTGGATCCGCCCGCGCATCGGCAAGGCGAAGGGCGAGCGCGAAGCCAACCCGATGAGCGCCGCCGACCGCTGGCAGCTGTTCGACACCCTGCGCGACAGCCTGGTGGCGCCGGCGCTGGCGGCGCTGCTGGTCCTGTGCTGGAGCCGGCTGGCGGAGCCGGCGTTCTGGACCGCCATGGTGCTGTCGGTGTTCTTCCTGCCGGCCCTGCTGGGCAGCCTGGTGGCGCTGAGCGACCGCCCGCACGGTGCGCCATGGCGCCAGCACCTCGACAGCTGGGCGCGCGGCGCGCGCGTGCCGCTGGTGCGCGCGGCGCTGGCGACCAGCTTCCTGCCGCATGCGGCCTGGTGCCAGCTCGATGCCGTGCTCAAGGCGTTGTGGCGCAGCCGGGTGTCGCGCCGGCGCCAGCTGGAGTGGCGCCCGGCCGCGCTGGCGCGCCCGGCCCGGGTGGTGGCCAACAACTGGCTGACCATGTGGTTCGCGCCGGCGCTGGCGGTGGCCACCAGCCTGCTGCTGACCTTCGCCAACCCGTATTCCCTGTTCACGGCGGCGCCGGTCCTGCTGGTGTGGTTCCTGTCGCCGCTGCTGGCCTGGTGGACCAGCCTGCCGCAACGCGCCCAGGCGCGCCTGCCGGCGGCGCGGCAGGCAAGCCTGCAGCGCCTCGCGCGCCGCAGCTGGAGCTTCTTCGAGGACCACGCCGGCCCCGCCAACAACTGGCTGCCGCCGGAAAGCGTGCAGGAGCATCCCCACCCGCTGGTGGACACCCGCACTACCCCGAGCGGCATGTCGGTGTTCCTGCTGTCCACGCTCGCGGCGCGCGATTTCGGTTTCATCGCACCGGGCGAGCTGCTGCGGCGCCTGGATGTCTCGCTGGCCTCGATGGCCCTGCTGGAGCGCTGGAAGGGCCACTTCCTGGCCGCCTACGACAGCGCCACCCTGGCGCCGGTCGAGCCGGCCTGCGTGTCGACCCGCGACAGCGGCTGGCTGGCGCTCGGCCTGCGCCTGCTTGCCGTCGGGCTGGACGAGCTGCCGGACACGCCGGTCGCCGGACCGCGGGCGCTGGACGGGATCCGCGCCGCCGTGCAGGTGGTGGACGAGCTGGTCCAGCACCAGGCGCATGGCGTGCGTGCGCTGGTGGCCCAGGTCTGGGGCGCGCTCGACCCGCAGCGCGGCCGCGCGGCCGACACCTTGCCGGGCCTGTCCGAATGCCTGCGCCACGTGGCCGCCGCCGCCGACGCGCTGGAAGCCGGCCTGCCGGAAACCGCCGATGCCGCGCTGCGCGGCTGGGCGGCGCGCCTGGCCGCGCAATGCCATGCGCAGCAGGACGAGCTGCTGGCGCTGGCCCCCTGGATGCGCGCCGAGCAGGAATACGTGCTCGAGGCCAGCCTGACGCGGATCCCGACGCTGCGCGAACTGGCGGCCCTGGAGGCCCCGGTCGGCAGCCACCACGGCCTGGCGCGGCTGGTGCGCGAAGGCCGCCAGCACGCGCAGAAGCTGCTGGCGGAGTGCGCCCGCCTGGCCGGGCAGGCGCGCAGCTTCGCCGGCATGGATTTCGCCGCGCTGCTGGATCCCGAGACCGGCCTGCTGGCGGCCGCCTGCCACGTGCGCGACGGCCGCCTGGACACGGGCAGCTGCGACCTGCTGGCCTCGGACAGCCGCATGGCCAGCTTCCTGGCGGTGGCGCAGGGCCAGCTCGGCCAGCGTCACTGGTGGACGCTCGGCCGGCCGCTACGCATCGCCGGGCCGGAACAGCTGCTGCTGTCGCGCACGGGCAGCCTGTCGGACTACCTGGCGCCGCAGCTTCTGATGCCGACCTGGCGCGAGACCCTGCTCGACCACGCCGGCCGCGCCGCCGTGCGGGCCCAGGCGGCGCATGGCGCACGTCACGACATGCCCTGGGGTTTTTCGGAGTCGAGCTGCAACGCGGTCGACGCCCAGCTGCTGTTCCAGTTCGGCCGCTTCGGCGTTCCCGCGGCCAGCCTGGAGCGCAGCGCCGATGCCGGCCTGGTGGCGGCACCATATGCGGCCATGCTGGCCTTGCCGGTGGCGCCGGCCCTGGCCCTGGCCAACCTCGAGCGCATGGCCCAGGAAGGCCTGGCCGGAGACTACGGCTATGTCGATGCGGTCGACCATACCCCGGGCCGGCTGCCGCACGGCGAGCGCCGCCACGTGGTGCGCGTCGTCGCCACCCGCCACCAGGGCATGGGCCTGCTCGCGCTGCTGCAGCTGCTGCACGGGGCGCCGATGCAGCGCCGCTTCCGCCTCGACCCGGAACTGCGTGCGGCCCTGCCGCTGCTGCAGGAGCCGGTGCCGGCCAGCGGCGCGTCGCTTGGGACAGCCTACGACAGCGCGCAGCAGCACCCGGGATCCGCCCAGGGACGGGTCATCGACCGCGCGGATACGTCGACGCCTGACGTGCAGCTGCTGTCGAACGGCAGCTACCACGTGCTGGTGGACAGCATTGGCGCCGGCTACAGCCGCTGGGGCGAGTTCCTCTTGACCCGCTGGCAGCCGGATCCGCTCGGCGCCCGGGGCGGCCTTGCCTGCGTGCTGCGCGACAGCGCGTCCGGCGAACTGTGGTCGCCCACGCTGGCGCCCATCTACGGCGAGCCGGAACGCTACGAAGCGGTGTTCGCGGAGGGACGCGCCAGCTTCCGGCGCGAAGAGCGCGGCCTGGCGATCGTGAGCGAGGTGGTGGTGGCGCCCGAGGACGACATCGAGCTGCGCCACATCCGCATCCACAACCGGGGCGCCGTACCGCGCACGCTGGAAGTGACGAGCCAGGTCGCGCTGCTGGCGCAAGAAGGGCATGCGGCGCAGCTGCGCATCGATGCGCCGACCCTGGCCATGCTGTGCACCCTGGGACCGGGCGCGCCGACCGTCCTGCACCTGATGGCGGTGTGCGGCGAGGCCGGCGCACCGCAATACAGCGCCGCCTGCCGCGACCCGCTTGCGGCGCTGCCGCCGTTTGACGAAGCGTCGCCCGTTTCCCAGCCAGCGCTGGCGATCCGCCGCAGCATCACGCTGGCGCCGAACCAGGAAGTGAGCATCGACCTGGTGCTGGGCGTGGCCCCGACGCCCGCCACCGCGCGCGAACTGGCTGCGCGCTATGCCGGTACCCAGGCGGTGGGGCAGGCGGTGGAGGCGGCCTGGACCCATGGCCAGGCCTTCCTGCGCGCGGCCGGCATCACCGAGGCGCAGGCCCAGCTCTACAACCGCCTGGCCGGCTGCCTGCTCGACCCGGTGCCCGGCTTGCGGGCGGACGCCGGCGTCATCGAGCGCAACGTGCGCGGACGCGCCGCCCTGCGCCCCTACGGCGTGGACGGCAGCCGCCCGCTGCTGGTGCTGCAGCCTGGCCCGGACAGCGCCCTGGCGCGCGAGGTGTTCCAGGCGCATGGCTACTGGCGCGCACGCGGCTTCGAGGCCGACCTGCTGGTGCTGTGCGAGGGCCGCGCCGTGTTGGACCAGCTCATGGCGCTGGCGCCGGGCGAGGCGGAGGGCGTCCACGTCCACCTGCTGCCGGAGGTGCCGCAGGAAGACCGCATCCTGCTACGCGCGGCGGCGCAGGTGCTGCTGCTCGAAGAGCGCGGCAGCCTGCTAGAGCAATTGCGCCGCGCGGCGCCAGGCTTGCCCGCGCTGCCGGCGCCGTTCGCGGCCCAGGAACAGCCGGCGCCCTGGACCAGCGAGGCGCGCCTGCCCGATGTCGAGGCGCACCCGCTCGACCAGGGATTTTCCCGGGACGGGCGCGAGCTGCTCATCCGCAGCGACGAGGCATCGACCGCGCCGTGGGACAACGCGCTGGCCAACGGCGTGTTCGGCGCCGTGCTGCCGCAGACCGGCCCGGGCAGCACCTGGTGCGGCCGGCGCTCGCTGCTCTTGAGCGCGCCGCAGGGCGAAGCCTTCTACCTGCGCGACGAGGACACGGGCAGCGCATGGTCGCCGACGCCCTGGCCGATGCCGTCCGGCGAGCCCTATCGCACGCGCCACGGTTTCGGCTATACGCTGTTCGAGCACGTGGCGCACGGCATCTGGTCCGAACTGCGCTGCTTCGTGGCGCCCGGGGCGCCGCTGAAGTATGCGGTCATCAAGCTGCACAACGCCTCCAGCGCGCCGCGCCGCCTGTCCGTCACCGGCTACGTGCAATGGTGGATGGACGATGCCGCCGCCAACCCCGGCCTGCAGGTCGTCACGGGCGTCGACGTGGCCAGCGGCGCGCTGGTGGCGCGCAATGCCTTCGGCGATGGTTTTGGCGACAAGCTCGGCTTCTTCCACCTCGATGCGCCCCAGGTAGCGTCGACTTGCGACCGGCGCGAATTCTTCGGCCGCCACCGCAGCCTGGCGCGGCCGGCGGCGCTGGAGCGCAACGGGCTGTCAGGCAGCGTGGGCGCCGCGCTCGATGCTTGCGCGGCGCTGCAGACGCGGGTGGAGCTGGCGCCCGGCGCCACGATCGAACTGGTGTTCCTGCTCGGCGTGGCCGGGCCCGACACGCTGGCGGCGAGCCGCGCGGTGCAGCAGCACGGCGGGGCCAAGGCGGCGGCGCTGGCGCTGCGCCAGGTGCACGCCTTCTGGGACGAGCTGCTCGGCAGCCAGCGCGTGTCCACGCCGGATGCCGCCTTCAACCTGTATGCCAACGGCTGGCTGCCCTATGCGGCGGTGGCCGGCGCCATGGGCGGCACGCCGGCCCAGCAGCTGCAGGGCGCGATGGCGGCGGTGCACGGCAACCCGGCGGTCTTGCGCGATGCGCTGCTGCGGGCGGCGCGCGCCGACATCGGCGCCGAAGGCCGGCTGGTGGAAGACTTCCTGTGGCTGCCCTATGCGCTGCACCGCTACGTTGGCATCACCGGCGACTACGGCATCCTGCGCGAGCCGGCCGGCGGCGACCCGTCCAGCGGCACGCGCCTGGCGCGCGACGACCTGTACCAATATTGCGTGCACGGCCTGCGCGGCTGCCTGCGCTTCGGGGTGCATGGCATGCCGCTGCAGGATGCGCGCATGCACGAGGGCGAAGAGGAGCTGGACGCACGGCCCGAGAGCGTGCTGCTGGCCTTCCTGCTGGCCGCGGTGCTGCAGCGCTTCGCCGAGGTGGCCGACCGGCGCGCCGACTTCGGCTTCGCCACCACCTGCCGCGGCGCGGCGCTGGCGCTCAAGGCGCAGGCCGAGGAATACGGCTGGAACGGCGCCGCCTATGGGGACGGCGGCGCCGCCACCCAGGCATGGGCCGCCATGGCCGGCGCGGCGCCCGGCCGCATCCAGGCGGTGCTCGCCGCGCTGGATACAAGCGACGTGCAGGACGGGCGCACGGCGGCGTGGGCGGCGCTGGCCCTGGCCGCGGAGGGCGCCGGCACGCCCGCCTGGGAAATGGTGCGCCGCCTGAATCCGCTTGCGCCGGATGCCGGCACACGCGTGCGCCCGGCCGGCGCGCCTTGGCTCATGATGGATGCGGTCGGGGGCGGAACGGCCGCCGGCTGGGCGCAGCTGCTGCTGAGCGACGCACTGCTCGGCCTGCAGCGCACGGTCGACCGCCTGGCGCTGGCGCCGCTGCTGCCGCTGGGCTGGGACAGCCTGCGTTTTCGCTACCGCAACGGCCGGACCGATTATCATGTCACGGTTTTGCCGGCGACCACGGGCGAGCTGCTCGTCATCGACGGCACGCCGCAGCAGGAGCGCGTGATCGAACTCGTCGACGACGGGCGCGAGCACACGGTGGAACTGTATGTGGAACGCAAGCCGGGCGACGCGCTCGCCGGCCATCAAACAACCAGCCAGGAATGAGGACATGAGTAAACGATTGACGACATGGAGCGGCGCCGCCTGCGCCGCCCTGCTGTGCTGCGCCGCGCCGGCAAGCGCGGTGGACTGGAGCGACAACGCCATCAGCTACCGCTACGGCACCCGCTTCGCCGAGCCCTTCAATCCGGAGCACATCAAGAAGCACATCGTGGCGTTCACCCACGCCAGCGGCTACAAGTACGGCAGCAACTACCTGAACCTGGACGTGCTCAAGTCCGACAGCACCGACCCGCGCGACCTCGGCAGCGACAGCGGCGCGCTCGAGGGCTACCTGCTGTACCGCCACACGCTCGACATCGGCGCCCTGCGCGGCCAGGAGATCCGCTTCGGCAAGGTGAAAGGCGTGGGCCTGACGGTCGGCTTCGACGTCAACCACAAGGACGACGTCGGCTACAACTCGCGCAAGCGCATGCTGGTCGCGGGACCGACCCTGATGTGGGACGTGCCGGGCTTCCTGAACACCAGCATCCTGTGGCTGCGCGAATCGAATGCGCCGAGCGGACCCTTCCCGCCGATCGCCAACGTGCGCGGGCGCTATACCTACGACACCCATCCGATGTTCGGCGCCAGCTGGGGCATCCCGGTGAACGAACACTGGTCCTTCGAGGGCTTCCTGAACTTCATCGCCGCCAAGGGCCTGGACGAAACCGGCGCCCCGACCAGCGCCGAGACCAACCTGGACTTCGCGTTCATGTATGACGTCGGCCCGCGCCTGGGCTACGCGAAGAACAAGGTCCGGGTCGGCGTCGGCTACCAGTTCTGGAACAACAAGTTCGGCAATTCGCGCCGGACGACGGGCGGGGCGGGGCAGCGCGCCAGCACGCCGATGGTGCGGGCGGACTTCCATTTCTAAGGCTGTTTAAGGAGTCTGTAGGGCACTTGAATTGGCTCAACAATTGTAGATAAATTTACAATTGTTGAGACGAATCGGCGCAAGGTGTTTTTCCATGCAATTGCAAAAATTGCATCATGAAAACCACCTTCCTGCCCCCCACTTTAGGTGCGCTGCTGCTGGCCCTGTGCTGCAACAGCGCTGTCGCGGCCCCGGCCGAGCACAAGGAATTCGAAGCCACCCTGCACGCGCCTTTCCAAGGCGCGGCGGATGCGCGCCGAACCTTCAGCCTGAACTTCAGCTATCCCGGCCTCGAACAGCCGGGCACCGTGTACTGGAAGCTGGAGCTGGTCAGCCCGGAGGGGCGCGCTATCCGGCTCTGGCGCGGCAACAGCCGCATCTCCGGCGAGACCGCTCTGGTCCGGGTCGCATGGGACGGCCGTCTCAATGGAAAACCCGCGCCCGCCGGCCTGTACCGGGTGCGCATGCGCGCCGCCCTGCGCGGAGTGCCGCACGACGAGCAGCACGACGCCGTCGAGCAGGACTGGCAGATCGCCGTCGGCGCCCCGCCGGCGCAGCGCACGCCGCGCTTTACCCCGCTGCCGGGCGCGCGCGACGCCGCGTCGACGGGGGCGGCGGCAGCGCCGGCCACCGCCTCGCTGCCCTACACGGTCTACCTGGCCAACCTGCACAGCCAGAGCAACCACAGCGACGGCGGTGCCGCCCTCGATGCCTGCAAGGGCGCCCAGGATCCGCTCAAGGCCAAGTACGGTCCCGAAGCCGCCTTCGCCTATGCGCGCGGGCGCGGCCTCGACATCCTGGCCGTCTCGGAGCACAACCACATGTACGACGGCTCGGACGGCACCGACCCCAACGCCGAGCCATCCAGGGCCAAGGACTTGTACAAGGCCGGCCTGGCCAGCGCCGCCGCCTTCAATGCCACCAAGCCGGGCTTCCTGGCGCTGTACGGCATGGAGTGGGGCGTCATCAACAACGGCGGCCACGTCAACATCTTCAACAGCGACGAGCTGCTGGGCTGGGAGACCAATGCCTTGGGCGAACTGCTGGCCGATACGCGCACGGCGCGCAGCGACTACGGGGCGCTCTACACCCTGATGCGCCAGCGCGGCTGGGTGGGGCAGTTCAACCATCCTGCGCACAGCGGGCAGTTCAAGGTGAACGGCGTGCCGCTCGCCTATACGCCTGACGGCGACGAGGCGATGGCGCTGTGCGAAGTGATGAACAGCACCGCCTTCTCGACCAACGACACCGAGACCGAAACCCGGCGCAGCAACTTCGAGCAGGCCTGCAACCGGCTGCTGGAAGCCGGCTACCACGTGGCCTTCAGCACCAACCAGGACAACCACTGCGCCAACTGGGGCGCGTCCTACACCAACCGCACCGGCATCCTGCTGCCCAACGGGACGGCGCTCACGCGCGAAAGTTTCGTGGAGGCGCTCAAGGCGCGGCGCGTGTTCGCCACCATGGACAAGGGTTCGCAGCTGGTCCTCACCGCGAACGGCAAGCTGATGGGCGAGCGCTTCACCAACCGCGGGCCGCTCACGCTCGTTGCCAATTTCGCATCCAGCGCCGGCAAGAGGGTGGCGGCGGTGTCGATCCTGGCGGGCGTGCCGGGACGGAACGGCAGCGTCACCGAGGTCTCGAACCTGGCCACCAGCACCTTCACGCCGGCGCCGGGCAGGCACTTCTTCTATGCGCGGGTGACCCAGGAAGACGGCAATGTGTTGTGGTCGGCGCCGGTGTGGGTGACGCAGGAGTAGGGGATCAGAAGCCCAGTGGCTCGCCCGCACCCAGCATGGTAGCGACGCCCAGCACCGCGAAGATCAGCGCCGCCAGGCCGTGCACGAGCCTGAGCGGCACGCGTTTGGCGATGCGCTCGCCGAACACCACCGCCGGCACGTTCGCCAGCATCATGCCGAAGGTGGTGCCGGCGACGACCGCCGCTATCGAGTCGTAGCGCGCCGCCAGGGCCACGGTGGTCACTTGCGTCTTGTCGCCCATCTCGGCGATGAAGAAGGCCAGCACGGTGGTCAGGAAGACGCCGAAGCGCGCCAGCGGCAGCTCGTCCGCATCCACCTTGCTGGGCGCCATGACCCAGGCGGCCATGGCGAGGAAGGACAGGCCCAGCACCCAGCGCATCACGCCCGGACCCGCCAGTTCGCTCACCAGGGCGCCGACGGCGGCGGCGAAAGCGTGGTTGAACACGGTCGCGACAACAATGCCGAACACGATCGGCAGCGGGCGGCGAAAGCGGGCGGCGAGGAGGAGGGCCAGCAACTGGGTCTTGTCGCCGATCTCGGCAAGTCCCACGATGCCGGTCGATACGAGAAAGGCGTCCATGAAGCGGCAGGTACGAAAGTCCCGATCTTAGCAGAGCCCCCGGTTCCCGCAGCGCGCGCCAGCCTCGGCCCGGTGCTTTCCGGCCACGGTCGAAAATGCTATTCTGCCCGCTTCCTTCCACGCGAGAGACCATGAAGACTAGCACCCTGCTGCGCGCCTCGGCCTGCGCCTTTATCTGCCAGTGGAGCGCCTACGCGTTCGCACTCGACCCCCTCAGCTACGCCAAATACGACCAGGTCAAGACCACCGCCCTGCACCTGGACCTGAAGGCCGACTTCGCGCGCAAGACCCTGGCCGGCTACGCCGACCTGACCCTGAACTGGATCGACAAGTCGGCCAGCACGCTGGACCTCGACACCCGCGAGCTGAAGATCTCGAAGATCGAGGCGCAGGACGCGAAAGGCGCGTGGAAGCCGGTCAAGTACACCCTCGACAAGCTGGATGCCGAAAAAGGCCAGGCCCTGCACGTCGCGCTGCCCGGCCAGCCGGCCAAGGTGCGCATCCACTACCAGACCGCGCCCACCGCGCCGGCGCTGCAGTGGCTCACGCCGAAGCAGACCATGTCGGGCAAGTACCCTTTCATGTTCAGCCAGTCGCAGCCGATCGCCGCGCGCTCCTTCGTGCCGATCCAGGACACCCCGGCGGTGCGCTTCACCTATACCGCGCGCATCCAGGCCCCGGAGGGCATGCGCGTCGTGATGAGCGCCGATAACGATCCCAAGGCCACCGGCAAGGGCGGCTGGAAATTCACCATGCCGCAGCCGGTGCCGTCCTACCTGATCGCCATCGGCATCGGCGAGCTGGAAGCGCGCACCCTGGGCCCACGCACCGGCGTCTACGCCGAGCCGATGCGCATCAAGGCCGCCGAGTACGAGCTGGCCGACACCGAGAAGATGGTGGCAGCGGCCGAATCGCTGTACGGGCCGTACCGCTGGGGACGCTACGACATGCTGGTGCTGCCGCCGTCCTTCCCGATCGGCGGCATGGAAAATCCGCGCCTGACCTTCCTGACCCCGACCATGATCGCGGGTGACCGCAGCCTGGTGGACCTGGTCTCGCACGAGCTGGCGCACAGTTGGTCCGGCAACCTGGTGACCAACGCCTCGTGGAAGCACTGGTGGCTCAACGAAGGCTTTACTACCTACGTCACCACCCGCATCCTCGAGAAGATGTACGGCGAAGAAGTGGCGACCATGAACCTGCAGCTCGAGCAGGAAGAAGCGCTCGATTCGCTCAAGGACATCCCGAAGGCCAAGCAGGCACTCGTCACGCGCGACCCGGACACCAGTTCCGAGCACTATACGGATGAAGGCCTGGCCTATCCGAAGGGCGCCTGGTTCCTGCGCACCCTGGAGCAGCGCGCCGGCCGCGCCGCGTTCGACACTTTTCTCCGCAGCTGGTTCGACCAGCACGCCTTCCAGAGCGTGACCACCGACCAGTTCGTGGCTTTCCTGCGCGCGAACCTGCTGGCCAAGAACCCGAAGATCATGAGCGACGCGGAGCTGGACGAGTGGCTGTACGGCCCGGGCATCCCGGCCAGCGCTACCCGCGCCGTCTCGGCCCGCCTGGCCAAGCTGAACGACACCACCGCGCGCTGGCTCAAGGGCGACATCAAGACCGCCCAGCTGCCTGCCAAGGACTGGAACGCCGCCGAGTGGATGAAGTTCCTGAACGATATCGACAACAAGGCCGATGTCGCCAGGCTGGAAGAACTGGACAAGGCCTATGGCCTGGCCAAGACCGGCAACAACGAGGTGGCCTTCCGCTTCTACCGCGCTTCGGTACACGCCGGCTACCGCGGCATCCGCCCGAACCTGGAAGCCTTCCTGATGAGCGTGGGCCGCCAGAAGTTCGTGGTGCCGCTGTATGGCGCGCTGCGCGCCAATGCGGAAGACCGTGCCTGGGCAGAGCGCGTCTATAAAGCTGCGCGCGAACGTTACCACCCGGAGACGCAAGGCAGCGTCGACAAGCAAATGAACAAGTAACAAACAAGGGGATGAACAGAGTGTTTGCCATGAATCGCATTGCAGCCGCGGCCCTGCTCGCGCTGACCGCCAGCGCCGCCGGCGCCGTATTCGCACAGGACGCCGCGCCCGCCAGCGCTGCCGTGGCGCCGGCTTACAACCTGAAAGCCGAAGTCGAACGCGTCATGAAGGAGTTCGACGTGCCGGGCATCGCCATCGCCGTGGTCAAGGACGGCAAGGTCCTGGCCGCCGAAGGCTTCGGCGTGCGCAAGCGCGGCGAGCCGGCCAAGGTCGACGGCAAGACCATCTTCGAGATCGCCTCGAACTCCAAGGCTTTCACGGCCGCGGCGCTGGCCATGCTGGTCGACCAGGGCAAGCTGGGCTGGGACGACCCGGTGATCAAGCACCTGCCGGACTTCCGCATGTACGACGCCTACGTCACCGCCGAGATGACGATCCGCGACCTGCTGGTCCACCGCAGCGGCCTGGGACTGGGCGCCGGTGACCTGATGTGGTGGCCGACCACCAATTTCAGCACCGACGAGATCATCCACAACCTCCGCTACATCAAGCCGGCCACCAGCTTCCGCAGCGCCTACGCCTACGACAACCTGCTCTACATCGTGGCCGGCAAGATCATCGCCGCCAAGTCGGGCAAGACCTGGGGCGAGACCATGCACGAGTGGATCTTGAAGCCGGTCGGCATGACGAACACCACCACCAGCCTGGAAGAAAACGCGAAGTTCGCCAACGTCTCGGCGCCGCACAGCAAGATCAACGGCAAGGCCGTGCCGGTGAAACCGATGCCGGTGGCGAACGCGGTCGGCGCGGTCGGCATCAACACCAATGCCGAGGACATCGCGCGCTGGATGAACGTACTGCTCGACAGCGGCAAGCTGGGCAAGGGGGCGGACGGCAAGGACGTGCGCCTGTGGTCGGACAAGCAGGCGCGCGAGATGTGGACCGCGCAGACCCCGATGACCATCAACACGCCGCGCGCGCCGCTGGCCGCCACCAAGCCGAACTTCTATGCCTATGGCCTCGGCTTCCAGTTGCGCGACTACCAGGGCAAGCTGGTGGCGATGCATGGCGGCGCGCTGCAGGGCTTCTACACCCGCGTGCTCTTGGTGCCGGAGTCGAAGCTGGGCATCGCGATCTTCACCAACGCGGAAAGCGGCCCCTCGCTGAACGCGCTGCAGTACCGCCTGCTGGACCAGCACCTGGGCGTGGCGCCGACCGACTGGATCGGCCGCATCGCCGACATCGACCGCGAGAACCAGGCCAGGGAAGCGGCCCGCGTGAAGGGCGAAGCTGCATCGCGCGCGGCGGGCTCGAAGCCGTCGCTGCCGCTGGCGTCCTACGAAGGGGAGTATGAGGATGCGTGGTACGGCAAGGCTTCGATCAAACGCGTGAACAACAAGCTGGTGCTGTCGTTCGCGAAGACGCCGGACCTGACCGGGGAGATGGAGCACTTCCAGCACGACACCTTCATCGTGCGCTGGAAGGAGCGTAACTTCAATGCGGATGCCTACGTGACCTTCTCGCTGGACCACGACGGCAGCATCGAACGGGTGCGCATGAAGCCGGTGTCGACGGAGACGGACTTCAGCTATGACTTCCAGGATCTGCTGTTCACGCCGGTGAAGAAGGACAAGAAAGTCTGATCTGAAGCTGGTTGAACGCGTGGGCAGGAGCCCTGCCCACCCTACGATATAGCTTCTGTAGGGTGGGCGGGTTCCCCGCCCACGCTTTCAACTACACGTCGAGATGTCGAAACGCTTTACTTCCCGTTCCACACCTTCATCATATCCTCCGACCCCTGGGTCCGGATCCCGTTGTCCGACAGGATCCCTTCGGTCGCATCCAGCACCGCCTTGCGCGGCAGGATCATGTTTTCGCCATAGCGCTGGTCGAACTTGAAGACGACGTGCTCGTCCTTCAGGTCGCGCAGCGTCGACACCAGGTGGGCCAGGCTGCGGATCTTGACGCCGTTGACCGTGTCCACCACCGAGCCGAAGCGGTTGTTGTAGCCGCGTACCAGCGGGTGCGGGAAGAACGGGCCGCTGATCACCACCAGCTCCTCACGCGTGGCGTCCGGCGAATCGCCGCGCCGCGTGATCAGGGGGCTGTCGTTGAAGGCATAGGCATTCGCCGCCGGCGCGCTCGCCACCATGAAGGACAGGAATTCGCTGGTGGCGCGGGTGAACACCACAGGGCCGTACACGAAGTAGGACGGATAGCCGCCGTTCAGGTCCGGAATCAGGAGCGGACGCGGGCCGCTGGTCGGCACCTCGACCTTCATCGGCTTGCCGGCGCGGATGATCGACATCGGCACCTTGCCATCCTTCGCCAGCTGCTGGATGCGGTACTGGAAGCGCACGCGCAGGTTCGAACCCAGCTTCACCATGCCCTGGTTGTCGATCGGGTGCTCGCCGACGTGGGTGACGATGTCGCCTTCCTTCAGCGGCCAGCTGGCATCGTTCTTGTACGGACGGTGCACCAGCGCGCCTTCCACCGACCTGTCGATCTTCAGGTACTGGCGCAGGCCCGTGTTCTCCAGGTTCTGGAAGCTGTCGTGCAGCAGCGGCTTGCCGTCGTAGCGGCCGTCCGCCACGTCCTTCAGGAACAGCTCGATCTCTTCGTTCGGGATCACATAGCCGATGTTCTGGGCATTGGCCGCCATCGAGAAGGCCAGGCCGATCATCTTGTCGCCCGCGATCACCGGGCCGCCGCTGTTGCCCGGGTTAATCGGTGCGTCGATCTGGATGCGCAGGCCCGAGCTGAACGAGCCGTAGCCGACGAACTCCACGCGCGAGACGATGCCGCGGGTGGTCGACAGCGAGTTGCCGCCGACCGGATAGCCGTAGGCGAAGACCGCTTCGCGCACGTCCGGCAGCACGGCGGCGCGCTGCACCGGAGGGCGCTTGTCGAAGAAGCTCGGGTCTTCCAGTTCCAGCACGGCCAGGTCCAGGCCGCGCGCCAGTGCGATCACCTTGGCGGGCACCCGGTCGCCCGACTGGCTGGCCTGCACCTCGACCTGGCTGGCGTAGCCGACCACGTGGGCGTTGGTCAGGATGCGCTTGCCCTCGATGATGACGCCCGAACCGGTGACGTCGGCCGGCGAGGCCTTGGTCCAGGGCTTGTACGGGTCCGGACGGCGCACGGTGGCGAAGATCTTGACCACCGAGTTCTCGACCGCCGGCAGGGCCGGCGCCTTGGTGGCGGACGGAGTGGCGACGGCCGGCGAGGGCGGCGTGGCGGGAGTCGGTGCTGGAGGCGGGGAGGTGTCCTGGGCGTGGACAAGGCCGCTCAAGGCGAATGCCACGGCGGCGGCGAGGCGTGCGGTTTTCATGGGTTCCTTCGGTGGCTCAACAGTAGTTCGAGTGGCAAGAATATACACGCTCGCCGCCGAAGGATATACACCAATCTTCACGAGAGGCGACGCTGCCTCTCGAGCAATCAGCTTACTGCTTGACGAACTTCAGCGTCATGCGGTCGCTCTCGCCGATCGCCATGTACTTCTCGCGGTCCTTGTCCTTGTTGGACAGCACCGGCGGCAGGGTCCACACGCCCTTTTCGTGGTTGGCGGTGTCCTTCGGGTTGGCATTCACCTCGGACTTGGCGGCCAGCTTGAAGCCGGCGCCTTCGATGGTCTTGATGACCCAGGCCTCGTGCACGTAGCCGCTCGAGGCCTTGGCATCCTGCGTCATCGCGGCTGGCAGGCGATGGTCGACCACGCCCAGCACGCCGCCGGGTTTGAGCACCTTGTGGATTTCCTTGAAGGTGTTCTTCAGCGCCTCCTCGCCGTTGCCGACCCAGTTGTGCAGGTTGCGGAAGGTAAGCACCATGTCGACGCTGTTCGGCGCCGCGATCTGGTAGGTGGCAGGCGGCTCGAATACGGCCGGGACCACCTTGTCGTAGACCGCCGGCGTCGCCTCGAACTTCTGCTTGAGCGCCATGCCGCCGCGCTTTTCCGGCACGAAGGCCTGGCCCGCGGCGATCAGCTTGCCGTTTTGGCGCAGGTAGGGCGCCAGGATCTCGGTGTACCAGCCGCCGCCGGGCGCCAGTTCCACCACCGTCATGTTGGGCTTGATGCCGAAGAAGGTCAGCGTTTCGTACGGGTGGCGCGCCGCGTCGCGCGCCTTGTTGGCGGCGCTGCGGTGTTCGCCGGCGATGGCGGCTTTCAAGGCGTCGTCCGCGTGTGCGGCGCCGGCGAACAGGGTCGCGGCGATGCCCGCAGCCAGGATCAGTCGTTTCATCGGTTCGAGGTCTCCAAGTGATTGTGCGCGGCCGGGCGGAACGCCGCCGCCGCGCTGATGATCGGTCACACTTGGCGGACAGTCAAGCATTCCTTGTGTATGCATATCTCACTCGTAAACATGTCCGCGGACAGCGGATATCCACCAAATCATGCATTTGTATAGCGCTTTGATCTGGCACAACAATTGCCTATTCAAAACCTCGAGTTGCTGCTAAGGTTGACAAGTTTGCCGGGGCCATCAGCCCCGTTGAAACCACTCCCTCCGTAGTAAATACAAGAGCGGGCCGCACCACAAGGCGGGACCGCTGCCCAGAAGTAGGTTGATTTCAGGAGACTTTATGGAACGCCGTACCTTTCTCAATTTCAGCAGCCTGGCGCTCGCCTCCACGCTCGTCCCCTTCAGCCGCGCGATCGCCGCGGACGAACTGCTCAGCTCCATGCCCACGGCCGCCAAGAAGGCGCTGGCCGACGTCGCGCTGAACGCCGCCACCAAGGCCGGCGCCAGCTATGCCGACGTGCGCATCGGCCGCTACCTGAACCAGTTCATCACCACGCGCGACCTGAACGTGGAGAACGTGGCGAACACCGAGTCGGCCGGCGTCGGCGTGCGCGTGATCGCGAACGGCGCCTACGGCTTCGCCGCCACTTCGGACATGTCGAACGACGGCATCGCCAACGCGGCGCGCCAGGCGGTGGCGATTGCCAAGGCCAACGCCAAGCTGCAGTCCGAACCGGTGCGTCTTGCACCAGTGAAGGGCGTCGGGGAAGTATCGTGGAACACGCCGATCAAGAAGGACTGGCGCACCGTGCCGATCAAGGACAAGGCAGACCTGCTGATCGCCGCCAACAAGGCCGGCATGGAAGGCGGCGCGACCTTCATGAATTCGATGCTGTTCCAGGTGAACCAGCAGAAGTACTTCGCTTCCACCGACGGTTCCTACATCGAGCAGGACGTGCACCGCCTGTGGGCCCCGTTCCAGGCCACCGCCGTGGACAAGGCCACAGGCAAGTTCCGCTCGCGCTCCGGCCTGGGCGCGCCGGTCGGCAAGGGCTATGAATACCTGGATGGCCTCAAGGAGCACAAGATCAAGGCTGCGGGCGGCGTTGCGACCCTGTACACCGATACCTACGACATCATCGAGGACGCGCGCGCCGCAGGGCGCGATGCCAAGGCCAAGCTGACCGCCAAGTCTGTCCTCCCAGGCAAGTACGACCTGATGCTGTCGCCGGAACACCTGTGGCTGACCATCCACGAGAACGTTGGACACCCGACGGAACTGGATCGCGTGCTCGGCTACGAAGCCAACTACGCCGGCACCAGCTTCGCCACCCTGGATAAATGGGAATCGAAGAAGTTCAAGTACGGTAACCCGATTGTCAATCTGTTCGCCGACAAGACCACCCCGGGTTCGCTCGGCGCCATCGGCTACGACGATGAAGGCGTCAAGACCAGGAAGTGGGACATCATCAAGGACGGCATCCTGGTCAACTACCAGGCCACCCGCGACCAGGCCCACATCATCGGCGAGAAGGAATCGCACGGCTGCTCGTACGCCGACTCGTGGAACTCGGTGCAGTTCCAGCGCATGCCGAACGTCTCCCTGGCGGCGGGCAAGAAGAAGCTGACCCCGGACGAGATGGTCAAGGACATCAAGAAGGGCATCTACATCGTCGGCGACGGCTCCTTCTCGATCGACCAGCAGCGCTACAACGCCCAGTTCGGCGGCCAGCTGTTCTACGAGATCAAGGACGGCAAGATCGGCCAGATGCTGGAAGACGTGGCCTACCAGGCCAACACCCAGGAATTCTGGACCGCCTGCACCGCCATCTGCGACGAGCGCGACTGGCGCATGGGCGGTTCCTTCTTCGACGGCAAGGGCCAGCCGCCGCAGATCAGCATCGTGTCGCACGGGTCGTCGACCGCGCGCTTCAACGGCATCAACGTGATCAACACCGCCCGCAAGATCGGCTAAGGCAAGAGGACCCTCATGAGCATCCTTACCCAGGACCAGACCAAGCGCATCACCGACCGGGTGCTGTCGCTCTCGAAGGCCGACGAGTGCATCGTCAACATCGAAGGCGCCCGCATCGGCAACATCCGTTTCGCACGTAACGCCGTTTCCACCGCCGGCCTGGCCGACGACACCCGCTTGACCGTGCAGGTGGCCTTCGGCAAGCGCCAGGGCACGGCCACCATCAACGAGTTCGACGACAAGTCGCTGGAAAAGGCCGTGCGCCGTGCCGAGGACCTGGCGCGCCTGGCGCCGGAGAATCCGGAATTCATGCCGGCGATCGCCAAGACCGGCTACAAGTCGTCCGAGACCTACGTCAAGCGCACCGCCGAGATCGACCCGGAATTCCGCGCCCAGGCCGCCGCCTACGCGATGGAAGCCTGTCGCAAGAAGGGCCTGGTCTCGGCCGGCTTCTTTACCGACCGCGAGACTTTTGAAACTGTCGCCAACTCGAACGGCGTGTTCGGCCATCAGGTCGCCACCTCGCTCGACTTCACCTGCACTGTGCGCACCGAAGACGGCCGCGGTTCGGGCTGGGTCAAGCGTTCGGCGCGCGACGTCGCCCGTTTCGATCCGCGCGAAGCGGCCGACGTGGCCATCGAGAAGGCGCTGCGCTCGGTGGACGCCAAGGCCCTCGAGCCGGGCCGCTACACCGTGGTGATGGAGCCTTCCGCCACCAGCGACCTGCTGACCTTCATGATCGGCGGCTTCAACGCCCGCATGGCCGACGAGGGCCGCAGCTTCCTGTCGAAAAAGGGCGGCCAGAACCGCGTGGGCGACAAATTGTTCGACCAGCAGGTCAACATCTGGTCCGACCCGTGGGACAAGGACGTGCCGGTGCTGCCGTGGGACGGCAACATGCTGCCGCGCGAACGGACCCACCTGGTCAAGGACGGCCGCATCAATGCGCTGAACTACTCGCAGTACTGGGCCAAGCAGAAGGGCCAGCGCGCGATCGGCAGCGCCGGCAACATCATCATGGCCGGCACCGACAAGAGCACGGCCGAGCTGATCGCCAACACCAAGAAGGGTGTGCTGGTGACCCGCACCTGGTACATCCGCATGGTGGACCCGCAGTCGGTGCTGGTGACGGGCCTGACCCGCGACGGCACCTTCTACATCGAGAACGGCAAGGTCAAGCATCCGATCAAGAACTTCCGCTTCAACGAGAGCCCGGTGAGCATGCTGAACAACATCGAGGAGATCGGCAAGCCGCTGGTGATCGGCGGCGACGAGGCGAACTACTCGATGCTGATCCCGTCGATGAAGATCCGCGATTTCAACTTCACGTCGCTGTCGGACGCGGTTTAAGCAACAGCCATCCCGCGGCCCCAAAACCGTCATTCCGGCGAAGGCCGGAATCCAATTCCGCTGCGTAGTGTCGGCGCCAAACTTGGATCCCGGCCTGCGCCGGGATGACGGCTCGAAGGCCGCGGGTGAACGCATACGGAAAACACACATGGAACGTCGTAAATTCCTCCAGATCGGCGCCGGCACCGCGGGCGCCATGCTCATCCCCGTCTTCGGCAACGCCATCGCCGCCGATGAACTGATGAGCGCCATGCCCACCAGCGCCAAGAAGGCCTTGGCCGACACCGCGCTGAATGCCGCCACCAAGGCCGGCGCGTCCTACTGCGACGTGCGCATCGGACGCTACCTGAACCAGTTCATCATCACGCGCGACCTGAACGTCGAGAACATCAGCAACACCGAATCGACCGGCGTCGGCGTGCGCGTGATCGCCAACGGCGCCTACGGCTTCGCCTCGACCAACAACCTGACCCCGGACGGCATCGCCAACGCCGCGCGCCAGGCGGTGGCGATCGCCAAGGCCAACGCCAAGCTGCAGACCGAGCCGGTACGCCTGGCTCCCGTGAAGGGCGTGGGCGAGGTGGCCTGGGCCACCCCGGTCAAGAAGGACTGGCGCGCCATCCCGGTCAAGGACAAGGCCGAGATGCTGATTGCCGCCAACAAGGCGGGCATGGCCGCCGGCGCGAGCTTCATGACCGCGTCGCTGTTCCAGATCAACCAGCAGAAGTACTTCGCCTCCACCGACGGCTCCTACATCGACCAGGACATCCACCGCCTGTGGGCGCCGATCAATGCGACCGCGGTCGACAAGGCCAGCGGCAAGTTCCGCTCGCGCGCGGGCCTGTCCTCGCCGGTGAGCATGGGCTACGAGTACTTCGACGCCAAGGCCAGCGACAAGGTGCAGGCCGCCGGCGGCGTGACCACCCTGTATACCAACTCCTATGACATCATCGAGGACGCCAGGCTGGCCGGCAAGCAGGCGCGCGACAAGCTGACCGCCAAGTCGGTCGAGCCGGGCAAGTACGACCTGGTGCTGTCGCCCGAACACCTGTTCCTGACCATCCACGAGAATGTCGGACACCCGACGGAACTGGACCGCGTGCTCGGCTACGAAGCCAACTACGCCGGCACCAGCTTCGTGGGCCTGGACAAGTGGGCGTCGAAGAAATTCAAGTACGGTTCCGAGCGCGTGAACTTCGTTGCCGACCGCACCACGCCGGGCTCGCTCGGCCTGATCGGCTACGACGACGAGGGCGTGCCGGCCAAGAAGTGGGACATCATCCGCAACGGCATCCTGGTCAACTACCAGGCCACGCGCGACCAGGCCCACATCATCGGCGAGAAGGAATCGCACGGTTGCTCCTACGCCGACAGCTGGAGCACCATCCAGTTCCAGCGCATGCCGAACATCTCGCTGGAAGCCGGCAAGGCGCGCCTGACTCCGGACGAACTGGTCAAGGACGTCAAGAAGGGCATCTACATCCTGGGCCGCGGCTCGTACTCGATCGACCAGCAGCGCTACAACTCGCAGTTCGGCGGCACGCTGTTCTACGAGATCAAGAACGGCAAGATCACCGGTCAGCTGGAAGACGTCGCTTACCAGACCAATACCCAGGAATTCTGGAACGCCTGCTCGGCCATCTGCGACGAGCGCGACTGGCGCATGGGCGGCTCGTTCTTCGACGGCAAAGGCCAGCCGAGCCAGGTCAGCGCCGTCTCGCATGGTTCGAGCACCGCGCGCTTCAATGGCATCAACGTCATCAACACCGCACGCAAGATCGGTTGAGGGAAGGGGACAATATGAAACAGCTGAACCAGGAAGAAGCAAAACGCATCGCCGACCGCGTGATCGGTTTCTCGAAAGCCGACGAGTGCAGCGTCTCGATCGAAGGCAATCGCACCGGTAACATCCGCTTCGCACGCAACAGCGTGTCGACCGCCGGCCTGACCGAAGACACCCAACTGGCCGTGCGGGTGGCATTCGGCAAGCGCGTCGGCACCGCCGTCGTCAACGAGTTCGACGACAAGTCGCTGGAAAAGGCCGTGCGCCGCGCCGAGGAACTGGCGCGCCTGGCGCCGGAGAATCCGGAGTTCGTCCCAAGCGTCGGCAAGCAGGAATACCAGCTCACCAAGACCTTCGTTCCGAGCACCGCCGCCATCGATCCGGCCTACCGCGCCGAAGTCGCCGCCGCCTCGATCGGCCAGGCGCGCGCCAAGAAGCTGGTCACCGCCGGCTTCTTCACCGACAGCACCCGTTTCGCCTGCATCGCCAACTCGAAGGGCGTGTTCGGCTTCCAGGAGTTCACCGACCTGTCCTTCACCTGCACCGCGCGCACCGAAGACGGCCGCGGTTCGGGCTGGGTCACCCGCTCGGCGGTCGATGCGCGCCGCTTCAACGCGGCCGAGGCGGCCGAGATCGCGATCGACAAGGCGCTGCGCTCGGTCGATGCGAAAGCGCTGGAGCCGGGCCGCTACACCGTGATCCTGGAGCCGGCGGCCACCTCGGAAATCCTGGGCAACATGTTCAGCTCCTTCGGCGCGCGCGCCGCGGACGAGGGCCGCAGCTTCCTGGCCAAGAAGGGCGGCGGCAACCGCCTGGGCGAGAAGCTGTTCGACGAGCAGGTGAACATCTGGGCCGACCCGTGGAACCCGGACGTGCCGGTGGCGCCGTGGGACAACCAGACCATGATTGCCCGCAAGCGCACCGACCTGATCAAGAACGGCCGCGTCGCCTCGCTCGGCTACTCGCCGTTCTGGGCGCAGAAGACCGGCAACCAGGCCACCGCAGGCCACGGCAACATGATCATGGCCGGCGGCACCAAGTCGCTGGAAGAGCTGGTTGCCGATACCAAGAAGGGCATCGTGGTCACGCGCACCTGGTACATCCGCATGGTGGACCCGCAGTCGCTCCTGATCACGGGCCTGACCCGCGACGGCACCTTCTACGTCGAGAACGGCAAGATCAAGCACCCGGTGAAGAACTTCCGCTTCAACGAAAGCCCGGTCACCATCCTCAACAACATCGACGAGCTGGGCAAGCCCGAGATCATCGGTGGCGACGAGGTGCCGTTCCAGATGGTGCTGCCGCCGATGAAGGTCCGCGACTTCAACTTCACCTCGCTGTCCGACGCGGTTTAAGTTTTTAACGATGGCCAACTACGATTTCTACTTCACGCGCCTGAGCTACGAATCGGGCGACTGGGACGTGGATATCCGTATGCCCAGCAACGTGCTGAACTCGCTCGTCGAGTACACCACCTTGCGGGTGGATCCGGCCGAGCGCATCGTCGCCCTGTCGGATCCGAAGATGCTGCAGGCGCCGTTCTGCTACTTCGCGGGGCACAAGCTGGTGCAGTTCACTCCGGCGGAGCGGCGCAACCTCGAAAAATACGTGCGCGGCGGCGGTTTCGTCTTCGTGGACGACTGCAACCACGACATCGACGGACTGTTCGCCAAGTCCTTCGAGGCCGAGATGACCAAGATTTTCGGCGCCTCCGCACTGAAGAAGATCCCGAATACGCACCCGCTGTATTCCTGCTTCTTCAAGTTCGACGGGCCGCCGACCACCGGCGGGGAACTCAATGGCTGGGGCGACGACCTGGTGCACGAGTACCTGAAGGCGATCGAGTTCGGCGGGCGCATTCGCCTGCTGTACTCGAACAAGGACTACGGATGCGAGTGGGACTACGACTTCCGCAACAAGCGGTTCCTCGCGGTCGACAACACCCGCTTCGCGGTCAATATCATTCAATATGCGTTGGGAGCGTAAGCGGTGGCGGAACGTGAAGTGGTAGCGTGGAGTGAAACGGAAATTGCCGAGCTGACGGCGAAGGTCGACGCATTGAAGGCCAGCATGGCGCGCGTGATCATCGGGCAGGAAGACGTGGTCGACCTGCTGGTGACCTGCCTGCTGGCGGGCGGCCATGCGCTGGTCGAGGGCGTGCCGGGCCTGGGCAAGACCTTGCTCGTGAAGTCGCTGGCACAGGCCACCGACATGGAATTCCGCCGCGTGCAGTTCACGCCGGACCTGATGCCCTCGGATATCGTCGGCACCGAGATCCTGGAAGAAGACACCACGACGCGCCAGCGCGTGTTCCGTTTCCAGCAAGGCCCCGTGTTCACCCAGGTGCTGCTGGCGGACGAGATCAACCGCGCACCGCCCAAGACCCAGTCGGCATTGCTGGAAGCGATGCAGGAACGTGCCGTCACCTTCGCCGGCACCACGCACAAGTTGCCGCGTCCTTTCTTCGTGCTGGCCACGCAGAACCCGATCGAGCAGGCCGGCACCTATCCGCTGCCGGAAGCCCAGCTCGACCGCTTCCTGCTGCGCATCGATGTCGTCTATCCGACCGAGGACGAGGAGGTGCTGATGGTCTCGCGCACCACCCACGCGGGCCTGGACGACGCCGAGCCGGCGATGACGGTCGAGACCCTGCTGCGCCTGCAGCAGCTGGTGCGCGACATCGAGATCGGCGAACACCTGCTGCGCTACGCGACGCGCCTGGTGCGCAACACCCGTCCGGCCCTCACCACCGTGGCGGCGGTCAAGCAGCACATCGGCTGGGGCGCCGGCCCGCGCGCCGGCCAGGCACTGGTGCTGGCCTCGAAAGCGCGCGCCCTGATGCAGGGGCGCCTGGCGGTCACGCGCGACGACATCCAGGCCATGCTGCTGCCGGTGCTGGCGCACCGCGTGCTGCGTAACTTCGAAGCCGAAGCCGACGGCATCGCCATCGCCGACATCCTGCAATCCCTGCGCAACGAGATCCGGGTCGATTAATCTTGTCGCTGGCGAAGACCGCGCTGATCGCGCACACGCAGAAGCTCGACCTCGTGATCCGCCATGTGCTGGCGGGGCTCGGCCACGGCATCCACGCCGGGCGCGAGCGCGGGGCGGGCGTCGAATTCTCCGAGTACCGGGCGTATGCGCCCGGGGACGAGTGGCGCCGCGTCGACTGGAAGCTGCTGGCGCGCGCCGACCGCTATTTCGTGCGCGAAGCGGAACGCGACAGCCACGTCGCCGTCTGGCTGGTCCTGGACGCCAGCGCCTCGATGCTCGAGCCCAGCCGCGAAGTGGAGGGCGTGGACAAGCTGGCCTATGCGCGCACGCTGCTCGGCTGCGTGGCAGCGATCGCCCAGCGCCAGGGCGACGCCTTCGGACTGGTCGTCCTGAACGGCGGCAAGGTCCAGTTCACCCCAGCCATGCGCGGACCGCGCCAGCTGCAGCGCGTGCTGCTGCAGCTCAGCCGCGTGCAGGCCGAGGGCGAACTGCCGGACGCCGACACTTTACGCGCCAGCCTGCACTTCGCCCAATCCCCCAGCGTCGTTTATGCGGCCAGCGACCTGCTTGACTGGCCGTCGCCGCTGTCGCAGGCACTGGTCCGCCTGCGCGGCATGCGCCACGACGTGCGCGTGCTGTGCCTGCAAACGCAGGCGGAAGTGGACGCCAGTTTTTCTTCGAACCTGGCCTACCGCGACCCGGAGCAGGGCGCGGGCGTCTACCGCTTCGGCGCCGACCTGAAGGAAGGCTATCGCCAGAACCGCGAGGCGCACTTCGCCACTGTCACCGCTGCCTGCCGCCGGAGCGATATCCCGATCGTGTCCGCGCGTATCGAACAGCCGCCGGGCGAAGTCCTGCGCCTGTGGTTGCGCCGTCCGGGGAGCCGTCCATGAACCAATTGTGGTGGTTTGCATTACCGATCCTGCTGCTGCCAATCTGGTGGCATCGCCGCAAGCGCGAGCAGCACAAGGCCGAACTGCTGGCCACCAGCCGCTTCCTGCCGCGCGCCGAACCGCGCCAGACGCGCGAATGGCGCTGGAAGGACATCCTCCTGCTGCTGGTGCGCTGCCTGCTGCTGGCCACCGTCATCGCCTGGCTGGCTGACCCGGTCACGCCCTGGCGCGGCGATACCGTGATCGTCGCCACCGGCACCGATCCTGAATGGGCCGACGCGCAGGCGGCGCAGGCCGGGCTGGCCAAGGCCGACCGCCTGAGCATGCCGGCGGAGCAGGCGATCGCCTGGCTGCGCGCCCACCAGCGCGAGTGGCGCCCGGAAGCGCGCCTGCTGGTGCTGGGCGACGTGCCGATGCCGGCGCTCCTGCCTGAATTCGGCCGCAGGGTCGAACTGCGTACCCTGGCGCGTCAGCCGGAAAAGGTCGAGCGCCGCGTCCATATCGCCAGCGAGCGCCCCGGGCAGTGGCGCCGCGTGTTCGCCCTGGAGGGTATCGCCATCGACACGGCGCCGGGCGCGACAACCTCGCTCATCGTCTGGGACCGCAAGGAGGCGCCTCCGGCATCGCTGCGCGCGCCGCTGTGGCTGGTCACCGACATCGCCGCCTTCCCGGAGCTGGGCAAGGCGCAACAGGTTGACGGCTTGCGCTACGCCGACAGCGCGCGCGGCCGTGTGTGGCATTCGGAAGCCTGGCCGCCGGCGACGGCGGATGCCGCGCGCGCGCTGCTGGACGACTGGCAGCGCCTGCACATCGGCCCCCCAAGCCATACCGCGCCGTCGCGCGTGTTCGAAGCGTCGGGCACTGCCCGTGCGCCGGAACCAAGCGGCGCGCTGCGCGACATGCTGATGGCGCTTCTTACGGCATTGTTCGTACTCGAAAGGAGTCTCACGCATGCAAGACGGCGCTGAGATCGTCAAACGCGTCTGGCGTGCCGCCCAGCTGCGCCGGCTTCCCCTGTGGATCGCCGGTGCGCTGCCGTGGCTGTTCATCCGCTCCGCGCCGGGCCTGATCGCATGGAGCATGTGGTGCGCCTGGGACTGGGCCATCCTGCGCCGCCGCGTCGGTATCGAATGGACGTCCTGGCTGGATGGCGCCGTCCCCGAGATGGAAGACAGCAGCGCGCTGCTCGAGCATGCGCCGACGCCGGTCGCCCAGCTGCAGCGCCGCCGCATCCTCGAACGCCTCGATGCCAGCCTCACGAACCGGCAACTGCGCGGCATCGCGCGCGGCCGCGTGACGCTTGGTGCGCCCTGGTTGCTGGGCAGCGTGGCCGCCGCCGCTGCGGTGTGGTTCGCCACGGCCGCGCCGCAGCAGGGTGGTGTCGCCGCACCCGGCAAGCAGCCGGCGGCGATCGCGGCGCAGGTAGCGAGCCAACTGGTGGTGCGCACCGCGCCGCCGGCCTATACTGGCGTGGCGCCAATCGAGACGGCGCCGAAGGACCTGCAGGTGCCGGAGCAGACCGTGATGACCTGGTGCCTGAAGGACCCGTCGGCGGCGGAAGACAGCATCGAGCTCAGCACCGGCCAGGTGCTCAAGCCGGGCAAGGAGTGCGTGCGCTGGACTGCTACCGAATCGGTGTTCTGGCGCTGGCGCGGGAGCCGCTATACGGTCAAGGTCGTTCCGGACCAGCCGCCGGAAATCACCATCACCGCGCCGACCCAGATGGTGCAGGAGCTGCCTGATACCGCGACCAACGCCGCCATGGGCGTGAAGGTGCGCGACGACTACCTGATCAAGCGCGCCACCCTGCACATGACGCTGGCGCGCGGCAGCGGCGAGAACATCCGCTTCACCGACCGCGAGATGCCCTTGCCGGGCTCGCCCGACCCGAAGCAGCGCAACTGGTCCAAGAACTGGTCGCTGGCGGAGCTCGGCATGGAGCCGGGCGACGAGCTGTATTTCTTTGTGCGCGCCACCGACAACGCGGCGCGCCCGCATACCGTGCAGTCGCCGACCTATACCCTGCGCCTGCCGGCGCCCTTGGAAGAAGCGGAAGAGGAGAGCGCCGCCATGCCGATGCTGGTCAAGCCGCAGAGCCTGCGCAGCCAGCGCCAGATCATCATCGATACCGAACAGCTGATCGCCGACATGCGCACCCAGAAGATCGCCAGGGACGAGGTGATCGAGCGCAGCCAGAAGATCGCCAGCGACCAGGGCACGCTGCGCCGCCGCTACGGCCAGTTCCTGGGCGAGGAATCCTCGCTGTTCACCGACGGCGAAGAAGAACACGGCGAGGACGACGGCCACGACCATGGCCGCGGCGAGGGAAGCACCCAGGACATCCTGCACGAATATGGCCACGCCCACGACGAGGCCGAGAACGCCACGCTGTACGACGAAGACACGAAAAAGGTGCTGCGCCGTGCGCTGGTGGCGATGTGGGATGCCGAGAAGGCGCTGCGCGCGATCACGCCGAAAGTCGCCCTGGCGCCCGAGCACAAGGCGCTGGAAGCGATCAAGGAGCTGCAGCAGGCCGAACGCATCTACCTGCACAAGACCGCTTTCGTGCCGCCGCCGATCAAGGAAGAAAAGCGCATGACCGGCGATATGGACGGCACTGCCAGCTACCGCCGCGCGCAGGGCGGCGCCGACCAACGGGTGCCGGAAGACCTCAGCCGATTGGTGCAGGCGCTTTCCGGCGACGGCCCGTTGCCGGCCCTGTGGACCCGCAGCGCGCACGACTGGGTGCGCGAGCGCCTGCAGGACGACGACCAGCGCCTGTCGGCCCAGAAGGCGATCCAGGACGTGGCCGATGGCTGCCTTGCTTGCCGTCCGGTGCTGCGCGCCTGGCTGCGCCAGGGCGCGGGGCAGGGCCAGGTGCTGCTGCAGGCCAAGCCGGTGGTCGAGACGCCCTTCGTGCGCGCCTGGCGTGAGGGGACGAAAGAATGATGAGCACGAACCTGATGCTCGCCCTGATCGGCCTTGCAGGCATCGCCAGCGCCGGCCTCTATGCCTGGCGCCGACAATTCATCGATGCGCTGCTGGTGCTGGTCGCCGCGGCGGCGCTTGGCCTGTTCGCAGCCGGCGTCAAGCTGCCGGGCGATGCGGGCCGAACCCTCACGCTCGATCCGGCCGCGCCTGCGCCGGCATTGGAGGGTGTGCGCGCCTTTGCGGTGAAGGGCGACGGCCTGCGCGCCGCCCAGTGGAACGACCTGCCCGCGCTGCCGCTGCAGTGGCAGCGTCCGGAAGGCGGCAGCCTGCGCCTGCATTACCCGCGCCAGCTGGCGCTCGGCCGTACGTTTACCTTGAAAGTGCAGCGCGACGATCAAACCGACGCGCACCTGCAGCTGCTGGCCGAGAACGGCCAGGTCATCGCCGATGCGCGCGGCACCGGCGACCTGGTGGTGAACTGGATGCCGCCGCTGGCCGAGCGCCTCGTGCTCAGGGCGCGCCTGCTGGATGGCGGCGGCAAGACCATCGCCGAAGGTCCGGTGCCTTTGACCATCAAGGAACCGAATCTCCTGCAGGTGCAGGGCCGCTTCGGCGCGCCTTCTTTTGATGTGCGCACCCTGAACGAACTGCTGGCCGGCAGCGGTGCGCTGCTCGACTGGCAAGTGGTGCTGGGCCGCGCCATCACGCGCACCGAGCTGCCTCTGGCCGAGATGAAGGCGCCGAACCTGCTGGTGATCGACGCTGCCTGGTTCGAGCGTGCAAGCAGCGCGGAACGCTCGGCGCTGCTGGGACGCGTGGCCGGCGGCCTGCCGCTCCTGGTGCTGGGCGCGAACGCCAACGATCCGGGCATCTGGTCGCGCACCCTGGGCTTGCGCTTGCTGCCGCAGCCGGCGGACAAGAAGATCGATGCGCCGCTGCAGCTGTCGGTGGCGCGGCTGAACCCCGCTGCGCGTGAAGCCGGCGAGTGGCTCGGCGCGGACGGCATGGTGTGGACCCGCAGCTGGCAGAAGGGCCGCATCGCCTGGCTCGGCGCCGCCGAATGGCATCGCCACGCGATCGCCGAACCGCAGGCGCTGGCGCTGTGGTGGCAGGGCGTGCTGGACCGCGTGGGGGCCAACGTTTCGAAAGAAGTCGAATGGTTGGAGCCGGAAGAACTGCCGCTGCCGGGCCAGCGCATCGAGCTGTGCGCGCGTGGCGTGAAGGGTGAGCTAGTCTTCCCGGACCTGAAGCTGGTGCGCTCCTGGTCGCCGCGTGTCGATGCCGCCTGCGTGGCCGTCTGGCCAGAGCGGTCGGGCTGGTTGCAGGTAGAGGATGCGAAAGCAGGCACGCATGCGGTCTACGTTTACGCGCCGGGCGACTGGCCGCAATGGCAGGCGGCGCAGCGTCGTGAGGCCACCGCGCGCTTTGCCGCGCGTACGCCGGCGACAGCATTGGCGGGCGCCGCACGTGCCTTCCCGGCCTGGCCGTTCGCGCTCGCGTTCACCCTGGCGATGCTGCTGCTCTGGTGGCGCGAGCGCCGCTGATCGAAGGAGACACCAGTGAAATCGATTCTGCCGGCCATGCTGGCCGTGGCCTTGCTCGCCACCCCTTGCCAGGCCGCGGCGCAGGGGGCCGCCGACGCGACGCCGGCAGTACGCTGGTCCCGCGCGCCTGATGCCGCCGTCGCGCGGCAGGAAATCTATCCCGCCGTGTTGGGCGACAGGATCGTCGTGGCAGGTGGCGTGCTCTCGCAGCCGCCGGGCTTCACCGACCATGTCGAAGCCTATGACGTGAAAGCGGGCCGCTGGACCACGCTCGCGCCCTTGCCCGAAGGCCGGCACCATATCGCCTTGGCCGAGGCCGGCGGCAGGATCTATGGCATCGGCGGCTTCTCCGGCGCGATTCCAGACTGGCGCGCCCATGCGACCGTGTTCGTGTACGACGCCGGGGCGAACCGGTGGTCGGTCGGCCCGTCCCTGCCGGGGCCACGGGCCGAAGGCGTGGTCGCTACCGTCAAGGACAAGATCTACTTCATCGGCGGGCGCGTCCCGACCAGCCCGGAGGCGGACCACATCAACGCCCACGCGGATACCGCCCGCGGCGAGGCGCTGGACACGCGCACCAAGCGCTGGGAGCGCATCCCCGACGCGCCCAGCGCGCGCAATAGCGCAGCCGCCGCCGTCATCGACGACAAGATCTATGTGGTGGGTGGCCGCCAGATGCTCAAGCAGGCCGATGGCCGGCAGCGCCCGGTCAACCTGGCGACGCTGGAGGTCTACGATCCCGTTACCAAGCGCTGGGAGACCAGGGCGCCGATGCCCCAGGCCCAGGGCGGCCTGGCTGCGGCCGCCTACGACGGCAAGCTGTATGCCTTCGGCGGCGAGCAGTTTGTCCCGGCCAGCAAGGTGTTTCCCGATGCCTGGGTCTACGATCCCAAGACGGACCGCTGGTCGGCCCTGCCGGCCATGCCGACGCCACGGCACGGGCATGGCGCGGCTGTGGTCGGCAACCGCATCTTCCTGATGGGTGGCGGTGAAAAGGTCGGGGTGGGCGCCAGCCGGGTGCTGGAAGTCCTCGAGATCAGGTGACACCCGCGACCTGCGGCAGACGCGGGTCGCGGAGCATCAGCGCAATCAGAACGCGTAATCCGCCTTCACGTAGTACGACCGGCCATTGATCCCGAACGGGCAAGTTTCCCAGCAGTGCGTAAAGCCCAGCTGCGGGAAGGGCGCCGCCTTGACCGGGTCCCACCTGGTCGGATAGGTGTCGAACAGGTTGTTGACGCCCGCCGTCAGGCTCAGCTTCCTGGTGAAGTTGTAGCGCCCGGTCAGGTCCACGATCCACTTCGCCGACCAGGTCTGGATGAAGCCCGGCGTGAAGCCCTGGCCTTCCACTTCGCCGAAATAGTTCGCGCGCGCCGTCGCATTCCACTGGCCGAGCGTGTAGTCGGCGGCCACCACGTGGTGCTGGCGCGGCTGGCCCTTCTCGATCAGCGTCACCTGGGTGTCGTCGAACAGCTGGGCGCCCGTCAAGACCGAGGACTGCGAATGGCGGTCCTTCACCTTGGTGCGGTTGAAGCCGAGCTGGCCGGACAGCACCAGGGTCGAACCCTGTCCGCGCGTGGTGTGCTGGGCCACTAGGTCGAAGCCGGTGGTGCTGGTGTCGATCGCATTGGTGAAGAACTGCGCCTGGCCCACGCGCAGCGGGTCGAGGATGGCCCGGATCGGGCAGGCGGCGGCGGTCAGGCAGGGGCCCGACTCCGGTGCGATGTTCGACGAGAACACGATGCGGTCGTCGATGTTGGTGCGGTACAGGTCGGCCGTCACCGAGAAGTCGTTCGTAGGGCGCAGGATCATGCCGACGCTAGCGCTCTTCGAAGTCTCTTCCTGCAGCGGGGCGATGCCGAAGGCGCGGGTCACGGCGCTGTTCTCGCGCGCGGTCAGGGTTTCGGTCAGCACGCCGGCGGCGTTCAGGTTGGTCGACACCGAGCTGTAGAACTTCTGCTGCACGCCGGGCGCGCGGAAACCGGTCGAGGCGCTGGCGCGCAGGCCGATCGTGCGCGACGGGTCGTAGCGCAGGCTCAGCTTGCCGATGGTGGTATTGCCGAAGTCCGAATAGCGTTCATGGCGCAGGGCCGCACCGAGCGAGAGCGCATCCCCAAGCTTGCGTTCCAGGTCGACGTAATAAGCGGTGTTGTGGCGGCCGTCGTCCACTTCCGTGCCCGGGGTGTAGCCCGGGAAGCCCTGGATGCCGGACGCCGCGATGCCGCCGCTCTGGTCGCGGATGATCTTGCGCGGATCGTTGCTGCGGCCGTACTGGTACGAGACCGGGTCGCCGGCCACGATCTGGTAATTATCCCGGCGCCATTCGACACCGGCGCCGATGTGGAGCGGGGCGCCGGCGACGTCGACCGAGCCCTTGAAGTCCAGGTTCAGCGTGGTCTGGTCGAACTTCAGCTTGCCAGTGTCGGCCTCCAGGGGCGAGCTGCCGTTCTCGTAGTAGTAGCTGACGTTGATCGAGTTCCGCTCGTGGAAACCGAGCTCGCTGCGGCCGTGGTTGACGCTCAGGTCCACGCTCCAGTCGCCACTCAGGTCGTGCTTGTAGCCGACGCCGAGGGAGGCATCCTTGACGGTGGTGATGATGTTCGGCAGGAAGCCGTTCGGGTACACGGCCGGCACGTTGCGCGCGTCGTCGGCGGTGCGGAAGAAGCCGGACGAATCGCCCTTGCGCCGGGATGCGCCGCCAAAAGCGTACAGCTCGCCGCCGCCCAAGGGCAGTGCGGCGTTCAGCCACAGGTAGGCGTCCTTGGCCTTGCTGTCGCCGATGCGCTGGGTGACCCGCGGCGGGTTGACGCGCGCGGTGTCCAGGCCGGCGCGATTGGTTTCGTCGCGGTCGCGGCCTTCGACCGACAGGTTCAGGTAGCCGCCGTTGGCGCCGAGGGCGAAGCCCTTGTGCGCGCTGCCGCTGAAGGTGTCGCCGTCGCCTTCCCTGGTGGTGCCGAGGCTGGCGCTCAACTGGGTATCGGTCACGCCCTTTTTCAGCACGATGTTGATCACGCCGGCGATCGCATCCGAGCCGTACTGCGCCGCGGCGCCGTCGCGCAACACTTCGATCGACTGGATGGCGGACAGGGGGATCGCATTGATGTCGGTGCCGGCCGAGCCGCGGCCGATGGTCTGCTGCACGTTGACCAGCGCCTGCTGGTGGCGACGCTTGCCGTTGACAAGCACCAGCAGCTGGTCGGGGCCGAGGCCGCGCAGAGTGGCGGGGCGGATGATGTCGGTGCCGTCGCTGATAAAAGTAGTGGTGAAGTTGAACGAGGGGTCGAGGTCCTGCAGCACCTTGCCGAGTTCGAGCGAGCCGGCCGACTGGAGGTCTTTTGCGCTGATCAGGCCGACCGGCACGGCGGTGTCCAGTGCGGTCTTGGCCTGGGTCCGCGAACCCAGCACGACCACGGTCGCCGTGTCCTTCTGACCCAGGCTGCCCGCTGCTTCCTGCGCGAACGCCGATGCCATGGCCGATACCAGCGCGGTCACCAGTAATACCTGCTTTTCTGCACGTTTCACCATCTTGTCCCCTTGTTGAGAATTGAATTACGCCATCACAAAAACTAGGTCTCCTATAACCGTGGCGAATTGATTCTGAACAAGAAAGTGCGTAAATACAAGTGTGAACTGTGCAAGGCACAACAGTTTTACGTGATTCGGTGTATTGATGAGAAGGGGATGGAAAGCGAGGACCGTCTGTGCTAGCAGCGAGGCTGTCGCTGGCCAAGGCCGAGGGGGTGCTGGTGCGCTGAGCTGCCGCTGCGCGACCTCAGGCGTGGTCGCGCATCCACTCCTTCAGCCCGTCTACCCACTTCTTGGCCGGCAGGTTCAGGTGGCGCCGGATCTCGCCGGCACGTTCGTACAGCACCGAGAAATCGAGCTCCGGCGCGTTCTTGAAGGCGAGCACCACGATGTTGGCATCGTGCACCTCGGGCAGCCAGACCACGGCGTCGAAGACCTGCTGCATGGTGAGCAGGTTCTTGTCGTAGCTGTCGAAGTGGCCGAACACGTTGGCGGTCATGATGCCATCGCTGCTCAGGCAGTCGTAGCAGCCCTGGTAGAAATCCAGCGAATCGAGCACCGGCCCGCGGGCGTCGTGGTCGTACAGGTCCACCTGCAGCACGTCGACCTGGCCGTGGTTGCCGGCATCGAGCACGAAGTTGAGCGCGTTCATCTCGCGCACGTCCAGGCGCGCGTCGTTTTCGGGCAGGCCGAACAGGGCGCGGCAGATGGCGATCACGTTCGGATTCAGCTCGGCCACGTTCACGCGTGCACCGGGAAAGCGCCGGTAGCAGAACTTGGTCAGGGCCGCGCTGCCGAGGCCCAGCTGCACGATACGGCGCGGGTTCTGGATGAACAGCGTCCACATCATCATCATCTGGACGTATTCGAGCTCGATCGCGTCCGGCTTGGACAGCCGCATCGCGCCCTGCACCCAGGAGGTGCCCAGGTGCAGGAAGCGCACGCCGTCGAACTCGTCGATGGTGGCGGGCGGGTGGCCAGGCTGGGCGAAACGGGGATCGATGCGGGCGTAGGAAGGCGGCATGGCAGAGGAGCGGCGGTGAAAGCCGATCTTACCAGAGCGCTTCAGGCAATGCCGTTACGCCCGAACTCACGGAAACCCGGCCGTTAGCTCATGCGCTCGACGTAGGCCGCCACGTGGCGCAAGTCCGGCTTGTCCATGGGCGTCATCATCCAGCGGTTCACCGACAGTCCCAGCACGACGTCGGCCAGCGTGAAGGCGCTGCCCGCGACGTAGGCGCCGGTGGCGCGCAGCTGGGCATTCAGGATGCCGATGTGGCGGTTCCAGGCGGCGATGCTGGCCTCGACCTGCGCCGGGTCCTGGTAGGCCGGGTGCCTGCGCACCAGCGCCATGAAGGCAGGGCGCCAGGCCGTATTCAGGTCGGTGGCCTGCCAGTCCATCCATTGCTCGACGCGGGCACGGTCGCGCGCGCCTGGAGGGAGCAGTGCGCCGGCGCCATATCGATTGCAGAGGTAGCGGCAGATCGTGTTCGATTTCCACAGCACGAAACCCTCGTCCACCAGCACCGGCACCAGCCGGTTCGGGTTGAACACGGCGTGTCCCTCGTGCCAATCCTCGCGCTCGAAGGGCTGCCCGAGCTCGCGGCAGGTCCACAGCACCTTGCGCACGTTGATCGACGTGTCCTTGCCGATGATCTTCAGCATGTACATCCTTTCATGCTCATGGGGTGTGGGGGCCCGACAGGGCCGGCAGCGCCGGCAGGATGAGAGTGACGGCCAGGCCGCCACCCTCGCGGTTCGAGAGCGAGATGCGGCCGCCGTGGGCCTCGGCGATCTCGCGCGCCAGCGCCAGCCCGAGGCCGGTGCCGCTGCGCTTGGTGGAATAGAAGGGGACCAGGGCGTTGGTCAGCACCGCGTCGCTCATGCCGGTGCCGCGGTCCAGCACGTCGATGCGCAGGGCGTCCTGCACGCGGCGCACCTGCAGCGCGACGTCCTCGGGCTTCGACCCGGATTCGTGGGCGTTCTTGAGCAGGTTCAGCAGGGCCTGCTCCATCTGCGGGGCGTCGATCCAGGCCGGCTCCTGCGGCAAGTCGCCGAGCAGGCGGAACGGCACCTGGCCGGCCAGAGCGTCGATGAACACGTCCCAGGGGCGGGCTTCGAGACGCGGCGTGGGCAGCTTGGCGAAGCGCGCATAGCCCAGGATGAAGGTCTCGAGGTGGCGGGTGCGCTCGCCGATGGTCTGCAGGATCTGGGGCAGGCGCTCGGTCTGGCCGCGCCGCACCAGCTCCGCGCCCGAGTGCGCGAGCGAGGCCAGCGGCGCTAGCGAATTGTTCAGTTCATGGCTGATCACGCGGATCACCTTCTTCCAGGTCTGCACTTCCTGGCGCCGCAGCTCGGTGGTGAGGTGGCGCAGCAGCAGCAGTTCGTGGCGCCGGCCGTTCAGGGTGAAGCTGCTGCGCGCCAGGTGGTAGACCTCTTCTTCCTCGGATTCGCCGGCGGTGAACAGGCCGTCGCCGCCGCGCGCCAGCGCCTCTTTCAGGGCCGGCGCCGCGGTTTCCAGAATGTCACCTAGTTGGTGGCCTTCGAGCTTGCGCCCTTCGGACAGCAGCTGGCGCGCGGCCAGGTTGGCGTAGACGATGGTGCCGGCCGAGGTGCCCGTATCCGTGGCGAAGTCCGTCACCAGGAGCATGGCCACCGGGGTGTTCTGGACCATGGTGTCGAGCAGCAGCTCGCGCTGCACCAGGCCGAGGCGCTGCTCGCGAAGCACCTGGCCCAGGTCATTGTGGGCGGCGATCAGGTCGGCCAGCTCGTCGTTCTGCGGCCAGTGCAGGCTGAAGGAAAAGTCGCCGTCGCGGTAGCTCGCCACCGTGCCCTCGAGGGCGCGGAACAGCGACAGGATCGGCTGGATCTGGGTGCGGATAGTGATGATGGCGATCGGGACGATCGCCACCAGGCAGGTGAAGAAGACCAGCGCGGGATGTTCGGGGAAGAGGTGGTCCAGCCCGAGCGCGATCAGCATGCCGAGGGCCAGCAGGGTGCCGACCAGCGCCGACCAGCGCGTGACCAGCGAGAGCCGGAACCCTGTGCGCTTCATGCCGGCCTGGCGATGCCGAGCCGCTCCATGCGCCGGTACAGTGCCTGGCGCGACAGGCCCAGTTCGTTTGAAGCCTGCGCCACCACGCCGCCGGCGCGCGCCAGCGCCTGCACGATGGCGTCGCGGTCCGGCTCCGTGTCCGGCGTGGACGCCACCGCCACCGGCAAGCCGAGATCGGCGGCCTTGATGACATCACCTTGCGCCAGCAGGCTGGCGCGCGCCATCACGTTCTTCAGCTCGCGCACGTTGCCGGGCCAGGTGTGGGCCTGCAGGGCGCTTTCCGCGGACGGGTGCAGGGTCTTCCCGCGCAGGAAGGACAGTGCCAGCGGCAGGATGTCGCCCGGGCGCGCGGCGAGCGGCGGCAGGCGCAGCTCGATCACGTTCAGGCGGTAGAACAGGTCTTCGCGGAAGGTCCCGGCGCGGATCATGGCGCCCAGATCGGCATTGGTGGCGCTGATCACGCGCACCTTCACCTGGCGCTCGCGGTTGGAGCCGAGACGCTCGAAGCGCCCCGTTTCCAGCACCCGCAGCAGTTTCATCTGGCCGGCCAGCGGCAGGTTGCCGATCTCGTCCAGGAACAGGGTGCCGCCGTCGGCCGCCTCGAACTTGCCTTCCCTGGCCTTGGAAGCGCCGGTATAGGCGCCGGCGTCGGCCCCGAACAGCTCGGCCTCGATCAGTTCCGAGGGCAGGGCGCCGCAGTTCAGCACCACGAAGGGGCCGTCGGCCACCTGCGAGTTGGCCTGGATGATCTCGGCGATGCGTTCCTTGCCGGTGCCGTTCGGGCCCGTGATGAGCACCGGCACGTCGGCGCGCGCCACCTGGCAGGCCAGGGTGAGCACGCGCTCGGTGGCCGGGTCTTGCCAGACCAGGCCGCGCAGGTCGAAGTTCTGTTCCAGCTCGCGCTTGGCCTTGCGCTCGCGCTGCAGGCGCTGGTTCAGGGCGCGGTTGGCCTGGCCCAGCTCGATCAGGTTGGTCACCGTGGTGAGCAGGCGCTCGTCGTTCCAGGGCTTGGAGAGATAGTCGGCGGCGCCGGCCTTGATCAGCTCCACCGCGGCGTCGAGGTGGGTCCAGGCGGTCAGCAGGATCACCGGCAGGTCCGGGTGGCGCCGCCGGATCTCGCGGAACAGCGCCACGCCTTCCTCGCCGGAGGTCGTGTCGGCCGTGAAGTTCATGTCCTGGATGACCAGGTCCACGTGCTCGCGCCCGAGGATGTCCAGTCCTTCCTCGGGCGAGGCCGCGCGCAGGGCGGCGATGTCGTGGAGGGAGAACAGGACGTCGAGCGCGATGGCGACCGCGGCGTTGTCGTCGATGATCAGTACAGTGGGCATGACGGCAAGTTTAGCACTGGTTGTTTGCCATCAGGCACTGCGGGTGGCGGTCGCCGGCGAAATGCTGGCCGCGCGCCACGCCGGACCGTAGGCCGCCAGGATGCCCAGCGCCCAGAACACGATCGCGCCGCCGATCAGGTACTCGGCCGGGAGGCGCGCCATTTCCAGCCTGGTCACCAGGAGGTGGTTCAGGCCCAGGCCCAGCAGCACGCCGCCGAACACGCCGGCGCTGGTGATCAATACGTTCTCGGTGATGAAGTAGCGCAGGATGTCGATCTTGCGCGCACCCAGGGCACGGCGCACGCCGATCTGCTTGCGGCGCTGGGTGACCCACAGGCTGGCCATGCCGACGATGCCCGAGCAGGTAATCAGGAGCAGCAGCACGCTGACGGTGATCAGCATCCACGACAGGGCGACGTCGCCGCGGTAGCGCTTCTGGCGGTCGTCCGTGACCGTCTTGACTTCCAGGATCATCGGCGTCGCCGACGACTTGCGCAGTGCTTCCTCCGCTTCCTTCATGACGCGGTCGCGCTGGCCCGCTTCGGCGCGCACGGCGTACAGGGCGCCGGGGTTGCCGTACAGGCGCGCCGGGGTGATCGCGGACCACTCGCCGCGCTCGCCCAGGTCGCCATGAGCCGACTGCAGCCGTTCGACCACGCCGACGACCTCGGTCCCTTGGGCGCCTTCGCCAGTGCCGAAGTACAGGGTCTTGCCGATTGCCGAGCTGCCCGGCCACAGCTTGTCCGCCAGCGCTTTCGAAATGATCAGCTGCTTGGGCAGCTCGCGATTCTCGTTCTCGTTGATGTCCACGGATTCCTGCGGCAGGAAGTCGCGGCCTTCCACGATTTTCAGGCCGAAGGTCTTGACCAGCGAATCGCCCGAGATGTAGATCGAGGCCAGCGCGCTCTCGCGCTCCTGGCGGCGGTCGAGCGCGACGCTGTTGGTGCTGCCGCTGCCCGAGATCGGCATCTGGGACACGTTCGCCACCGACACCACGCCCGGCACTGCACGCAGCACATCGGCTTCGCGCTTCATGGTGGCGAGCATCTGCTCGGGACCGTCGCTGTTCAGGTTGCGCACGTTGAAGTAGAAGGTCGCGGCTTCATCCAGCAGGCCGCTCGGACGCGCCGCGACTTCGCGGCGCTCGTTGACGACATGCAGGGCGTTGGCCAGGATCGCCAGGCTCAGCGCGACCTGCAGCGCGACCAGGATCGGACCGGTCTTGTTGCGCATCAGCGCGGACAGGATGGGCTTGATTTCCATGATGGTCTCTCTCGTTTGCTCGTTCTTATTGCGATTTCAGCTGGATGGCCGGCGTCACCTGGCAGGCGCGCCAGGTGGGCAGCAGGCCGGCGACGATGGCCGCGGTGACGGACATGAGGAAGGTCAGCATCAGCATCTGCCAGTCCATGCGGGCGACCGCCGCCATGCCCTTGCTCTGCATGCCGATCAGGGCCAGCGCGCCGAAGGACAGCACCAGGCCGAGCACACCCCCGACCAGGCCGACCACGCCGGTCTCGATCAGGAACTGCTGGAACACGTCGCGGCGCGAGGCGCCGAGCGCGCGGCGCACGCCGATCTCGGATGCGCGCACCGAGAACTTTGCCAGCAGCAGGCCGACGGTGTTGACCAGGCACAGGATCAGGAAGCCGAAGGCCAGCCAGGCCGACAGCTTGCTGTCGTTGCCGACGACCTTCATGTGCTCCATCCATTCCATCACGTCGTACAGCTTGTTCGGCGCATTGCGCTTCAGGCGGCCCAGCTTGCGCTGCTCGCTCGCATAGTTGTCGAGCCAGGTCTGCAGTTCGGCGCGGTCGCTGCTGCTCCTGGTCTCGAACCAGGCCTGGATCCAGGTGCACTCCGAGGTCAGGAGGTTGGCGAAGCCCGGGTCGCGGTTGGCGCTGCAGTTCATGCTGCCGTTGTGGCCCATTTCGTGGCGCAGCGCGGTCGAGAAGGGGATGAAGAATTCTTCCGAGTTGCCGAAGCGGCTGCCGCCGATCAGCCTGTAGTAGCGCGGCAGCGGATTCCAGTTGTCCAGCACGCCGACCACCGTGTACGGGAAGCCGCCGATCCTGATCTGCTTGCCGACCGGATTGGCCTCGCCGAACAGCTTCTCGGCGGTCGAGCGGCCCAGCACCACCACGTCGGCGCCACGCACATCGTCACCTTCGGTCCAGGCTTGGCCGTGCAGGAAGGGCACATCGAACATCGCGAAGAAGTCGCGGGTCGGGGCCAGGCCGGAGGCGGTGAAGGCCGGGATGTCGGTGCGCGGCGGCTCGATCGGCTGGTAGACGCCGTACATGGCGGTGCGGCGCTCGCCCTGGCCGCTCTTGAGGAAGTTGGCGGCGTCGATGTAGCCCAGCTGGTCGTCGTTGGGACCGTCGCTCGGCGCCCAGCCCTCGACCGGGCCGTTGTCCACGTGCGGCACGAACAGGCGGTCGCTCTTGGCGGGGATCGGGTCGCCCGACATCATGTGCAGGATGGTGAGCGTGGACACGCTGGCGGCCACGCCGATGGCTAGGGTCAGCACCATCAGGGCGGTCAGGGCGGGGTTGCGGCGCAGGCTGCGCACGCCCAGCTTGAAGTAGTAGGAGAACATGGTCTGGTCGTCCTTATGCAGTCACGGCGGCCTTGTCGACCAGGGTCGGGCCCTTGCGCACCAGGTCCGAGACCTGGCCGTCGATGATGTGCACGTTGCGGTGGGTGCGCACCGCCAGCTCCGGATCGTGGGTCACCATCAGGATGGTGGTGCCGGCCGCGTTGATCTCTTCCAGCAGTTCCATCACGCCGCGCGCCATCTGGGTATCCAGGTTACCGGTCGGTTCGTCGGCCAGCAGCAGCTTGGGCGAGCCGGCCAGCGCGCGCGCGATCGCCACGCGCTGCTGCTGGCCGCCGGACAGCTCGGCTGGGAAGTGCTTCATGCGCGAAGCCAGGCCGACCTTGGCCAGCGCGTCCTCGATGCGCTCCTTGCGCTCGGTCTTGTTGAAGCCGCGGTAGCGCAGCGGCACGTCGACGTTGTCGAACAGGTTCAGGTCGGGGATCAGGTTGAAGCCCTGGAAGATGAAGCCCAGCTTTTCGTTGCGCAGGCGCGAGCGGGCGCTGTCGTCCAGGCCCTTCACGTTGACGCCGTCGAGGATGTATTCGCCCGAGGTGAATTCTTCCAGCAGGCCGGCGATGTTCAGGAAGCTGGTCTTGCCCGAACCGGAGGGGCCGGTCACGGTGACGAATTCGCCCTGCTTGACTTCGATCTCGAAACCGCGCAGCGCGTGGGTCTCGATCATGTGGGTGCGGTACACCTTGCTCAGGTTGGTCATGCGCAGCATGGGATTCTCCTAGTTTGTGTTGGTCTTGTTCAGCGGTTGATCGAGACGCGCGCGGCGTTATTGAAGGTGTCGGTGCCGGCGACGACCACCTTGTCGCCCTGCTTCAGGCCCGACAGGATCTCGACGGCGGAAATGCTGGTGGCGCCCAACTGGATCGGGGTGCGCACGGCGATCCCGTCCCGCACCACATAGGCATGGCGTCCGCCTTCGCTTTCGACGAAGGGGCCGCGCGGCAGCATCAGGACGTTGGGGCGCTCCTCGATCAGCAATCTGGCGGTCACGCGCTGGCTCTGGCGCAGGCCTTTCGGCTGCTCGCCGTCGAAGCGCACGCGCGCCAGCACCTGGTTCTTCACCACTTCCGGCGACAGCGCGGACAGCTTGCCGGTGGCCTTGCCCGACGGCAGGGTGATCTCGGCGTTCATGCCCAGGCCGATGTCGGCCACATAGGTTTCCGGCACCTCGACCTCGACTTCGAGCTTCGACAGGTCGACCAGGGTCATCAGGGGGGCGTTGGCGGCCACCACCATGCGGTTCTGGACGTTGAGGGTGCCGATGAAGCCGTCCACCGGCGCGCGCACGGTCAGCTCGTCGACGCGGCGCTGGGCATTGGCGAGCGACAGGCGCTGGCGTTCCAGCTCGTTGATCTTGGTTTTCAGGGCCAGCTGGACGTCGTCGCCCTCGAGCGCGGCGGCCTGGGAGGCGTGGTTGGCGCGGATCTCGGCCGAGTTCAGGGCATCCTTTGCCTTCTGGTAGTCGATCTTGGCGATGATGCCGACCTGCGCCACGCTCTCGTAGCGCTCCAGGGTGCGCTGGGCCGACAGGCGATCGATCTCGGCGGTGTCGGCTTCGCGCTTGGCCAGCAGCTTCTGCTTGCGCGCCAGGATCTGCTGGCGCGCCACCTCGGCCTTGAGTTGCTCGTAGCTGGAGGTCTCGCGCTTGAGTTCATCGGTCAGGTCCGGGGACTCCAGCACCGCCAGCACGTCGCCCTTCTTGACGGTGTCGCCGGCGGCGACCTTCAGGTTGACGGTGGATGGGGCGGTCGAATACAGGGTGGGGCTGACGGCGGCCACGATGCGGCCATTCACCGACGCGTCGCGCACCAGGGTGCCGCGGGTGACTTCGGCGATGCGCAGGCGGGCTTCGCTGACGGAGTGTTCGCTGCTGGTCCAGGCGCCCAGCACGGCGACGCTGACGGCGAGGAGGGCAAGGGCGCCGCCCACCCACAGCGCGCGGCGCTTGAGCTTGTGGACCGGGGCCGGGGTGAGGACGGCGTCTTGTTCTGATGTATCGCGGATCATGGCATCTCGGGTGACAACGTTGGATGGCGTTGTCAATGCACGATCCGTGCCAGTAGAGCAAGTGACTGATTTTACGGGGAATATTGCTGCCGCGTCCGGTGTCCGCGGTGTCCGTCATTACAGGCTGCGGACAGCGTCCGGACACAGGAGCGTCCGATTGTGCAAAAGCGGACGGGCGCGAACCGACTGCATCCGCGCCCGTCCTGGGGGTGCTCCTTGGCTTGCTTCCTTACTTCTGCGGCTTCTGCTTCTGGGCGTAGGTGCCCATGACCTCGCCCTTGCCGATCACGTGCCCCTGCAGCGCCTGCAGCAACTGGTCGCGGTCGGCGCCGAAAGGCACATCCAGCATGGTATCGAGCGCATACACCTGGAAATGGTAGTGGTGCGGCTTGTCGCCCACCGGCGGCTTGGGCCCGAAGTAACCCATCGAGCCGCGCGTGTTCCGGCCCTGCAGCACGCCTTCCGGATCGGTCAGGCGCGGCTGCTCCTGCAGGCCTTCCGGCAGGCTGGTGACGTTCGCCGGGATGTTCCAGGCCAGCCAGTGCACGAAGGGCGTGACCGGTTTGGCGTCCGGGTCTTCCATGATGATGGCGTAGGACTTCGCATTCGGCACTGGCTTCCACGCCAGGGCCGGGGACACACCGTCGGCGTATTCGCTGTATTTCTGGTCCATCGCGCCGCCGGCCTTGAAGCTCGGCGAGCTGACCGACAGCGTGCCTGTCGACTGGGTTTCGGGCCGCTTGTTCGCGAGCGGCACGCCATTGCCCTTGTTGGCCTGGTCGCGCATCGGGCCGCTTGGGGCCATCGCGCTCAGGTTGCCGGGTTTGCCGTCGCCGTGGGCGATGCGGTAGATGACGCCGTTGCCGTCGTCCGCCATCAGGAGCGAACCGTCCTTGGCCCAGGCCAGGCCGACCGGGCGTGCGATGTGGGTCTTGCCGCCGTCGGTAAGGAAGCCGGTGACGAAGGGTTCGACGGCGGTCGGCCGTCCGCCCGCGAAGCGCACCCGCACGATCTCGTACCCGGACGCCTGGACGCGGTTCCAGGAGCCGCGCATGGTCACGAAGGCGTCGCCGCTGTACTCGGCCGGGAAGCCGCCGCGGTGGCCGAACACCATCTGCATCGGCGCCGCATGCGCGGTGTAGCCCAGCACCATCGGGGTGCTGCGCGCCTTCCATTCTTCTTTCTTGATCTCGCCCACCGGGGTGCTCTGCGGGTAGATGTCGCCGCCGCCGTAGACGTGCGGCCAGCCGTACATCTTGCCCATCTCGATCTTGTTGATCTCTTCCTGCTGCTGGTCGTCGCCGAGGAAATCGATGCCGTGATCGAAGGACCACAGCTCGCCGGTCTGGGGATGCCAGTCAAAGCCGATGGTGTTGCGCAGGCCCGAAGCGAAGATGCTGCGCTGCTGGCCGTCCGGCGAGACGCGCAGGATGGTGGCGTTCTCGGGATTGCTCTCGTTGCAGGTATTGCAGGTGCTGCCCACGGTGAGATACAACATGCCGTCCGGCCCGAAGGCGATGGTGCGGTTCGGGTGCTGGCCGGAATCCGGCAGGTCGCCCACCAGCAGTTTGAGCTCGCCCAGGCGGCCGTCGGGCTTGATGTCGGCCACGAACAGTTCCTTGACGGTGACGAGATAGAACTTGTTGTCCTTGATCGCCATGCCGTGCGCGCCGGCGCGGTTGGCCACTTCGACCGGCGCGCCGTCCGCCTTGCCGTCGCCGTTCGCGTCCTTCAGCAACAGCACGTCGCCCTGGTCGCGCCGGCTGACGTAGATGTCGCCATTCGGCGCCACCGTGATGATGCGGGCGTTCTTCAGGCCCGTGGCGAAGGGGGTGACGGTAAAGCCCGGCGGCGCCTTGATGCCGCGCATGCGCTCGGGAGTGGCCTCGACCTTGGCCGGCTTGAAGACGTTGGACGGGGCCGAGAAGCGGGTCCCGTCACCCTGTTGGGCACAGGCGGCGCCTGTCGCCATGCCGATTACCACCGCTGCTGTCACGCGTTTCATGCCCTGGCTCTCCCTCGTTACCGTGGTTGGATGTGATAAAAAATCGTGCCAGAATATCGACCGACGGTATGTGGGAGAACGTACGCAGGCTGTCGCGTTGGCGGGACAGCGCAGCACAACAGGCGGGACAGGCACGCTAGGCCGCGGCGCGCAGGGTCCGCGCCGCCGCCACCATGTTCTCCAGCGCCGGCAGCACCTCGTCCCAGCTGCGCGTCTTGAGGCCGCAGTCCGGATTCACCCACAGTTGCGCCGCCGGGATACGCGCGGCGGCCTTCTGCATCAGCGCGACGATCTGCTCGCGACTCGGGACGTTGGGCGAATGGATGTCGTAGACGCCAGGGCCGATGCCGTTCGGGTAGCGGAAGTCGTCGAAGGCGCCGAGCAATTCCATATTGGAGCGCGAGGTCTCGATGGTGATCACGTCGGCGTCCATGGCGGCGATGGCGGCGATGATGTCGTTGAACTCCGAATAGCACATATGGGTGTGGATCTGGGTGGCGTCGCGCACGCCGTTGGCGGCGATGCGGAACGCCTCGACCGCCCAGTCCAGGTAGCCGGGCCAGCCGGCGCGGCGCAGCGGCAGGCCTTCGCGCAGCGCGGCCTCGTCGATCTGGATGATGCGCACGCCGGCCCGTTCGAGGTCCTGGACCTCGGCGCGGATCGCCAGCGCCAGCTGGCGGCAGGTGACGGCGCGCGCTTGGTCGTCGCGCACGAAAGACCAGTTGAGCATCGTGACCGGGCCGGTCAGCATGCCCTTCATCGGCTTGTTCGTCAGCGACTGGGCATGGCAGGTCCATTCCACGGTCATCGGACGCGGGCGCTGCACGTCGCCGTACAGGATCGGCGGCTTCACGCAGCGCGAGCCATAGGACTGCACCCAGCCGTTGGCGCTGAAGGCGAAGCCATCAAGCTGTTCGCCGAAGTACTCGACCATGTCGTTACGCTCGGCCTCGCCGTGCACGAGGACGTCCAGGCCCAGCGCTTCCTGGGCTTGCACGCAGCGCGCGATCTCGGCCTGCATGGCAGCGCGGTAGGCGGCGTCGTCGAGTTCGCCCAGCTTGTGGCGGCGGCGCGCCTGGCGGATCTCCGGCGTCTGCGGAAAGGAGCCGATGGTGGTGGTGGGGTAGGCGGGCAGCGCCAGTACGGCGGCCTGCTCGGTGGCGCGCTGGGCGTGGGCGCTGATGCGCTGGCCCAGCGCCGGCGCAATGGCGGCGACGGCCCGCGCCACCTCGCCATTGTGCACGCGCGCAGAGGCACGGCGGCGGTCGATGGTGGCGGCGTTCGCGATCAAGGCGTCCTGCACGCCGACACGGCCGTGGTCGAGCGCGGTTTGCAGCAGGCGCAGCTCGTCCAGTTTCTGCACGGCGAATGCGAGCCAGGAACGGACCTCGGGGTCCATGCCGGTCTCGAGTTCCAGGTCGACCGGCACGTGCAACAGCGAGCAGGACGGCGCGATCCAAAGGCGCGCCTGCAACTGGCGCTGCACCGGCTCCAGCCAGGCCAGGGTCGCATGCAGGTCGGTCTTCCAGATGTTGCGGCCGTCGACCACGCCGAGCGACAGGATTTTGTCGGGGCCCAGCAGGGCGATCGCCGGCTCGATCTCGTCGCGCGCGTTGATGGCGTCCAGGTGCAGGCCGGCAACCGGCAGGCTGCAGGCGAGCGGCAGGTTGTCCTCCAGGCGGCCGAAGTAGGTGGCCAGCAGCAGTTTCGGGCCGTGGCCGCGCAGCGCCGCGTAGGCGTCCGCATAGGCCTGGCGCCAGCGCGCGTCGAGGTCGGTGACCAGCGCCGGCTCGTCGACCTGTACCCATTCGACGCCGGTCTGCGCCAGCCAGTCGAGCAGTTCCGCGTACACCGGCAGCAGGGCGGGCAGCAGCGCCAGGCGGTCGCTGTCGTCGTGGGACTTGCCGAGCCAGAGGTAGGTGAGGGGGCCGAGTATCACCGGCTTGGCGCGCACGCCGGCGTCGAACGCTTCCTGCAACTGCTGCCGCAAGCGCGAGATGTCCAGTGTAAACGTCGTGAAGGCGTCGAATTCGGGGACGATGTAGTGGTAGTTGGTGTCGAACCACTTGGTCATTTCGCCGGCGTGGGTGCAGCCGCAGTCGGCGTGCGAGGCGCGGCCGCGGGCCACGCGGAAGTAGGCGTCCAGCGCGTTGCCGTGGTGGGCATGGGCGCGCTGCGGCACGTTCCCGAGCGTGAAACTCATGTCGAGCACGTGGTCGTAGAGCGAGAAGTCGCCAACCGGGGCCAGGTCGAGCGCGGATTGCCGGGCCCAGTGGCGGGCGCGCAGCTGGGCGGCCCCGGCTTCCAGTTCGACGGCCGGGGCGGCTTCCTTCCAGTGGCGCTCGAGGGCGAATTTCAGTTCGCGGCGGGCGCCGATGCGGGGAAAGCCGAGGTTGTGGGTGATGGTCATGGTATGCGTCCTGTTGGTGGTCGCAGCCATGATAGGACGGACAACTCATGAATAAAATTGATATGATTTCATATATCGATCAAATTCATTCATATATTCATGCTGGAACGTATTCACCTGATGATCCTGCGGGCAGTCGAGCAGCGCGGTTCGCTGACGGCCGCCGCCGAGAGCCTGCACCTGACCCAATCGGCGCTCAGCCACGCAATCCGCAAGCTGGAGGGGCAGCTCGGGGTCGAGGTCTGGACCCGCGACGGCCGCAGCCTGCGCCCGACCCAGGCCGGTCTCTACCTGCAGGGCCTGGCCAATCGCCTGCTGCCCCAGCTCGAACACGCCGAGCGCCTGATGGCGCAGTATGCCGAGGGCCAGCGCGGCACCCTGCGCATCGGGATGGAGTGCGCGCCCTGCTATGCCTGGCTCCTGAAGGTGGTGGCGCCTTACCTGGCGGCCTGGCCGGACGTCGACGTCGACGTCAAGCAGCGCTTCCAGTTCGGCGGCATCAAGGCCATCGAGGGATGGGAGATCGACGTGCTGGTCACGCCCGATCCGCTGTTCAAGCCGGGTCTGCGCTTCGTGCCGGTGTTCGACTACGAGCAGGTGCTGGTGCTGGCGAAAGACCACCCGCTGGCCGGCCGCGCCTTCGTGGAGCCTTGCGACCTGGCCGACGAGGTCCTGATCACCTACCCGGTCGACATCGACCGCCTCGACATCTACAACCAGTTCTTCCTGCCGGCCGGCTGTGCCCCGCGCCAGCGCAAGACCATCGAGACCACCGACATCCTGCTGCAGATGGTCGCCAGCGGCCGCGGCGTGGCGGCGCTGCCGCGCTGGCTGGTCGAGGAATACGCCGCGCGCATGCCGGTGGTGCCGGTGCGTCTCGGCCCGAACGGCATCCCGAAGCAGATCTTCCTCGGCACGCGCGAGGACGACGCCGCGATCGGCTACCTCGACGCCTTTATCGCCATGGCGGCCGGCCTCGGTGACAATGCTTGAGATTTGAGGCGCCGGCGCGCTGCTAGGATCGCGGCATGATCCGATCCGAACTCGCACGCCTGCTGCGCCTCTTCCGCCATGTTGTCAAACGCGACGCCGAGCGCGAGCCGCCTTCGCACTTCTTCACTCCCGAAGAAACCGGCCGCCTGCACCGCATCACCGGGGACGCCCGCACGGCGCTCGACGAGCAGACTTGGCATGATCTGCTGCTCCCGGCCTACGAAGAGCAACTTGCACAAGGCACCAGCATCTTCGGCCGCCAGGTGCTGCACCGCCACCTGCGTGCGGGCCTGGACGATGCCGGCTGCGCCGCGCTGGGAGAGCGCCTGCGCGGCCTGCTGGCCGATCCGGCGCGCCTCGACGCCTTGAACCTGGCGCTGCGCCCGCTGCGCTACGCCGAGACCGAGGTCGCCGGCCTGCTGTTCGAGGGCGAGGCGCCGCAAGCGCCCGCCTGGGCCGGATTCATCTGGGTGCTGCCGCTGCTGCTGGTGATGTCCTTGGGCCTGCTCGTCACGCAGCCGCTCGGCTGGATCGCGACCCTGGCCGCGGTGGCGCCGCTGATGGCGCTGCAGATCAGCTACCACCGCCGCCTCGAGCTGTGGAAGAACACGCTGGACAGCCTGAACGCGCTGCTGGCCGGGAGCCACACGCTGGCGCAACTCGGCGGCCCCCTGCTGGAGCCCTTCGTCGAGGAGCGCGCCGCGGCGGCACGCCTGCACAAGCGCATCGGGCGCTCGCTGCTGCTGCGCATGATCCCGGCCGGCGAGGCCTACATGAACTGGTTCGCCGCCTACAACATCCGCCGCTACTGGAAGACCATCCGCACCGTGTACGGGGCGCGCGACTTCCTGCGCGCCTGCTACCTGCGCAGCGCGGAGCTCGAGGCCGACGTCGCGCTGGCACGCCACCTGCGCCGCCAGCAACACTGGTGCTGGGCCGAACGCAGCGCCGCGCGCATGCTGGACCTGCAGGGCGGCGTGCACCCGCTGATGGAGATGCCGGTCCCGCTGTCCGTCAGCCTGGACGGGCAGGGCGCCTTCATCTCGGGCCAGAACGCTTCGGGAAAAAGCACCTTCCTGCGCATGGTGGGCCTGAACCTGGTGGCGGCGCGCGCCTTCGGCTTCTGCTACGCGCGGCAGGCGCGCCTGCCGGCCGTGCCGGTGCGCGCCAGCATGCAGAACGAGGACTCGTTGCTGGGCGGCGAGAGTCTCTATATGTCGGAACTGCGCCGGGCGCGCGAACTGCTGGATGCGAGCGGGGAGCCGGCCGGCATCTGCCTGGTCGACGAGGTCTTCCGCGGCACCAACCACCTGGAATCGGTGTCGGCCGCAGCCGCGGTGCTGGAAAGCCTGTGCGAGCGCGACCTGGTGCTGGTGTCCTCGCACAACCTGGTGCTGGCGCGTATCCTCGCGGGCAAGCTGGAACCGTACCGCATCGATACCGCCAGTGGCCAGCCGGTCCTGTTGCCGGGCGTTCTGCGCAACCCGAACGGCATCGCGCTGCTGGCCACGCAGGGTTTCGGGGAGCGGATCGAAGGTCGTGCCGCCGAGGTGGCGCGCTGGCTCAGCGCACACCTGACCGAGTCCGAGGACAAGCGGCCGCCCGCCCTCAGTTGCGCTTGAGCGGCTTGCCCTTCGCAATCACCTCGCGGCAGTCGCCGCGCATGGTGGCGTCGTCGTAGTCGGTCCAGCCGTAGCTGTCGACGTAGCGCTTGTGGCGCTTGAAGGCCGGATTGACGAAACTCCGTTCCAGGCTTTCGCCGGGGTAGCGGATGTCGGCCATGTCGAGCACCGTGTGGAACATGTTCTCGGTCGAAAGTTTCGCCTTCTGATGGCGTTTCAGTTGCGCGACCTTGGCCGGGAAGCGCTCGGCGTAGCTGCCCGAATACCAGACGAAGGCCGGCACGTGGAATTCGTACTGCGTGTTATGGCCGTGGAAGGCGATCTTGCACGACTTGTCGTACAGGGTCTGGCCATGGTCGGCCACGTACAGCAGCGAGGTGGGCAGGCCGGTTTCCTTCAGCACCCCGATCACGTTCGACAGGAACCAGTCGGTATACAGGATGGCGCTGTCGTAGCTGTTGTTCATCTGCGGCTCGATGCGCGGATTGGTGTAGTCGGGCTTCTCGATCGACTTCAGCGAAGGCTGCCAGCGGTCGAACTCCTGCGGGTAGCGGTGCGCGTAGTTCCAGTGGCTGCCCAGCGTGTGCAGCACCACCAGCACCTTCTGCGCCGGGTCGTCGATGGCGCGCCGCAAGGGCTCGAGCAGTACCGCGTCGTGGTTGGAGGCGTCGGACACGCTGCCCAGGTTCAGGAACTGGACGTCGTCCGCTTCTTTCGCGAACACCGACACCGGCGTGTCGAACTTGCCGAACGAGACCTGGTTCGAGATCCAGAAGGTCTTGAAGCCGGCCTCCTTGAAGGCCGACAGGAAGGATTTTTCGGAGAAGCCATCCTTCAGGCTCTGCATCGCAGGTTTGCGCGAAATGATCACCGGAATCGACAGGCGGGTGGCCGATACCGGCGTGATCACGTCCTTCAGCATGACCAGGTTTTCTTCCTGCGCCAGCAAGGGATTGGTCTCGCGTGCGTAGCCGTTCAGGCTCCAGCGGTCGTAGCGCGAGGATTCGCCCAGCACCACCACGAGCACCTGCGGCCCGTGCCCGTCGCCTATCTGCTTCGCCCCGAAGCGGAAGGCCGCGCTGCGCCGGTTCAGTTCGGCCAGGTAGACCCGCTCTTTATAGAAGTCGAGGCCGCGCGCGCTCAGGCCGAAGGGCCAGGATTGGGCGAACAGCGCCAGGTCGACCGGCGGCCTGGCCCAGGCGGGCAGTGGCGGCCAGCTTCCTGCGGTAGCGGCAGCGGCAGCGTGTTTCCCGTCGGCCTGGGCGAAGCCGGATTTCTGCCCGTAGGCCAGCACCGCGGCGCCGGCGCCCAGCACCGCCAGCACGATCCAGCGCGAGCGGTCGTTCCAATCCAGGTCGCGGGTGCGCCAGGCTGCCGCCCAGGTCGAGCCGAACCACAGCAGCACGCCGACGATCACCGCGCCCAGCAGCCAGGCTTTCCCACCCAGGAACTCGAGTGCCTCGCTGGGGCTGGTCTCGGCGATGATGCCCAGGTGGTGCGTCGAAATCCCCTGTCCGTAATAGACAAGAAGGTAAAGCTCGGTCGGCAGGGCCAGGAAGGCCGGCAGCAGGGCCCAGTGGAACCAGGCCGGGCGCTTGCACAGGGCCCAGGCGGCGATCCAGGCGAACACGCCGGCGCCCAGCAGCTGCCACGGGTCGCTGCCGCCTTGCGCGCCCGGCAGGTCCAGCAGCTTCGCCGCAAAAGGCATGCTCGACAGCAGGGCGTAGCTCAGCAGTAGGTACAGGTTGGCGGGACGAAGCAGGCGGGACATCGGGGCGGGAAGAGGGCGAAATCGGCTATTATCCTGTCTTTATAGCCGGAAATACACTATCCTTGCCGCAAGCTTGACAGTAGCGCTGTAGCAGGCTTGCCACATCCACCACGGTAAACCCCAGGTTTACCCCGCCGCCAGGCCGACCGGCCGGCAAAGCGGTTGACCCACTTGCCTATCGGGTCTATACTCGCGAGTTCTCGATTTATTCTGCACATGGTATACGCATTCGCAGCCGCTCCTTCGGTGAGTGGCTTTCGTCGCCTCTGCTGTGAGCACGAATCCGGGACTAGGTTTCAGTCCCCGGACAAGCGCAACAAGGGTCCGGGTCATCAACGTAGTAACTTTGTTGGATTTTTGAACGATGCCAACCATCAATCAACTGATTCGCAAGCCGCGTGAAGCCGCGGTTGTGAAGAGCAAGTCCCCGGCACTGGAAAACTGCCCGCAGAAGCGCGGCGTTTGCACCCGTGTCTACACCACGACCCCGAAGAAGCCGAACTCGGCACTGCGTAAGGTCGCTAAAGTTCGCCTGACCAACGGTTTCGAAGTCATTTCGTACATCGGCGGTGAAGGCCACAACCTGCAAGAGCACAGCGTCGTCCTGATCCGCGGCGGCCGTGTGAAAGACTTGCCGGGTGTGCGTTACCACATGGTCCGCGGCGCACTGGATACCCAGGGCGTGAAAGACCGTAAGCAGGCTCGCTCGAAGTACGGTGCGAAGCGCGCCAAGGCCGGCGCCAAGAAGTAATTCTTCGCGTAGTCCTGCGGACCCTGTCACGTACAGGTCACATTAAAAAGTTAAGTTGAGCCGGCCGGAAGGCCGAGTAAGTGAAAGATCATGAGGGTCTTTCGCGAGTGCGTACACCGCACTCAACTGAAGATAGGAAGGAATTGAAATGCCACGTCGTCGTGAAGTACCCAAGCGCGAAATCCTGCCGGATCCAAAATTCGGCAACACCGATGTCGCCAAGTTCGTCAACGTTCTGATGCTGTCCGGTAAGAAATCGGTCGCTGAAAACATCATCTACGGTGCGTTCGAGCACATCCAGCAAAAATCGGGCAAGGACCCACTGGAAGTGTTCACGACCGCGATCAACAACTGCAAGCCGATGGTCGAGGTGAAATCCCGCCGTGTCGGCGGCGCCAACTACCAGGTGCCAGTGGAAGTTCGTCCGGTTCGTCGTATGGCGCTGTCCATGCGTTGGTTGCGCGAAGCCGCAAACAAGCGCAGCGAAAAATCCATGCCGCAACGCCTGGGTGGTGAACTGATGGAAGCGGCTGAAATGCGCGGTGGCGCAATGAAGCGCCGTGACGAAGTGCACCGTATGGCAGAAGCGAACAAGGCGTTCTCGCACTTCCGCTTCTAAGCAAATGGCCAAACCCCTTCGGGGAGTGCGGCCTGCAGTATCCGTTGTTCAGGCCGGGCGCGTTTTGATCGTCAAAATGCCGTCCGGTTTTGTCCATTCAAAGATTTAGGAAAAATTATGGCACGCACTACCCCCATTGAGCGCTACCGCAATATCGGTATTTCCGCTCACATCGACGCCGGCAAGACCACGACCACCGAGCGCATCCTGTTCTACACGGGTGTGAACCACAAGCTGGGCGAGGTGCACGACGGCGCCGCCACCATGGACTGGATGGAGCAGGAGCAAGAGCGCGGCATCACCATTACCTCGGCAGCGACGACCTGCTTCTGGAAAGGTATGGCCAGCAACTTCGAGCCGCACCGCTTCAACATCATCGACACCCCGGGCCACGTCGACTTCACCATCGAGGTGGAGCGTTCGATGCGCGTGCTGGACGGCGCCTGCATGGTTTACTGCGCAGTCGGCGGCGTGCAGCCGCAGTCGGAAACCGTGTGGCGTCAGGCTAACAAGTACAAGGTTCCGCGTCTGGCCTTCGTCAACAAGATGGACCGTACCGGTGCAAACTTCTTCAAGGTGTACGAGCAGATGCGCGCCCGCCTGAAGGCCAACCCGATCCCGCTGCAAGTGCCTATCGGCGCCGAAGACAACTTCAAGGGCGTGGTCGACCTGGTCAAGATGAAGGCCATCCTGTGGGATGACGCTTCGCAAGGCATGAAGTTCGAATACGTCGACGTGCCGGCCGAACTGCTCGACACCTGCAACGAGTGGCGCGAGAAGCTGGTCGAAACCGCCGCTGAAGCGTCGGAAGAGCTGATGAACAAGTACCTCGAAGAGGGCGAACTGTCGGAAGCCGAGATCAAGAAAGCGCTGCGTACCCGTACCATCGCCGGCGAAATCGTCCCGATGATGTGCGGCACCGCATTCAAGAACAAGGGCGTGCAGGCAATGCTGGACGCGGTCATCGAATACCTGCCGTCGCCAGTGGACATCCCGCCGGTCGCAGGTACCGACGAAGAAGAGCAGCCGACCTCGCGTAAGGCCGACGACAGCGAGAAGTTCGCTGCGCTGGCATTCAAGATCATGACCGACCCGTTCGTCGGCCAGCTGATCTTCTTCCGCGTGTACTCGGGCGTCGTGAATTCGGGCGATACCGTCTACAACCCGATCAAAGGCAAGAAGGAACGCCTGGGTCGTATTCTGCAGATGCACGCCAACCAGCGCGAAGAGATCAAGGAAGTCCGCGCAGGCGACATCGCCGCAGCAGTCGGCCTGAAAGAAGCAACCACCGGCGAGACCCTGTGCGATCCGTCGGCACCGATCATCCTCGAAAAGATGGTGTTCCCGGAGCCGGTCATCCAGCAGGCAGTCGAGCCGAAGACCAAGGCTGACCAGGAAAAGATGGGCCTGGCACTGAACCGTCTGGCTCAGGAAGACCCGTCGTTCCGCGTGCGTACCGACGAAGAGTCGGGCCAGACCATCATCGGTGGTATGGGCGAGCTGCACCTGGAAATTATCGTTGACCGCATGAAGCGTGAGTTCAACGTGGAAGCAACCGTCGGCAAGCCGCAGGTTGCGTACCGCGAAACCATCCGCAAGGCAGTCACCGACGTCGAAGGCAAGTTCGTCAAGCAGTCGGGCGGCCGCGGCCAGTACGGTCACGCAGTCCTGACCATCGAACCGCAAGAGCCGGGCAAGGGCTTCGAGTTCATCGACGCCATCAAGGGCGGCGTGGTTCCGCGCGAATACATCCCGGCAGTCGAGAAGGGTGTTCGCGAGACCCTGACCAGCGGCGTGCTGGCTGGCTACCCGGTCGTTGACGTCAAAGTCACCCTGACCTTCGGTTCGTACCACGACGTCGACTCGAACGAAAACGCGTTCCGCATGGCGGGCTCGATGGCGTTCAAGGACGGCTGCCGCAAGGCGAACCCGGTCATCCTCGAGCCGATGATGGCCGTGGAAGTGGAAACGCCGGAAGACTACGCCGGTTCCGTGATGGGCGACCTGTCGTCCCGCCGCGGTATGGTGCAGGGCATGGACGAAATCCCGGGCGGCGGCGGCAAGATCATCAAGGCCGAAGTCCCGCTGTCGGAAATGTTCGGTTACTCGACCTCGCTGCGTTCGGCAACCCAGGGCCGTGCGACCTACACGATGGAGTTCAAGCACTATTCGGAAGCTCCGAAGCACGTGATCGACGCTATCGTGACCGCAAAAGCCAAGTAATAAAAAAACCAGGGACGGGTTTCACGAGAACCTGTCCCCAACAACAGCTAAAAAACAATACGTTTCTTTTAAAGGAAGATAGGAAATGGCAAAGGAAAAATTCGAACGGACCAAGCCGCACGTCAACGTCGGCACCATCGGTCACGTTGACCACGGCAAAACCACCCTGACGGCTGCAATCGCAACCGTTCTGTCGAAGAAGTTCGGCGGCGAAGCCAAGGCCTACGACCAGATCGACGCGGCTCCGGAAGAAAAAGCACGCGGCATCACCATCAACACCGCGCACGTCGAGTACGAAACCGCAAACCGTCACTACGCGCACGTTGACTGCCCAGGCCACGCCGACTACATCAAGAACATGATTACCGGTGCAGCGCAGATGGACGGCGCGATCCTGGTGTGCTCGGCCGCTGACGGCCCGATGCCGCAGACCCGCGAGCACATCCTGCTGGCGCGTCAGGTTGGCGTTCCGTACATCATCGTGTTCCTGAACAAGTGCGACCTGGTCGACGACGCAGAACTGCTGGAACTGGTCGAAATGGAAGTGCGCGAGCTCCTGTCGAAGTACGAGTTCCCGGGCGACGACCTGCCGATCATCAAGGGTTCGGCTCGTATGGCCCTGGAAGGCCAGGCTGGTCCGCTGGGCGAAGACGCCATCATGCAACTGGCTGACGCACTGGATTCGTACATCCCGACCCCGGAACGTGCCGTTGACGGCGCCTTCCTGATGCCGGTGGAAGACGTGTTCTCGATCTCGGGTCGCGGCACCGTGGTGACCGGTCGTGTCGAGCGCGGCATCATCAAGGTCGGCGAAGAAATCGAAATCGTCGGTATCGTTGACACCGTCAAGACCACCTGCACCGGCGTGGAAATGTTCCGCAAGCTGCTGGACCAGGGTCAAGCTGGCGACAACGTCGGCCTGCTGCTGCGCGGCACCAAGCGTGAAGACGTCCAGCGTGGTCAGGTTCTGGCCAAGCCGGGCTCGATCAAGCCGCACACCGATTTCACCGGCGAAGTGTACGTCCTGTCGAAAGACGAAGGCGGCCGTCACACCCCGTTCTTCAACAACTACCGTCCGCAGTTCTACTTCCGTACGACTGACGTGACCGGTTCGATCGTGCTGCCGGCCGACAAAGAAATGGTCATGCCAGGCGACAACGTGTCGATCACCGTCAAGCTGATCGCTCCGATCGCGATGGAAGAAGGTCTGCGCTTCGCAATCCGCGAAGGCGGCCGTACCGTCGGCGCCGGCGTGGTTGCCAAGATCATCGCCTAATTTCGGTTAGCGAGATCCGTCGGCGGGACGCGTGTTCCGCCGGCACAACGATGGGGACAGGCTTTTTTGGCCTGTCCCCATCTTTATGAGAGGGAAGGGTGATATACTCCCGCCTCTTGAGCAGTACCGAAGCACCTTTCACACATTGCCGGCACCTTGCCGGAACGTTCTTTTAAAGGAAATAGCATGTCCGCTCCGAACCAGAAAATCCGCATCCGCCTGAAAGCGTTCGACTACAAGCTGATCGACCAGTCCGCTCTGGAAATCGTCGACACCGCCAAGCGCACCGGCGCAGTGGTCAAGGGCCCGGTCCCGCTGCCGACCCGCATCCAGCGTTTCGACATCCTGCGTTCGCCGCACGTCAACAAGACCTCGCGCGACCAGTTCGAAATCCGCACCCACCAGCGTCTGATGGACATCGTTGATCCGACCGACAAGACCGTTGACGCACTGATGAAGCTGGACCTGCCGGCTGGCGTCGACGTCGAAATCAAGCTGCAGTAATCGCATCCACCGCCAGCGGATCAATCCGCTGAGGTAGCAAGGGCCGGGAGTTCGCAAGGACTCCCGGCCCTTGTCATTTTTGCGGCCGCCGCGGGAGCGGACCGACGGTTTCAGTTGAGCAGTGCGTGGATCACCGGCCCGAGCAGGCCGCCGATGACCACGCCGCCGCCGAGCAGCAGCACCAGCAGGGCATACCGGCCGATCCAGCCGACCAGTGTCGGGTGACCCGTGAAATGCGAGCGCAGGCTCGCGGCCGTGAGGCGGGTGGCATCGTCCGGGAGATGATCGAAGTTCGACATGGGGCCTCCGTGCAAAAGCCCATTGTCGAGTGCGCTTTGTGTGCGCACTTTGTGCTGCCGCAAGTGCCATAGCAGGACGGCAGCGGCGGCGGAACTTCTCCAGCCAGGCTCTAGTGCGCGCTTTGTGCGGAGCAAATTGTTCGCGCAGGCTCGCCGTGTTGTAATCGTAGCGATCACAACCGAGCGAAAAGCGCATGTCCGTTACACACAGCTTCCACTCCGCAGCGTTCGAGCTGCGCCGCCTCTCCTGGACGCAGCTCGCGGGCTACGCTTATCTCGGCTTCTTCATCCTGCTGCTGGTGCGGCTGGCGGCGCCCGACGCAATTGGACCTGCACTGCGCAAGCTCGCCCTCGCGCTGCCCCTGGTCCTGCTGGCCGCCAAGGACCTGGCACACCTGCCCGACGCACTGCAGCGCCTGCGTGGCGCCACCGGCTGGCGTGGCCGCATCCTTGCGCTGCTGCCGCCGGAACTGATCGGCATGGCCAGGCTCGACCGCCTGATGTGGACCGGCTGCCTGCAATGGCTGCGCCGCCGCAAGCCGCTGGCGCGGCCGGAAGGCACGGCGCTGACCTACCTGCAGCGCGGGGCTTACGGCACCGCGATCGGCTGCGCGATGGTCGCGGTATTCCTCGAACTGCCGATCGACTTCGGCATCCTCCACCTGTTCGTCGCCGATCCGGACACGCGCATGCTCATCCATGTGGTCGGCGGCATCGGGGCCGTGTACACGCTCGCCTGGGTGCTGGGCGACCGCTGGCACGTGGCCGAAGGCAGCCATGTGCTGGCCGGCGAGGTGCTGCACCTGCGCGTCGGCGTGCGCACCCAGGGCAGCATTCCGCTCTCGAGCATCGAGCGCGTCGATGCGGTGACCGAGGCGCCGGAACGCTGGCGCCGGCGCCATGGCATCCATCCTGCCGACACCATCACGGTGACGCCTTTCGACAAACCGAATTGCGTGCTGGTCATGAAGCCGGACGCCGGCGTGACGCTGCTGCACTGGCAGGTGCGCCGGACCGCGCCGCGCTATGTGTTGCTCTACCTCGACCGTCCGGAACTGCTGGCCCGCATCGTCAAGCAGGGCGGATGACGCGCACCCGGCAGCTGCGCGTTGGGCCGGGGGCGCTGATCATCCTGGCCCACCTGGTCTTCCTCGCGATCCTGCTCCGCTATGCCGGCACGCCCCCTGTCAGGGATGAGACAGGTCCGGCCGACTACATCGAATTCGTGCCGGTTCCGGCAAAGGCCAGGCCGAGGCCGGTGGAAGCTGCCACCCCGTCCCCGGCACCCCGCAAGCCAAAGGCCACGCCAGCGCAGGCCGCGCCCGCGTCATCGGACATGGTGGCCGTGCCATCCGTTCCGGAGCCGCAGGAGTCTAGCCCGGAACAGGCAGTAGCGCAGGGCAAACAACTGGACATGGACGCACTGCGCGCCACGGCCCGTCGCGTCGCCAGGGAGCACGTACCGGAACCATTCGAACAGGTGCGCGATGCCGAGCATCTGCTGGAAATCGAAAAGAAAGACCTCGGCCGCGCCATCAGGGAAGCCAAGCGGCCGCCCTGCACCAAGAAGTACAGCGGCGGAACCTCGCTGAATGTGTTCGCGCTGATTCCGCTGGCGATCGACACGATCACCGATACCGGCTGCAAGTGGTAGCGCCGGCAGGCCGTTAGCCCTTCGAGCCGGTCTTCCAGCGCAGCCCGAAGCCGAAATGGCGGTCCATCAGCTCGTGCGCGCTGGTCCCGCCGCTCTGCTGGAAATACTCTGCCAGCTTGGTGACCTGCAAGCTGCCGCCCCGGTTCTCGATCAGCGCGATCGCGCACATCATCTGGTTGCCGCCGCCATCCAGGCGCACCTCGATTGGCGCCTGCTCGGGCGCGGTGATGGTCACCACGCCATCGGTCGCCGCCCAGTTGGGCACGCCCTCGTAGATGAAGGAAAAGATCAGCGCACGGCGGATCTGGTCGAAGCGCTCGCCATTGATGGTCAGGTTCTCGCCGCCGGCCACGGCGCCGGTGCGGTCGTCGGCATCCAGGCGGATGTAGGGCTCGCGTTCGAAGTCGCCCCAGGCATTGCCGAGCGCCTGCACCAGCCCGCGCCGGCCGTCGGCCAGCTCGTACATGCAGCCGAGGTCGAGGTCGATGCCGCCGCGGCCCTTGCGGCCGGCGCCGCCTCCGCCGATCGCGCCGCCGATCAGCTTGTCGAAGAAGCCGGTTTTCGCAGGCTGCTGCGGCGGCGCTGCGGTAGCCGACTGGTTCCAGTTCAGGTTCACGTGGATGCGGCCGAAGCCGCGGCCGGGGCGCTTGTCGAGCGAGACCTTGTCGCCGCGCTTTTCCAGCGTGACCTTCGACAGCGAGACCCTGGGCTGCGCCGGCGCCGGCGCCGGCGCCGAGGTGGGAGCGGAAGCGGCGGCAGGCTTGGCCTCGGTGCCGCCGAAATGCGCCAGCAGTGCCGACAGCCCGCCATTGAAGCCCTGGCCGACCGCGCCGAAACGCCACATGCCGTCGCGCCGGTACAGTTCCGCCACGATGACCGCCTTCTCGTCGCCGAAGTCCGCACCCGACCACGGGAAGCGCACCGCGCTGCCCAGATTGAGGGCGCAGGCGCCGAGCGAGCGCATGGTCTGGGCGCCGTCGATGGCGGCGACAAACACCAGCTTCGCGATCGTCGCCGGCAGGGCATCGAGATTCACGGCGAAGCGCGCCAGCGACCCGCTCGACTCCAGCCGCACCGCGCCCTCGGGGCTGGCCAGCTGGTTGTAGAACACCATGTAGCGCTCATCCGACAGGCGCTCGGACGCATCCAGGCCGAAACAGGACACGTCGACCGAGAGGCCGGGCGCCCCGATATCCACCTCGACGGTAAAGCTATGGCCGATGCCGAGGTCTGACAGCTTGCCTTTCTGGCCACGCGAGAACAAATTCATGAGGTTTCTCCTTCCATCGAACGGGAACCGAAGCGGTGCGATTGTTCCACCAGGCGCTCGGCCCAGGCGCGGTGGGTGGCGACTTCGCACATCGCGTCGTTCATGCGGAACACGGCGGGGCTGGCCTCGTCGAGGATGGCGCGCGCCACCGCCAGGTCTTGCGGGCGCACCTGGTAGTGCTGCTCGATCGGGGCGATCTGGGTCGGGTGGATGGCGGTCTTGCCGACCATGCCGTGGGCCAGGTCTTCCAGCACTTCCTGGTCGAGCAGCTCGGGCAAGTCGAGGTATTCGAACACCGGCGCCGTCAAGGCGAAACCCCAGGGCCGGAAGGTGGTCACCAGGCGCGCGATCACCGGTCCCAGGGGCGTGCGGTAGATCGTCATGCCGCGCGGCCGGCGCAGGCCCAGCAGGGCGAGCAGGTCGTTGCCCCCGATGCGCAATGCCAGGATGCGGTGGCGCACGCCCGGGCCTTCGAACACGGCGCGCAGCTGCTGCATTTCGCTGTCGCTGAACACTTCCGCCGTCTCCAGCGTCGGCATCAGGACGTGGCTTGTGTCGCGCACGAGGCGGAAATAGGTGTCGAAGTTGTGGCGCGTGATCTTCGGCAGCACGAAGCCGCTCAGCTTCTCGGCGCCCGGCATGGCCAGCACGCGCGCCATCACTTCCGGATTGCGCACCCGGACGAAACGCTCGGCCGTGACTTCGCTGCGCATGTTCGCCAGCACCACCGAGAGGTTGAACAGCGACCAGCTCAGCTCGCGGTCGGCGATGGCGTCTTCGAGACAGAAGATGAGCGAGCGCGCGTCCGGCAGCTTCTCGCCGTTGGCGATTCTGGCCAGGTCCTTGTGATTGGCCGGCACGTACAGTGACGCGCCTAAAGACTTAAGCATCCGATGCACTCCTGATCAGGGAAACTGCGTGATAGGGCAGAAGCGGGTCGACCGCGACCGGCACCTGTTTTTCTTCGGCCAGCACTTCCAGGTGCCGCACGTCCGGGGCGCCCGGCTGGCGCAGCACCAGCAGGCGCGGCACGCGGCGCAGCAGCACGCGGGTGGCCTCGCCGATGCCGGGCTTGATGAGATTGACGTCTGCGATGCCGTAGCGCGCCATGGCGCCCTCAAGGTAGGCGCGCGAGCGTTCGGCCGCCGCTTTCGCGTCCAGCGGCGTGGCTGGCGGCACCTCGCCGCCGGCCTGCGCCAGCGCCACCAGCGCATCGGCAAAGCGCTGCGACTGGTCATGGGGGGCAAACTCGCCGTAGTAGACGCAGCCGTGGAAGTCGTTTGGACCGATCCGTTCGTCCAGTACCGTGCGGCTCACCAGCCCCGACACCGTGGCATTCAGGATGCTCGACGGGATCAGGTAGTCGTCGCCGGAGGCCGCGACGGCAGCGGCGCCGGCCAGGTCCGACAGCACGTACAGGCCGTTGTCGATGCCGGTCCCCTGCGCCGCATTGAAGGCGGACACGGACAGCGCCAGCTCGCGCGCGATCACGCCCTTGCCGGTCCAGCCGTCCACGAACACGATCGATTCCGGCGCGTGGCCCCGGGTCAGGATGTGGCGCAGGGCGGCCCCGTCGATGCCGCGGTCGCGCACGATCGACACCGAATAGTGGACCGCCTCGCGTTCGAGCACCTCGCGCAGCAGCCGCGCCACCACCACGCCCACCGGGGTGCCGGCGCGCGCCAGCGACACCACGGCGATGGCGCCGCTGCGCCGTGCGGCGATGAGGCCGGCCAGGCGCAGGCAGTCCGCCGCCATGCGCGCATTGTTGGTGCGGCAGGCATCCTCGAACACGGCCATGTAGCGCGGCGAGGGCAGCGATTCGGGAGACAGCATCTGGCTGTAGTGGCGCTGGCCGGACTGGATCAGGCGCTCCTTGTCATGCACGCTGGTGAACTCCTGCGCCTGCAAGCGCGTGAGCAGGAAGTCCACCTCGCCGGCGCGGTAGCTGCCCGGGAAGCTCACAGGGCCTCCACGGTCAGGCGCGCGAGCTGGGTGGCGCGCGGCACGATGGCGTAGTCGCAGGCGGCCATGAAGCGCGCGTCGGAACGGCTGTCGCCCATGCCGAAGGTGACGATGTCGCCGTGCTCGGCGCGCAACTTGCCGGTGATGTGGGCCACCGCGTTGGCCTTGTCCAGCGCCTTCGGCAGGATCGCCAGGTTGTTGCCGTTGCGGTGTACGACATAGTCCGGGCGGCCGTCTGCGATCCAGGGGCGCACCACCTCTTCCTCGATCGGCGCCAGGCGCTCGTGGCGCTTGTCCGGGTCTTTCACGACCAGGAAGAAGGGCGTGGCGAAATCCTCGATCATGCGCGCCCGCCCGCCGAAGCCGGTGCGCGCCGCGTAGTCGTCGATGTGCCGCGCCAGCTCCTGCAGGCCGGGCAGGGCGGCGTGCATTGCGCTGCGCATTCCTTCCAGCCAGGGCATGTCGGCGCCGCCGCCGGGGGCAAGCACCACGCCGCCATAGTTGATGACGGCGTAGCTGTCGAAGGGCAGGTGCACGCGGCGCAGGCCGTCGTGGTCGCGCGCCGTGGTCGGGATCACGGTCATGCCGTCCTGTACAAAGCTGAGGAAGGCGCGCTGGGCGCGCGTGGTGTACGAGCAGATGCTGCCGTCCTTGTAATAGGCGGCCGGCTCGAGCGCCTCGCTTGCTGCGCACTTCTCGAAGGTCTGGAACAGCGTGTCGTCCAGGTCAGCGAACAGGAATTTCTTCAACGTCAGCCTCGGACAGGAAGTGGAACAGGCGCGCATCCAGCAGAGCGGCGAGCTCGCGCAAGGGGGCATTGGGCGCGGTCTCGTGGCAGACCAGCACGTGCTCGTACTGGCCAGGCGCGATGTTGTAGATGAAATTGGCGATGCCCTCGCCGTAGTTGTCGGGGAAGCTCAATGCGTGGCTGACCGCACCCCAGGTCAGGATCGGCGAGCGCGTGGTCGACTGCACCCGGACGTCGACGCCGCGCCGTTCCAGCGCCGCGCCCAGCAGCATGGCGGCATGCATGAATTCGCCGGTGCCCAGTACGGCGACCCTGGCCCCAGGCGCGAATTCGCTTGCCAGACGCTCCGCCAGCGCCTCGGGGGCGCGCAAGGCGGCGCGCAGGCCCAGGCGGCCGAAACCGGTGCTGGCGCCGCGGTCCGCATCCGGGTCGAAGCGCTGGGCAGGGGTGGCCGGGGCCACATAGTCGCCCGGCGTGAAGCGGTACTCGCCGCTGAGCAGCGCGCCCATCGTCACCGGCAGGCCGAAGCGCCCGGACAAGGCGGCAGTGGCCTCTCCACCCATGAAATTGGTGATCGTCGCCAGGTGCACCCGCGCGATGCCCGGATTGAGGCGGCGGCAGGCCGCGGTCAGGTTCAGGAAGGTGTTGCCGGTGCTGGCTTCGTCGTCCACCAGCACCAGGGTGGAGGCCGCCAGCAGCAGCGCGCGCAGGTGAGGATCTTCCGGCATGTGCAGGAACTGGCGCGGCGCATGGCTGTGCGCCTCCTCGAATTCGATCAGCTCGCCAGTGCCTGCGCGGTAGCGCGTGGTGTGGATGAACAGGGCTTCACGTCCGGGATTGGCGCGCAGCCAGGCTTCGAACACGCCCTGGCCCAGGCCGACCGCGGTTTCCGCCATGGCGATGAACACCACCGGCCCATCGCTGGCCGGCACGGTGGCGGCAAGGCGTTCGTGGATCGCGAGCATGCTCGACGGTGTCACCGGCCAGTGCTTGCCCAGCACCTTGCTCAGGAACAGGAAGCCGCGCTTGGCATTGGCGCGCGCCGCGAAGCCGAGCAGATCTTCAAACGCGTCTGCGCCCTCGGCAAGCGCGACGTCGAGCGTCCCGGTGGGCAGGGCCACGCTGCGCCGTGACAGGGCGTCCAGGTCGGACTTCGCGTTCATGCCAGCTCCAGCGCTTCCGGGACTTCGATCACGCGCATGCCGTTGCGTACCGGCGCCACCTCGACCGTGTCGAAGCCGTCGGCGAAACCCTTCAGTGCGATCCAGGGCAGGTTCGGTCCGGCCGCACAGGCCATGCCGATGCCGCCCGACATGCGCGGGTTGATCTCGAGCAGCCGCGGCTTGCTGCCGGCTTCGCGGAACTGCACGTTGAAGATGCCGTTCAGGCCATAGTCGGCGGCGAGTTTCGTGGTCGCCTCGATAATCTCGGGGCGCATGTCGATCAGCTGGCCGCTGCCGGTCTGCGCCGGCTTGCGGCGCGCCACCGCCGCCACCAGGCGGCCGTTGTCGCCCACGCAGTCGACGCTGTATTCGGCGCCCTCGAGGAATTCCATCAGCAGCATGGTGCGGAATTCCTTCAGCTCCGTCAGGCCGCGGCGCAGGTCCTGGTAGCCGATGTGGTACTCGACGCCTGCCAGGAGCAGGGCGGCGCTGCTGCGCTCCTCGTCGACGATGGCGAAGCCGATGCCGTAGATGCCGCGCGCGGGCTTGATGCACAGCTTCGCATGGCGCGGGCGCAGCTCGGCCCAGGCGGCATCGAACTGGTCGACGTTGTCGAAGCGGCGGAATTCGGCCACCGGCGCCTGCGGCAGATCGGTCTCCGCATAGAAACCGGCCTTGTCGTGCATGAGCTGGAGCTTCTGCGGCGTGGCCGCGCTCAGTACGCGCGTGCCGATTTCCAGGAAGCGCGCGTGCTGCGCGGCCAGGGTGGTGGCTTCGCGGCCCGGCACGAAGATGTCGATGCGCTGCTTGCGGCAGAATTCCAGGCACCACTCGACGTAGGCAGCCGGCTCCAGGCCGACGGGCTCGCCGTGGAACTCATGGGCCAGGCGCGCCGCCGGGGTATGGCGGTTGGCATTGCTGTGGATGATGGTGAAACGCTGGGCGGTATCGGCCTCGCGGATCAGCCGGATCGCGGCGTAGATGGACGAAAACGTCCTGTTGTACCAGACGCGCATGAAGTCTTTCAAGACAGGTGGACGTACGCGCCCGCGGGGCGGCGGGCGCGTAACGACAGGCGGCTCGGGCCGCGCTCTTATAGGTTTAGACGTTGACGCCGAACGAGCGCGCGAGCGGACCCAGGCCGCCCTTGAAGCCCTGGCCGACGGCGCGGAACTTCCATTCGCCGCCGTGGCGGTACAGTTCGCCGAAGATCATCGCGGTTTCGGTCGAGCTGTCCTCGGACAGGTCGTAGCGCGCGATCTCCGCTTCGCCGTTGGCGTTCAAGCAGCGGATGTACGCCTTGGCGACCATGCCGAAGTTCTGGCGGCGCGCGTCGGCATCGTGGATGGTGACGCAGAACGAGACCTTCTCGACCTCGGCCGGGACGCGCGACAGGTCGACCGCGATCTTCTCGTCGTCGCCCTCGCCCTGTCCGGTGGTGTTGTCGCCGGCGTGGACCACCGAGCCGTCGCTCGATTTCAGGTTGTTGTAGAAAATGAAGTCGGCGTCGCCGCGCACCTTGGCGTCGGCTTTCAGCATGAATGCGCTGCCGTCCAGGTCGAAGGCGGCGCCGTCCGTGGAACGCGGGTCCCAGCCCAGGCCAATGATCACCTTGGTGAGGCCAGGTGCCTCCTTGCTCAGGTTGACGTTGCCGCCTTTCTGCAGACTGATTGCCATACGAACTCCTTACGTGGTGGGGGTTGATCGGCCGCCGATGACGGCGTTAACTATTTGATTGTACACGCTCCGAATTTCACATTACTCACTCTCGTGATGTCCATACGCCAGTGGCCGCTTCGTAACATTCCGGTCATAATTGCCGCCCGAAGGAGGCAGAATGGCAACAATGAAGCAGGTGGCGGAGCGGGTCGGCGTATCGACCTCGACCGTCTCGCACGTGATCAACGGGACCCGGGCGGTGAGCGAGGCCGTGCGCAGGCAGGTGCTGGCCACCATCGAGGAGATGGGCTATATCCCGAACGCGATGGCGCGCAGCCTCAAGAACGACAAGAGCCATACCATCGGCGTCTCCATTCCCGACAATACCCATCCCTGCTTCGCCGAGCTGCTGCGCGGCATCGAGGACGCGGCCTTCGAGGTCGGCTACAACATCATGCTGTGCAACGGCTACGGGGACGTGCAGCGCCAGGCCACCCACCTGCGCAGCCTGACCGAGAAACGCATCGATGGCCTGATCCTAGTGGCCGGCAGCGCCCGCGACGAACTGGCCCCGCTGCTGGCCAGCCAGCGCGTGCCGATCGTGCTGGCAGACCACGAGGTGCCGGCCGTGGACACCGATTTCATCGGCCTCGACCACGAAGCGACGGGCCATGCCGCCACCCGCCACCTGATCGAGCTGGGCCACCGCCGCATCGCCTGCGTGGCCGGGCCCCGGGCCGAACCGCACAGCCTGGAACGCATCGCCGGCCTGCGCCGCGCCCTGCTGGATGCGGGCCTGTCGCTGCCCGCCGCCTACCTGGTGCATGCGACTCCCGATTGCGCCGGCGGCCATGATGCGGTGCAAGGCCTGCTGGCGCTGGACACGCCGCCGACGGCGGTGTTTGCCTGCAACGACCTGATGGCGCTGGGCGGCCTGTGCGCGGCGCAGGAAGCCGGCGTGGCGGTGCCCGGCCAGCTGTCGGTGGTCGGTGGGGACGACCTCGGCATGGCCGCGTTCGCGACGCCACGCCTGAGTTCCGTCACCCAGCCGACCCATGCGCTGGGCCGGCAGCTGACCGAGCTGCTGGTCGGGCGCATCCGAGGCGATGCCCGGCCGCGCATGCGCCGCCGGCTGCAGGGCAGCCTGGTGGTGCGGCAGTCGACCGCGCCGGTCTAGGCCGCGGCCCGGGTCTCGACCGGAACCTGGTCCACGACCGGCTCGCCGGCCGCTCCCCAATGCACGGTCTGTGCCGGCAGCGCCAGTCGGACCCCCTGCTCGCCGAGCATCGCCACGATGCGCAGGTAGATTTCCTGCTGCACGTCCATGAACACGCGGTAGTCCGGGCTGGCGACGTAGTACACGATCTCGAAGGTGTAGGCGGGCGCCGCCAGCGAAGCCAGGTGGGCGCGGTCGAAGCGCACCTGTGCCTGGGCCGCGACGATGTCTTCGAGCAGGCCGGGCAGGGCGCGCAGGGAGGGTTCCGGCGTGTCGTAGGTCACCGCCACCTGGAACACCACGCGGCGCTCCTCCATGCGGCGCAGGTTGTGGATGCGGCTCTTGAGCAGGTCGGCGTTCGAGAACACGATCTGCTCGCCGCCCAGGCTGCGCACCCGGGTGGTCTTCAGGCCGACGCTCTCCACCGTGCCCAGCATCTTGTCGACGATGATGAAGTCGCCCACCACGAAGGGCTTGTCGAGCACGATCGACAGCTTGGCGAACAGGTCGCCCAGGATGCTCTGCACCGCCAGCGCCACGGCGATACCGCCGACCCCCAGGCTGGCCACCAGGGCGGTGATGTTGACGCCCAGGTTATCGAGGGTCATCAGGCCCACCACCGCCCACAGGACCACGCGCAGGAGGAAGGCGATCGCAGTCGACGAGGTGACGCGGTCGGGGTCGGCGGCCTGCTCGGCGCGGGTGCCGGCCAGCCAGGCGCGCAGCGCATGGTCGCCCCAGATCGCGCACTGGATCAGCACCGCGGCGATCGCGGCGCGGCTGATGAAGAGGTGGGTACGCTCGGGCAGGGCCAGCAGGCTGGCGCCGGCATACAGTCCGACGATGATCAATACCACCAGGCGGGTCTTGGACAGCGCGGCCACGGCGGCGCCGAGCGCGCGCGAGCCGCCCGGATTGGCGGCCACGAAGGAGCGCAGGCGCCGCAGCAGGATCGACTTGACGGCGTCCAGGCCGGCCACCACCACGGCGGCGGCGGCCAGCGCCATCAGCCAGTCGGCCACCGGGTTACCCAGGAAAACGGTATCCATGTGTACTCCTTTCATGCTGCCGGACGTTCGTCGACGGCCGGCGTTTCATTGCGCGCCAGCGCAGTCAGGAAGCCTTCGCCCCAGCGCGTGACGTCGTGCTCCTCCACGATCATGGCCAGCCGCGCGGCGCGGTAGGCGACTTCGTCGGCGCCCATGCTGAGCGCCTGGTACAGGGTCTCGCTCATGGCATTGGCGTCGTAGGGATTGACCAGCAGGGCGCCGTGCAGCTCGACCGCGGCGCCGGCGAACTCGGACAGGATCAGCACCCCGGGCCGTCCCACCGCATGGCGGGTGGCGACATACTCCTTGGCCACCAGGTTGAGGCCGTCGCGCAGCGGCGTGATCCAGGCGATGCCGCAGGCGGCGTAGTGGGCCACCACGTCCTCGAAGGGCAGCGAGCGGTAGAAATAGCGCACCGGGACCCAGTCGAGGGTCGAGAAGCGGCCGTTGATGCGGCCCACGGTGCGGTCGAGCTCTTCGCGCAGGCTGTCGTAGATCTCCATGCCGCTGGCGGCCGGGGTGACGATGTTTAGCAGGGTCACCTTGCCCAGCAGTTCGGGATGGCGCTCCAGCATGCGCTCGAAGGCCTGCAGCTTTTCCAGCGAACCCTTGACGTAGTCGAGGCGCTCGATCGAGACGATCCCGGTGCGGCCTTCCAGCAGGCCGTCGAGTTCGGCTAATTGGCGATGCACTTCGCTGCTGTCTACCAGGCGCCGGATCAGCTTGACGTCGGTGCCGACCGGATGGGCGCCCAGCGCCACGCGCCGTCCGCCGACCTCGATCGCGGTCATCATGCGGTCGACCCCGAGCGCGCAGCCATAAGTGAGGAAGCGTGGCGCGCACGGGACGCTGCCGGCCACTTCCACGGGGGCGAACGAGCGTACCGCGTCGACGAAGTTCTCGACGTAGCGCGGAACGTGGAAACCCACGTAGTCGCATTGCAGCAGGCTGCCGATGATGTCGCGCCGCCACGGCAGGATGTTGAATACGTCGCTCGAGGGGAAGGCGGTGTGGTGGAAGAAGGCGATCGTCAGGTCCGGGCGCAGCGGACGCAGGAAGGCCGGCACCATCCACAGGTTGTAGTCGTGGATCCAGGCGGTGGCGCCGTGGGCGGCCTCGCGCGCGGTCTGCTCGGCGAACAGGCGGTTCACTTCCAGGAAGCGCTCCCAGTGCGCCTGGTGGAATTCGGCCTTGTCCGGGAAGGAGAAGATGATCGGCCAGAAAGCCTCTTTCGAGAACTTCTTGTAGAACAGCTCGATGTCCTCGCCGGTGAGGGCGATGCGCGCCGCCTTGAGCTGCGGGTAGCGCTGCGGGTCGACCGCCACGTGGGTGTCGAAGCCTTCCGGCGTGCGCGATTCCTGCTGCGACCAGGCCACCCAGGAGCCCTTGCGCCCGCCGGCGAAGAAGTTCAGCAGGGTCGGCATGATGCCGTTCGGGCTCTTCGGGCGGCGTTGCAGCGTGACGCCGTCCACCACCAGTTCGTCGTAGGGCAGGCGGTGGTAGACCATCACCAGTTCGGCCTCGCCAAATACCGGCTCGGCGCTCGGTGCGGCGGTGGCGCCGAGCGGCATGCCGTGCCGCGCCAGGCCTTCCAGGATGCCGCCGCAGCCTTCGAGGGACGCCACGTGCACGCGCGCATTCCTGCGCACGCGCTCGACCAGCGCCGGCTCGGCGCCGCCCACCACCACGCCGCGGAACCCCGCCTCGAACATCGACAGGTCGTTCAGGGTGTCGCCCGCCACCACCACGCTGGCGGGGTCGAAGCCGGCCACGGCGGCCAGGCGGCGCAATGCCGCGCCCTTGCCGACGCCGCGCGGCAGCACGTCGAGGTAGCGTCCGGCCGAGAACAGCAGCTCGCAGCCGAGCGCTTCCACCGTAGCCTGCAGCGCCGGCGTGACGGCGTCTTCTGACGCCAGGAAGGAACAGCGCCGTTCCTGCGGCACGCTCTGGCGTACCAGCTGCGGGAAGCCGGACAGGGCGCGCAGCACCGCCTGGCTGCCGGGCCAGTGCGACGTCAGCTCGTGCTGGATCGGCTCCACCGGCCGCAGCTCGCGGTCGACCACGGTGGCGCCGACGTCGGCGATGATGTAGTCGGGGCTCGGGATGGTGGGATCGCTCAGCAGGGGCATGACGGTTTCCAGGCCGCGTCCGGTCACGAAGACCAGGGTGGGGCGGGCGTCCGCAGGGGCCTCGGAGGCGGCGGCGAACAGGTCGCGCACGCGGCGCCGTGCCTCGGAGGTGCCCGCGAGCAGTGTGCCGTCGAGGTCGGTGGCGAGCACGAGGCGGGCGGGATCGAGGGGGCGGGACCAGCGTTGCGAGTCAATGACAGTCATGAATCATCCTTATCTGCGATGCGTCCGCGCACCTGGGGCGGCGGACCGGGTCGGGGCGCGCTGGATCCGCCGGGAGGCGGGCGCGCCAGGAAAAAAAGGGCAGGCATGGTGCGCTGGACGCACCGTCATCTGCCGGCGAAGGGAACGTGAAAAGCGGGAGGGGCGGGGAGGTCGCCCGCAAAATGCATTTGTACAATAGCATTTCGCAGCGGCATCGACAACCGGTGATCCGGCAGGACATGTTGGAGAGCATGCAAAACACGTCCGAAAAAAAGCTATTGCAAAACTGTCGGGCTGCTACGTATAATGCGGGTCCCCGGGCGGTTAGTTCAGCTGGTTAGAATACTTGGTCGACATCCAAGGGGTCGCAGGTTCGAATCCTGCACCGCCCACCAGACTTCCAGATCGCAGGCTCCCAGCAATGGTCGTAGCCTGCAGAGAAAAGGCGCAGCGGTGTGCCTTTTCTGTGCTGACCAGTCAGGTCAGATTCCTTGCTCTCTCCAGCTACTGCGGAAAACGCAACAGGCCGAGGTCACCTCGATTTATCCTGTTGCGCCGTTGCCGTTTGCGCGCTATACTAGCCGGCTTCGGTATGGGCACGTCTTTTTCAGCCCATGCTTTTTTAGTAGTACTAATTAGCCCCGCCCAATCGTAGGTGGGAATGGAGAAAAAATGAGCCTGGGCCTCCTCGGTCGCAAGGTTGGCATGATGCGTATCTTCACGGATGACGGCGATTCGATCCCTGTCACCGTGCTGGACGTGTCCAACAACCGTGTTGCGCAAGTCAAAACCCCTGAAACTGACGGCTACACTGCTGTGCAAGTCGTCTTCGGCCAGCGTCGCGCTTCCCGCGTGAACAAGGCTGCTGCTGGTCACTACGCCAAAGCTGGCGTCGAAGCCGGCACGATGCTGCGTGAATTCCGCATCGATTCCACCAAAGCCGCTGAACTCAAAGCCGGCGACACCATCAATGCTTCGATGTTCGAAGTGGGCCAGAAAATCGACGTGCAGGGCACCTCGATCGGTAAGGGCTACGCCGGTACCATCAAGCGTTACAACTTTGCTTCGGGCCGTGCTACCCACGGTAACTCGCGTTCGCACAACGTTCCTGGCTCCATCGGTATGGCGCAGGATCCGGGTCGCGTGTTCCCAGGCAAGCGCATGACCGGTCACATGGGCGACGTTACCGTCACCACCCAGAACCTGGAAATCGCCCGCATCGACGCTGACCGTCAGCTGCTGCTCGTGAAAGGTGCCGTTCCTGGCGCCAAGAACGGCCAGGTGATCGTCAAGCCGGCTGTCAAAACCAAAGCCAAGAAAGGAGCCTAAGTATGGAACTCCAGCTCCTGAATGAGCAAGGTCAAGCTGGCGCCGGCGTTGCAGCTGCCGACACCGTGTTCGGCCGCGAATACAACGAAGCCCTGATCCACCAGATCGTGGTCGCCTACGCCGCCAACGCGCGCAGCGGCAACCGCAAGCAGAAAGACCGTGAAGAAGTCAGCCACACCACGAAGAAGCCATGGCGCCAGAAGGGCACCGGCCGCGCTCGTGCTGGTATGTCGTCGTCGCCTCTGTGGCGCGGCGGTGGTCGCATCTTCCCGAACACCCCGGACGAGAACTTCTCGCACAAGGTCAACAAGAAGATGTTCCGTGCAGGTATCTGCTCGATCTTCTCGCAGCTGGCCCGCGAAGGCCGTCTGAACGTTGTCGAAAACCTGTCGATCGAAGCTCCGAAGACCAAGCTGCTGTCGCAAAAGCTGCAGGGCATGGGCCTGGAATCGGTCCTGGTGATCACCGACACCATCGATGAAAACCTGGAACTGGCATCGCGCAACCTGCCGAACGTGCTCGTCGTCGAGCCGAAGTCGGCCGATCCGATGTCGCTGGTGTTCTACAAGAAAGTCCTGGTCACCAAAGCTGCTCTGGCCAAGATCGAGGAGATGTACGCATGAGCACCGCTATCAAATTCAGCGAAGAGCGCCTGATGAAGGTGCTGCTGGCTCCGGTTATTTCCGAAAAGGCGACCTTCGTCGCTGAAAAGAACGAACAGATCGTGTTCAAGGTTCTGCCGGATGCAACCAAGCCGGAAATCAAGGCTGCCGTCGAACTGCTGTTCAAAGTCGAAGTGGAATCGGTGCAAACCGTCAACCGCGAAGGCAAGGTCAAGCGTTCGGGCCGTTTCACCGGTCGCCGCAACCACACCAAGCGCGCTTTCGTGGCCCTCAAGCCGGGCCAGGAAATCAATTTTGTCGAGGAGGCTAAATAATGGCACTCGTTAAGATGAAGCCAACCTCCCCAGGCCGCCGCGGCATGGTGAAGGTTGTGAACAGCGACCTGTACAAAGGCCGTCCGTTCGCAGCCCTGGTTGAGAAGAAATCGAAGACTGCTGGCCGTAACAACAACGGTCACATCACCACCCGCCACATCGGCGGTGGCCACAAGCAGCACTACCGTGTCGTGGACTTCAAGCGTAACAGCAAGGACGGTATCCCTGCCAAGGTCGAGCGTATCGAATACGACCCGAACCGTACCGCGCACATCGCTCTGCTGTGCTACGCGGACGGCGCCCGTGCGTACATCATCGCTCCGAAGGGCGTCGCTGTCGGCGATACCCTGATGAACGGTTCGGAAGCACCGATCAAGGCCGGTAACTGCCTGCCGATCCGCAACATCCCGGTTGGTACCGTGATGCACTGCGTCGAAATGCTGCCGGGCAAAGGCGCACAGATGGCCCGCACCGCCGGCGCCGCTGTCGTCCTGATGGCCCGCGAAGGCACCTACGCCCAGGTTCGCCTGCGCTCGGGTGAAGTCCGTCGCGTGCACATCGAGTGCCGTGCAACCGTGGGTGAAGTCGGCAACGCCGAGCACAGCCTGCGCAAGATCGGTAAAGCCGGTGCGATGCGTTGGCGCGGTGTCCGCCCGACCGTCCGCGGTGTCGTCATGAACCCGATCGACCACCCGCACGGTGGTGGTGAAGGCCGTACGGCAGCAGGTCGCCATCCGGTGTCGCCATGGGGCCAGCAGACCAAGGGCAAGAAGACGCGTTCGAACAAGCGCACTTCGTCGATGATCGTCTCGCGCCGCGGCAAGAAATAAGGGATAAAACATGACTCGTTCATTGAAAAAAGGGCCGTTCATTGACGCCCACCTGGTGAAGAAAGTCGAAGCCGCGCAAGCGACCAAAGACAAGAAACCAGTCAAAACCTGGTCGCGCCGCTCGACGATCACCCCGGACTTCATCGGTCTGACCATCGCTGTGCACAACGGCAAGGTCCACGTGCCGGTGTACGTGTCGGAGAACATGGTCGGCCACAAGCTCGGCGAATTCGCGCTGACCCGTACGTTCAAGGGCCACGCTGCTGACAAGAAGGCGAAACGATAATGGAAACTAAAGCAATCCTCAAAGGCGTTCGCCTGTCGGAACAGAAGGGCCGCCTGGTTGCGGACCTGATCCGCGGCAAGAAAGTTGACGCAGCACTCAACATTCTGCAGTTCAGCCCGAAGAAGGGCGCGACCATCATCAAGAAGGTTCTGGAGTCGGCAATCGCCAACGCGGAACACAACGATGGCGCCGACATCGACGAACTGAAGGTCGTGCAGATCTACGTTGAAAAGGGCCCGATCCTGAAGCGCTTCACCGCACGTGCGAAGGGCCGCGGCGATCGCATTTCGAAACAATCCTGTCACATCTACGTGACTGTCGGTAACTAAGGGGTCACACGATGGGTCAGAAAATCCACCCAACCGGCTTCCGCCTGGCGGTCACCCGTAACTGGGCGTCGCGCTGGTATGCTGGCAACGGCAACTTCGCCGAAATGCTGAAGGAAGACCTGGAAGCTCGCGCTTTCCTGAAGAAGAAGCTGAAGAACGCTTCGGTCGGCCGTATCGTCATCGAGCGTCCTGCCAAGAACGCTCGCTTCACGATCTACTCGTCGCGTCCTGGCGTCGTGATCGGCAAGAAGGGCGAAGACATCGAAGTGCTGAAGTCGTCGCTGACGAAGATCATGGGCGTGCCCGTGCACGTCAACATCGAAGAGATCCGCAAGCCCGAGATCGATTCGCAGCTGATCGCCGACTCGATCGCCCAGCAGCTCGAAAAGCGCATCATGTTCCGTCGCGCCATGAAGCGCGCGATGCAGAACGCCATGCGTCTGGGCGCCGTCGGCATCAAGATCATGTCGTCGGGCCGTCTGAACGGCATCGAAATCGCACGTACCGAATGGTACCGCGAAGGCCGTGTGCCTCTGCACACCCTGCGCGCCGATATCGACTACGGCACCAGCGAAGCATCGACCACCTACGGCATCATCGGCGTCAAGGTGTGGGTCTACAAGGGCGATCGTTCGGCAACGGGCGAAGCACCTGTGATCGACGTCCCGGCCGACGAGAAGAAGCCACGCGGCCCGCGCCGCGATGATGGCAAGCCTGCCGGCCGTGGCCGTCCGGGCGCCAAGCCAGGTACCGCACCAGCAGGCCGCCGCGCTGCCAAGCCGGCTGCTGAGAAAGCAGGAGAATAAGCATGCTGCAGCCAAACCGCAGAAAGTATCGTAAAGAGCAGAAGGGCCGTAACACCGGCATTTCGCACACCCGCGGCACCTCGGTGTCGTTCGGTGAGTTCGGCCTGAAGGCAGTCGCCCGCGGCCGTATCACCGCACGCCAGATCGAAGCTGCACGTCGTGCGATGACCCGTCACATCAAGCGCGGCGGCCGTATCTGGATCCGTATCTTCCCGGACAAGCCGATCTCGAACAAGCCGGCCGAAGTCCGTATGGGTAACGGTAAGGGTAACCCGGAGTACTACGTCGCTGAAATCCAGCCAGGCAAAGTCCTGTACGAGATGGACGGCGTTGCTGAAGAACTGGCGCGCGAAGCGTTCCGCCTGGCCGCTGCCAAACTGCCGCTGGCGACCACTTTCGTGGTCCGTCAAGTCGGCCAATAACAGGAGTTGAATATGAAAGCATCGGAACTCCGCGGCAAGGACCAGGAAGCGCTGCAGAAGGAGCTGAATGAGCTGCTGAAGGCCCAGTTCGGCCTGCGCATGCAAATCGCTACCCAGCAGCTGGGCAATACCGCGCAGCTCAAGAAAGTACGTCGCGACATCGCGCGTGTGAAGACTGTGATGAACTCGAAGGAAGCCAAATGAACGACACCACTAAAACGGCGCTGAAGCGTACGCTGGTCGGCAAGGTCGTGTCCGACAAGATGGACAAGACGGTGACCGTCCTGATCGAGCGTCACGTGAAGCACCCGCTGTACGGCAAGATCATCGTGCGTTCGAACAAGTATCACGCGCACGACGAGACCAACCAGGTCAAGACCGGCGACACGGTCGAGATCACGGAAGGTCGCCCGATCTCGAAGACGAAGGCCTGGACCGTGACCCGTGTTGTGCAGCAAGCACAGGTCATCTAAAGCCTAAAAATTTGTCTTGCGTGGCCCGCTGGTATCTGTGATACTAGCGGGCTTCGTTCATGTGTTGCCGCAGTATTCCTCCGCGGTTCTGCGGCCTGTAACGAATGGAAAGTCCATCACCCAAACATGGGGCTCCAGCAGGGGCGTCATGGCGGGACCAAGACTGACCGCAGGCCCACGGTTTCCGTGGGGTTTTCTACGGCTTAAGTTGGGAAAGAAAATATCATGATTCAAACCGAAAGCCGGCTCGAAGTAGCCGACAACACCGGTGCCAAGGAAGTTCTGTGCATCAAGGTGTTGGGCGGCTCGAAGCGCCGTTATGCGAGCATTGGCGACATCATCAAGGTCACCGTCAAGGTGGCTGCGCCGCGTGGTCGCGTCAAGAAGGGCGAAATTTACAACGCCGTGGTTGTGCGTACCGCTAAAGGTGTGCGCCGCCAGGACGGTTCCCTGGTCAAGTTCGACGGCAATGCCGCTGTCCTGCTGAACGCCAAGCTGGAGCCGATCGGCACCCGTATCTTTGGACCGGTCACGCGTGAACTGCGTACCGAGAAGTTCATGAAGATCGTGTCGCTGGCACCTGAAGTTCTGTAAGGAATCGACATGGATAAAATTCGTAAAAACGACGAAGTCATCGTTCTGGCCGGCAAGGACAAGGGCAAGCGTGGCGTCGTTCAGAAGCGTGTAGACGCTGAGCACGTCATCGTTGAAGGCGTCAACGTCGCTAAGAAAGCGACCAAGCCGAACCCGATGACCGGTGTTACTGGTGGTATCGTCGACAAGACTATGCCGATTCACGTGTCGAACGTCGCGCTGTTCAACGCTGCGACCGGCAAGGCAGATCGCGTTGGCTTCAAAGATGTGGACGGCAAGAAAGTCCGCGTCTTCAAGTCGAACGGCGAAGTAGTGAAGGGGTAAGATAAATGGCCCGTCTCCAACAAATTTACAAAGACAAAGTCGTCGCCGAACTGACCGAGAAATTCGGTTACAAGTCGATCATGGAAGTCCCGCGCCTGACCAAGATCACCCTGAACATGGGTCTGTCGGAAGCAGTCGCCGACAAGAAGGTCATCGAGCACGCCACTGGCGACCTGACCAAGATCGCCGGCCAGAAGCCGGTCGTCACCAAGGCACGCAAGGCAATCGCAGGCTTCAAGATCCGCGAAGGCTACCCGATCGGCACGATGGTCACCCTGCGTGGCAATCGCATGTACGAATTCCTGGACCGCTTCATCACCGTGGCCCTGCCGCGCGTGCGTGACTTCCGTGGTGTGAACGGCAAATCCTTCGATGGCCGTGGCAACTACAACATCGGCGTCAAAGAGCAGATCATCTTCCCGGAAATCGATTACGACAAGATCGATGCGCTGCGTGGCATGAACATCTCGATCACCACCACCGCTAAGACCGACGAAGAAGCCAAAGCGCTGCTCGCCGCCTTCAAATTCCCGTTCAGGAACTAAGAGCATGGCAAAACTTGCACTGATTAACCGCGAACAGAAGCGTGCAGACCTGGTGGAGAAATTCGCCGCAAAGCGTGCAGCTCTGAAAGCAATCATCGACGACCAGTCGAAGTCGGAAGAAGAACGTTACGAAGCACGCCTGAAGCTGCAGGCCCTGCCGCGTAACTCGGCGCCGACCCGCCAGCGTAACCGCTGCGCCATGACCGGCCGTCCACGTGGCACCTTCCGTAAATTCGGTCTGGCCCGTACCAAACTCCGCGAATTCGCCATGAAAGGCGAAATCCCGGGTATGACCAAAGCTAGCTGGTAATAGGAGAGATAAGCAATGAGTATGAGCGATCCTATCGCCGATATGCTGACCCGCATCCGCAACGCACAGACCGTTTCGAAGACCACCGTCAACATGCCGTCGTCGAAAGTCAAAGTTGCGATCGCCAACGTCCTGAAGGACGAGGGTTACATCGAAGATTTCGCCGTGACCACCGAAGGTGGCAAGGCTGAACTGAAAATCGGTTTGAAGTATTACACCGGCCGTCCGGTCATCGAGCGCATCGAGCGCGTGTCCCGTCCTGGCCTGCGCGTCTACAAGGGCAAGAACGAAATCCCGTCGGTCATGAATGGCCTGGGCGTGGCAATCGTCTCGACCCCGCAAGGCGTGATGACCGATCGCAAGGCACGTGCTACCGGCGTCGGTGGCGAAGTGCTGTGCTACGTGGCTTAAGGAGTAGACATGTCTCGAGTAGCTAAGATGCCAATCGCCGTCCCGGCAGGTGCCGAAGTCGCAATCAATGCGTCGTCGATCACCGTCAAGGGTCCGCTCGGCACCCTGACCCAGTCGCTGAACGGCCTGGTCAAAGTGGAAAACAACAACGGCACGCTGACTTTCGACGTGGTGGACGATTCCCGTGAATCGAACGCCATGTCGGGCACCCTGCGCGCCCTGGTCAACAACATGGTTACCGGCGTCACCAAGGGCTTCGAGAAGAAGCTGAACCTGGTGGGCGTGGGCTACAAGGCAGCTGTGCAGGGCAACGCCCTGAACCTGTCGCTGGGCTTCTCGCACCCGGTGCTGCACGCGATGCCGGAAGGCGTCACCGCGGTCACCCCGACCCCGACCGAAATCGTGATCAAGGGTATCGATCGCCAGAAGGTCGGCCAGACGGCCGCTGAAGTGCGCGCTTACCGCTCGCCTGAGCCTTACAAGGGCAAGGGTGTCCGTTATTCGGACGAAGTGGTGAAGCTTAAAGAAACCAAGAAGAAATAATCGGAGCTGACATGGACAAGAAACAATCGCGTCTGCGTCGCGGACGTCAAACCCGCATCAAGATCGCCCAGCTGGGCGTGAACCGTCTGTCGGTTCACCGCACCAACCTGCACATCTATGCGAACCTGATCAGCCCGGACGCTAAGGTGCTGGTGTCGGCCTCGACGCTGGAAGCTGAAGTGCGTGCTGAACTGGCTGGCAAGACTGGCGCCGGCGGCAACGCTGCCGCTGCTGCCCTGGTCGGCAAGCGCGTCGCAGAAAAAGCACTGAAAGCAGGAATCACCGAAGTCGCATTCGACCGTTCGGGTTTCCGTTACCACGGCCGTGTGAAGGCGCTGGCAGAAGCCGCGCGTGAAGCCGGTCTGAAGTTCTAAGGAAGAATCGTCATGGCAAAAATGCAAGCGAAAATGGCAAGCGACAAGCCGGATGATGGCATGCGCGAGAAAATGATCGCGATCAACCGCGTCACCAAGGTGGTGAAGGGTGGTCGTATCATGGGTTTTGCAGCGCTGACCGTTGTCGGTGACGGCGATGGCCGCATCGGCATGGGCAAGGGCAAGTCGAAGGAAGTTCCTGTCGGCGTGCAAAAAGCGATGGAAGAAGCCCGCCGCAACCTGATCAAGGTGCCCCTCAAGAACGGTACGCTGCACCACACCGTTACCGGTCGTCACGGCGCATCGCGCGTCATGATGTCGCCGGCCAAGCCGGGTACCGGCGTGATCGCTGGTGGCGCAATGCGCGCTATCTTCGAGGTGATGGGCGTGACCGACGTGGTCGCCAAGTCGACTGGTTCGTCGAACCCGTACAACCTGGTTCGCGCGACCCTCGACGGTCTGTCGAAAATGAGCACTGCTTCCGATATCGCTGCCAAGCGCGGCAAGTCGGTTGAAGACATCCTGGGTTAAGGGGAACACACATGGCAAACACTGTCAAAGTCAAGCTCGTCAAGGGCCTGATCGGTACCCGTCAGGATCACCGTGCTACCGTGCGCGGCCTGGGTCTGCGTCGTGTCAACTCGGTCTCCGAGCTGCAGGACACCCCAGCTGTGCGTGGCATGATCAACAAAGTCGCGTACCTCGTTAAAGTTGTTTCGTAAGCCGCGGCTTACGTACGGAGAAATCAATGGAACTCAATACCATTCAACCAGCTGACGGCGCCAAGCACGCGAAGCGCCGCGTTGGCCGCGGTATCGGCTCGGGCCTGGGCAAGACTGCCGGCCGCGGTCACAAGGGTCAGAAATCGCGTTCGGGCGGCTTCCACAAAGTCGGCTTCGAAGGCGGTCAGATGCCTCTGCAGCGCCGTCTGCCGAAGCGCGGCTTCAAGTCGCTGAACGCAACCTTCAAGGCTGAAGTTCGTCTGTCGGACCTGAACAACCTGGCCGTCGGCGAGATCGACATCCTGGTGCTCAAGCAAGCAGGCATCCTGCCGGTGGTGGCACGCGACGTGCGCGTCATCCTGTCGGGCGAGATCACCAAAGCGGTGACCCTCAAGGGCCTGAAGGCAACTGCCGGCGCACGCGCCGCGATCGAAGCAGCTGGCGGTTCGGTCGCTTAATTGCGGCCCTGCCTGATCGGAGCAAAAATTGGCGACTAATTCACAACTTGGTAAAAGCGCCGCTTCCGGCTTCCCCTGGGGTCGGCTGTGGTTTTTGCTTGGCGCATTGGTCGTGTACCGCATCGGTGCTCACATCCCGGTCCCCGGGATTGACCCGGTGCAGCTGGCAGCGCTGTTCAAGCAGAACGAAGGCGGCATCCTGGGCATGTTCAACATGTTCTCGGGTGGCGCCCTGTCCCGCTTTACCGTGTTCGCCCTCGGCATCATGCCTTACATTTCGGCTTCGATCATCATGCAGCTTGCATCGATCGTCTCGCCGCAACTCGAGGCGCTGAAGAAAGAGGGCGAAGCCGGCCGCCGCAAGATCACCCAGTACACCCGTTACTTCACGGTGGCACTGGCACTGTTCCAGGCGTTCGGCATCGCGGTCGCGCTCGAAGCGCAGCCTGGTCTCGTGCTCGATCCGGGCATGGGCTTCCGCTTCGTCACGGTGGTGACGCTCCTGACCGGCACCATGTTCCTCATGTGGCTGGGCGAGCAGATCACCGAGCGTGGTCTTGGCAACGGTATTTCGATCATCATTTTTGCCGGTATCGCAGCAGGTCTGCCGTCGGCCCTGGGTGGCCTGTTCACCCTGGTTTCGAACGGTTCGATCAGCAGCATCGCCGCGATCATCATCGTGGTTCTGGTGGTGGCCGTGACGTATGCCGTCGTGTTCGTGGAACGCGGGCAGCGCAAGATCCTGGTCAATTACGCTAAACGCCAGGTCGGCAACAAGATCTACGGTGGCCAAACCAGCCACCTGCCCTTGAAGCTGAACATGGCCGGCGTGATCCCGCCGATCTTCGCCTCCTCGATCATCCTGTTCCCGGCGACGATCGTCGACTGGTACACGCGAGGCAAGGACGCCAGCGGCCCGTTCATCGGGTTCCTGAAAGACCTGGCTGCTTCGCTGGCTACCGGTGAGCCGATCCACGCGTTGCTGTATGCGGTGGCGATTGTGTTCTTCTGCTTCTTCTACACGGCGCTGGTATTTAACAGCAAGGAAACGGCGGACAACTTGAAGAAGAGCGGCGCGTTTGTTCCGGGCATCCGTCCGGGCGAGCAGACTGCACGCTACATCGACAAGATCCTGATGCGCCTGACCCTGGCCGGTGCGGTCTATATCACCCTGGTGTGCCTGGTGCCGGAGTTCATGACCTCGCATTGGAAAGTTCCTTTCTACTTCGGTGGCACGTCGCTCCTCATCGTTGTTGTGGTGACGATGGACTTCATGGCACAAGTGCAGAACTACGTCATGTCGCAACAGTATGACTCTTTGTTGCGGAAGGCGAATTTCAAGGGCGGAATTCCGTCGCGTTAAGCGAGGAAGGCATAGACCGAATGGCAAAAGACGACGTCATCCAAATGCAAGGGGAGATTCTGGAGAATCTCCCGAACGCAACATTTCGCGTGAAGCTGGAAAACGGGCACGTGGTTCTGGGACATATCTCGGGTAAAATGCGCATGAATTACATCCGCATTCTCCCGGGTGACAAGGTAACGGTGGAACTGACTCCGTATGACCTGTCCCGGGCCCGCATTGTGTTCCGCACCAAGTAAAAATCATTAAAGTAAACGAACCGAAGAGAGTGCAAAATGAAAGTTAACGCTTCAGTCAAGCGGATCTGCCGCAACTGCAAGATCATCAAGCGCAAGGGCGTGGTCCGTGTGATCTGCGTCGAGCCGCGTCACAAGCAGCGTCAAGGTTAATTTCGAGGAATAACGAATGGCACGTATTGCAGGGGTTAACATCCCAAATCATCAGCACACCGTGATCGGCCTGACGGCTATCTACGGTATTGGCCGCCCACGTTCGCAGAAGATCTGCGACGCAACCGGCATCGCTACCAACAAGAAGGTCAAGGACCTCGACGATAACGAACTCGAGAAGCTGCGCGACGAAGTTGCGAAGTTTGTCGTGGAAGGCGACCTGCGCCGCGAACTGTCCATGAACATCAAGCGTCTGATGGACCTGGGCTGCTACCGCGGCATGCGTCACCGCAAGGGCCTGCCAGTGCGCGGTCAGCGTACCCGCACCAATGCTCGTACCCGCAAGGGCCCGCGCAAGGCAGCTCAATCGCTCAAGAAATAATCTAGGAACCGACCATGGCCAAGCAACAGAGCAGCGCAGCCGCAGCAGCAGCCCGCGCACGCAAGAAAGTCAAGAAGAACGTCGCCGAGGGCATCGCCCACGTGCACGCGTCCTTCAACAACACCATCATCACGATCACCGACCGTCAGGGCAACGCTCTGTCGTGGGCAACTTCCGGCGGCGCCGGCTTCAAGGGTTCGCGCAAATCGACCCCGTTCGCAGCGCAGGTTGCTGCCGAAGCCGCAGGCAAGGTCGCTCAGGAATCGGGCGTGAAGAACCTGGAAGTGCGCATCAAGGGCCCAGGCCCTGGCCGTGAGTCGGCTGTGCGTGCACTGAACAACCTGGGCATCAAGATCACCGAAATCCAGGACGTGACCCCGGTTCCGCACAACGGCTGCCGTCCGCCGAAGCGTCGTCGTATCTAATACGACAATGCTGAGGTGACAGCAGGGCGGTCTTTGGACCGTCCTGCGTCGCGAAAAGCCAACGACGGGGCCTTGCGCCCCGTTGTGTTTTACCAGATTGACCGGCGCAGTGCCCTGAAAATGGGTTATACTGCCCGGCTCCTGTCGTCTGCCGTTTTCACGGTGGGCGGTTTTTCAAGCCACGTCCGCTCTCATCGAGAAGTGGACTAGCGCCTGCCGCATCGCTCGCGATGCCTCCGGGGCGTGATTATTATTTTAAGGATTCAACGTGGCACGTTATATCGGACCAAAAGCAAAACTGTCGCGCCGTGAAGGCACCGACCTGTTCCTGAAGAGCGCACGCCGCTCGCTCGACTCGAAGTGCAAACTGGACGTCAAGCCAGGCCAGCACGGCGTCAAGTCGGGTGCCCGCACCTCGGACTACGGCAACCAGCTGCGTGAGAAGCAGAAGGTCAAGCGTATCTACGGCGTGCTCGAGCGCCAGTTCCGCCGCTACTTCGCAGAAGCATCGCGCCGCAAGGGCAACACCGGTGAGACCCTGCTGAAGCTGCTGGAATCGCGCCTGGACAACGTCTGCTACCGCATGGGCTTCGGCTCGACCCGCGCTGAAGCGCGCCAGCTGGTGAGCCACAAGGCCTTCACCGTCAACGGTAACGTCGTGAACATCGCTTCGTACCAGGTCAAGACCGGCGACGTGATCGCTGTGCGCGAAAAGGCCAAGAAGCAAGTGCGTATCGCTGAAGCCCTGTCGCTGGCCGAGCAAGTCGGCTTCCCGAGCTGGGTGTCGGTCGATGCCAAGAAGTTCGAAGGCACCTTCCGTTCGTTCCCGGAGCGTAACGAGATCGCTGCTGACGTCAACGAAGCGCTGATCGTCGAACTGTATTCGCGTTAATGACGACTGGGGACGGCTTGCCGTCCCCTTGTCGCCAAACCCCGCGCATGCGGGGGCGATGGCGGGGCAGTGCGGGCGCAGCAAGCACGGCTTGGCACCGCAGCGGATTTCGATTCCTGTCCTTCCTTCGCATCCGAATTCGTATCACCGCCTGCTCGTCGAGCAGGCGCTTTCTATTAATGCCATCAGCCTTATCGGTGTAACGAGCCGAGGGTATTGAAAAGGACATTTCATGCAAAACAGTCTGTTGAAACCACGTATCATCGATGTCGAAGCAATCGCACCTGGTCACGCGAAAGTCGTGATGGAGCCGTTCGAGCGTGGTTATGGCCACACCCTGGGCAACGCGCTGCGCCGCGTGCTGCTGTCGTCGATGATCGGCTACGCGCCGACCGAAGTGACGATCGCCGGTGTCGTGCACGAGTACTCGTCGCTGGACGGCGTGCAGGAAGACGTCGTCGACCTGCTGCTGAACCTGAAGGGCGTGGTCTTCAAGGTCCACAACCGTGATTCCGTCACCCTGACCCTGAAGAAGGAAGGCGAAGGCGCCGTGCTGGCTTCGGACATCGACCTGCCGCATGACGTGGAACTGATCAACCCGGATCACGTGATCGCTCACCTGACCGCCGGCGGCAAGCTGGACATGCAGATCAAGGTCGAGAAGGGCCGTGGCTACGTTCCTGGTAACGTGCGCCGCCTGTCGGAAGACACCAACAAGACCATCGGCCGCATCATCCTGGACGCATCGTTCTCGCCGGTCCGTCGCGTGTCTTACGCCGTGGAATCGGCCCGTGTCGAACAGCGTACCGACCTGGACAAGCTGATCATCAACATCGAAACCAACGGCGTCATCACCCCGGAAGAAGCGATCCGCCAGTCGGCACGCGTCCTGGTTGACCAGCTGAACGTGTTCGCCGCCCTGGAAGGCACCGAAGCCGCCGCCGAAGCACCGTCGCGCGCTCCGCTGGTCGATCCGATCCTGCTGCGTCCGGTGGACGACCTGGAGCTGACCGTCCGCTCGGCAAACTGCCTGAAAGCAGAAAACATCTACTACATCGGCGACCTGATCCAGCGTTCGGAAAACGAACTGCTGAAGACCCCGAACCTGGGCCGCAAGTCGCTGAACGAGATCAAGGAAGTGCTGGCATCCCGCGGCCTGACCCTGGGCATGAAGCTGGAAAACTGGCCGCCGGCTGGTCTCGAGAAGTAATTGCTGTACCTGCCCGGACAATGTTGTCCGGGCAGTTTTAAACCCCTAGAACCGGTCCGCGGTCATGCTCCGGCATGAACGATCGAAGAACTGGACATTAAACACTCGAAAGGAAGTACCATGCGTCACCGTCACGGCCTCCGTAAGCTGAACCGTACCTCGTCCCACCGCCTGGCAATGCTGCGCAACATGACCGTCTCGCTGCTGCGTCATGAAGCCATCAAGACCACCGTGCCGAAAGCCAAGGAACTGCGTCGCGTCATCGAACCGATCCTGACCCTGGGCAAGACCGACACCCTGGCCAACAAGCGCCTGGCATTCGCCCGCCTGCGCGACCGCGAAATGGTGCAGAAGCTGTTCGCTGAACTCGGCCCACGTTACGCCAACCGTAACGGCGGCTACCTGCGCATCCTGAAAATGGGTTTCCGCGTGGGCGACAACGCGCCGATGGCGTACGTCGAACTGCTGGACCGTCCGGAAGTCACCTCGGCTGAAGAAGCACCAACCGCCGAGTAATCGCTTTCCGCGACGACTAAAAAACCAGGCTCCGCGCCTGGTTTTTTTTCGCCTGCAGCATCGTGGTCCGAGCAGGGTGCGGCGGCCCGGTGTACCATGCCGGTGCGCTGAAACAACTCATCCAACACCATGTTCCATTCGCTGCACCGCTTCGCCCGCATTCTCCTTGCCTGCCTGAGCCTGTTTTCGATCTTGATGGCAGGCGCCGGGAGCGCACGCGCCGCCGACGACTTCCTCGATCCCGCGATCGCCTTCCGTTTCGAGGCGCGCATGGCCGATCCGCAAACCCTCGAAGTGCGTTACCAGATCGCCGAGGGCTACTACATGTACCGCGAGCGCTTCGCCTTCCGCGCTGCCGGAGCGAAGCTCGGCACGCCCGAGATCCCGCCCGGGAAGGTGAAGTACGACGAGACCTTCCAGAAGGATGTCGAGACCTACAAGGGCGAGCTGGTGATCCGCATTCCGGTCGAGGGCAGCGGTCCGTTCACCCTGACGGCCGCCAGCCAGGGCTGCGCCGACGCCGGCCTGTGCTATCCGCCGCAGGAGCACAGCGCGCAGCTGTCGGCGGGCGCCGGCGGCACAGCGCCGGCGTTGCCGATCGGCGCGAATGCGCCGCAGATGTCGACCGCGCCCTTGGCGCCGGCTCCCGCCATGGATGCGGCGCCGGCAACTCCTGTCCAGGCACCGCCTGCAGAAGCCGCGCCCGCAGCCGCCGCCCAGCCGTCAGACATGGCCGGTATCGCCGGCATCCTGGAGGGCGGGCGCCTGCTGGCCATCGTCCCCGCTTTCGTCCTGCTCGGCCTGGGCCTGGCCTTCACGCCCTGCGTGCTGCCGATGGTGCCGATCCTGTCCTCGATCATCGTCGGTGAAGGACGCCAGGCCGGCCGTTCGCGCGGCTTCATCCTGTCGGCGACGTACTCGCTCGGCATGGCCATCGTCTACACGCTGCTGGGCGTGGCCGCCGGCCTGGCAGGGGAGGGCCTGGCCGCCGCCCTGCAGAATCCCTGGGTGCTGGGCGCGTTTGCCCTCCTGATCGTGGCGATGGCGATGTCGATGTTCGGCTTCTACGAACTGCAGATGCCGGTCGCGCTGCAGACCCGGCTTGCCAACGCTTCCGGCCGCCAGTCGGGCGGCAAGCTTGCCGGGGTGTTCGCCATGGGCGCCATTTCGGCCCTGATCGTCGGACCCTGCGTCGCCGCGCCCCTGGCCGGCGCCCTGGTCTACATCAGCCAGACCCGCGACGTGGTGATCGGCGGCGCGGCCCTGTTCGCGATGGCGGTCGGGATGAGCATTCCGCTGCTGCTGGTGGGCGTCTCGGCCGGCTCGCTGCTGCCGCGCGCAGGCGCCTGGATGGAGTCGGTCAAGCGCCTGTTCGGCGTGCTGATGCTGGCGATGGCCCTGTGGCTGGTGTCGCCGGTGCTGCCGCCGATCGTGCAGATGCTGGGCTGGGCCGCGCTGCTGTTCGGCTATGGCTTTTATCTCTTGCGCAAGCACCGCCACTGGGCCTCGATGGCCGCGGGCGCCGCGTTTGCCGTACTGGGAGCGGTGCAGCTGGTCGGCGCCGCCACCGGCGGACGCGATGCGCTGGCGCCGCTGGCGCACCTGACCGGCGGGGCGCACCAGGGCCTGGTGTTCAAGCGCATCAAGACGGTGCAGGACCTCGACCGCGAGCTGGCCAGTGCCGGCGGCAGGACCGTGATGCTGGATTTCTATGCCGACTGGTGCGTGTCCTGCAAGGAGATGGAAAAGCTGACCTTCGTCGACCCGGCGGTGCAGGCGAAGCTGGCCAATACGATCCTGCTGCAGGTCGACGTGACCGCCAATGATGCGGAAGACAAGGCGATGCTGAAGCGCTTCAAGCTGTTCGGGCCGCCGGGGATCATCCTGTTCGGGCCGGATGGGCAGGAGATTCCCGATAGCCGGGTGATCGGCTACCAGGATGCGAAGAAGTTCTTGAATTCCCTGGCCAAGCTGCCGTGAGCTGAACAAAAAAGACGCCCGAGGGCGTCTTTTTTTACGTCGATGCAGGTGCTCAGCCGCGCATCATCTTGCCATGGCCGCCGTGGTGACGGCCGCCGCGGCGCTGCTGCTGCTCGTCGAAGACCTTGCGCTGTTCCGGGCTTAGGGCCGCGTACAGGCTGTTCAGGGCCGACAGGCGGGCTTCCATGCGCGCGGTGCGCTCCTTCTGCAGGGCGATGCGGCGTTCCAGGCGTTGCGGCGCGGTCAGGGCGGTGCGCTGTTCCTTGTTCAGGCGCTGGCCGGCGCGCTCACCCTTTTGCGGCGGCGTCATGCTGGCCACGAAGGCCTGCCACACCGGCTGCTGGGCCGGGGTCAGCTTCAGCGATTCGGCCAGCTTGGCCTGGCGGGCGGCACGCATCTCGGCGCGCTTGGCGCGGAACTCGGCCATCTTGGCCTGGCGCTGCTCCGGGCTCAAGGCGCGGAATTCGGCGCGCTTGGCCTCGCGCTGCTCCTTGCTCATGGCGTGGGCATGGCGGCCCTCGAGCGGGGCGGTGGTCTGCGCCTGGACGCCGAGCGAGGCGCCGGCGATGCCGAAGGCGGCCAGGACGATCACGATGTTTTTGCGGACGGTGTTCATGGTGTTTTCCTTTGTGTGAGAGGCAGGTTGGTGTGCATCTTCGCTTCCGGACTGCTCGCTGCACGGTTCCCATCATGGCCAACAAGTGTAACCGTGGGATTTCCCCTGTCCGATACTTTGTATCAATATGTTTCGCGCTCATCGGCATATACAAGCCGATACAAAAACGGTGTCCAAGCCTGGCTTAGATGCGGATAATTGAGGCTATGGATAATCCCTCTACGATTTTGATTGTCGACGACGACCGCGACATCCGCACCCTGCTCGCCGACTACCTGGAATCGAACGGCTACCGCACCATTTCGGCAGCCGACGGCACCGGTATGTGGAAGGCGCTCGACGACGCGCGCCCCGACCTGATCGTGCTCGACCTGAACATGCCGGGCGACGACGGCCTGACCCTGTGCCGCAAGCTGCGCGCCACCTCGAGCCTGCCGGTCATCATGCTGACCGCCCGCAACGAGCCGCTCGACCGCATCCTCGGCCTCGAGATGGGCGCCGACGACTACCTGCCGAAACCCTTCGAGCCGCGCGAGCTGCTGGCCCGCATCCGCAGCGTGCTGCGCCGTTCGCACGCGATGCCCTCGAATGCCCCGTCCGAGAACGTGCAGCAGATGCGCTTCTCCGGCTGGACCCTGGACCTGACCGCGCGCCACCTGGTCAATCCGCAGGGCGTGGTCATCATGCTGTCGGGCGCCGAGTTCCGCCTGCTGCGCGTGTTCCTGGAGCACCCCAACCGCGTGCTCAACCGCGACCAGCTGCTCAACCTGACCCAGGGCCGCGACGCCGACCCCTTCGACCGCTCGATCGACATCCAGATCAGCCGCCTGCGCCAGAAGCTGGGCGAGGATGCGCGCATGCCCCAGATCATCAAGACCGTGCGTAACGGCGGTTACGTGCTGGCCGGGCAGGTGACCGTGGAGCCGCCTGCGTGAAAGCCTTCTTCGGATCGATGACCGGACGCGTGTTCATCACGCTCCTGCTCGGTATCCTGATTTCCGCGGCGCTGACCCAGCTGGCAGCCGACCTCGAGCGCCAGCGCGTCATCGAGCAGCAGCGCGACCAGCACCTGCTCGAACGCGCCGAACAATTGGTGATGGCGACCGAAATCGTGCCGGCCTCGGCGCGCTCGGTCTACCTGTCGGTGGCGAACCGCCCGGGCCTGCGCCTGGAAGTCGGCAATGTCCAGCCGCTGGCGGCGTCGCAGAGCTGGTTCGCGCGCTCGCTGGCGGCGCGCCTGGGCGACGGCTACGGCATCAGCTCGGCGGCCAACCGGCCGGCTTCGTGCGACATGCCGCACCAGCAGGCCGTGCTCTACGGCCTGATTCGCACCCAGTGGCATGGCGCCTGCGAAACCCTGAACGTGCGCCTGCGCGACGGCGAAGAACTGCGCCTGTCGGTGCTGCCGCCGCGCTCGGCCTTCACCGGTCCCGAAACCGATTACCGCACCACCATCGGCCTGTTCCTGTTCAGCATCGCCGCGCTTGCCTACGTGGTGGCGCGCATGACCACCCGTCCGCTGAAGGTGCTGGCGCGGGCCGCCCAGGACCTGGGCCACGACATCAACCGTCCGCCGCTCTCCTTGAGCGGCGCCAGCGAGATCCGCCAGGCCAGCGCTGCCTTCAACGCCATGCAGGCGCGGATCCGCCAGTACATCTTCCAGCGTACCCAGATGCTGGCGGCGATCACGCATGACCTGCAGACGCCGCTGACCCGCATGCGCCTGCGCCTCGAAAAGGTGCAGAACGCGGAACTGCAGGAACGCCTGATCGGCGACCTGTCGGCCATGCAGGCCATGGTGCGCGAAGGCCTGGTGCTGGCGCGCAGCATGGACACCACCGAGAACATGCAGATGCTGGACCTCGACTCGCTGCTGGAAGCCGTGTGCGCCGACGCCGTCGACGCCGGACAGCAGGTGACGCTGAAGGGGCAGGCCGGCATGGCCCTGCTGGGCCGGCCGCTGGACCTGCGCCGCTGCCTCGGCAACCTGATCGACAACGCGGTGAAGTACGGCCGCGACGTGCGCGTCTGCGTCGACCGCATCAACGGCGCGGCGCGCATCCGCATCCGCGACAGCGGACCCGGCATCCCGGCGGGCGAGCTGGGCCGGGTGTTCGATCCGTTCTACCGCGTCGAAACCTCGCGTTCGCGCGAGTCGGGCGGCACCGGCCTGGGCCTGACCATCGCCCGCAACATCGCCGAACAGCATGGCGGCAGCATCGCGCTGGCCAACCATCCGGAGGGCGGCCTGGAAGTGACCCTGGTACTGCCGGAGTATTACCCGAACAAATAAGGGACAAAACCAGCGCAAGCTCGTGCTGACGACATGGCGAATACACAATCCTGAAACAAGAGCGTGCGAGAATGCAGCACCGCGACTTTTTTTTGCACGCGCGCATAACACAAGAGAAAGAGCCGCAGGGACTGGCGGCAAGGGACGAACATGAAAAAGAAGAATGCGGGATTCATCGTGGGTGTCGTGGCGCTGGCCGTCGCCGGCGCCTGGTACCTGAACAAGGGTGACGGCGCCCACGCCGACAACGGCCAGGGCGGCAAGGGCCCGGGCGCCAGGGGCGGCATGCCGCCGACCACCGTGAACGTGGTGGCGCCGCAGCGCCAGGACGTGGGCGTGGAACTGTCCGCGAACGGCACCGTGACCCCGGTGCGCACCGTCGACCTGCACCCGCAGACCACCGCCACCATCCGCCAGGTCCACATCCGCGAAGGCCAGTTCGTCAAGGAAGGCCAGGTCATGTTCTCGCTCGACGACCGCGCCGACCGCGCCAACGTCGCCCGCGCCGAGGCGCAGGTGGCGCAGAACCGCGCCACCCTGGCCGACCTGGAGCGCCAGTACAAGCGCAGCCAGGAACTCGCCGCCCAGAATTTCCTGTCCCAGAGCGCAGTCGACTCCCTGAAGAGCCAGGTCGAGGCGGCCCGGGCCCTAGTCCAGAGCAATGCCGCGGCGGCCCGTGCCAGCCAGGTCAGCGCCAGCTACACCACCATCCGCGCCCCGATGTCGGGCCGCGTCGGCGCCATCGACATCCATCCGGGCGCCCTGGTGCAGCCGTCCACGTCCCTGACGACCATCACCCAGCTCGACCCGATCGACGTTTCCTTCAACATGCCGGAGTCAAGCCTCGGCGCGCTGCTGGCGGCCCAGCGTGCCGGCAAGGTGGCGGTGCAGGCCAGCACCGGTCCCGAGGGCAAGCCGGTCACCGGCGAGCTGAAGTTCGTGGACAACGCGGTCGACCCGGCCGCCGGCACCATCCGCGTGAAGGCCCAGTTCGCCAACCCGGACTCGATGCTGTGGCCGGGCCAGTACGTGACCACCCGCGTCACCACGCAGACCATCCGCGACGCCGTCGTGATCCCGCAGAACGCCATCATCACCAGCACCCAGGGCACCTTCGTGTACGTGGTGGGTGAGGGCAATGAGGCGAAACAGGTCAAGGTGGCGCGCCTGCACGGCTTCGGCGAGTATGCTGCCGTGACTGGCCTGACCGGCAACGAGAAGGTCATCACCGAAGGCAAGCAGAACCTGCGTCCGGGCGGCAAGGTGCGCCCGGCTGGCGCCAAGTCCCAGGATGCAGCCGGCTCGAACGCAGCGATGCCGGCCGCACAGAAGGGTGACAAGGCATGAACCTGTCCGAACTGTGTATCCGCCGTCCCGTGATGGTGGTGCTGATGTCGATCAGCCTGGTGCTGGTCGGCATCCTGGCCTACATGCACATCCCGGTCGCGGCGCTGCCGAGCTATAACACACCGGTCATCAACGTCAACGCCAACCTGCCGGGCGCCAGCCCGGAGAACATGGCCTCGTCGGTCGCGCTGCCGCTGGAAAAGCAGTTCGCGACCATCGCCGGCATCAAGATGATCAGCTCGACGAACACGCAGGGCAACACCTCGCTGACGCTCGAGTTCGACGAATCGATCGACGTCAACGAAGCCGCCGTCGACGTGCAGGCCGCGCTGCTGCAGGTCCAGCGCCAGCTGCCGCAGGAGATGACCGACCTGCCGTCCTACCGCAAGATCAACCCGGCCGACTCCCCGATCCTGTTCATGCACATGACCTCGCCGTCCATGGACTTGTCGGAGCTGAACGATTACGCGGAAAACCTGGTTTCGCCGGCGATCTCGACCCTGCCTGGCATCGCCCAGGTGACGGTCAACGGCGGCAAGCGCTTCGCGGTGCGGGTGCGCGCCCAGCATGACCTGATGAGCGCCCGCAATATCTCGATGTCCGAATTGGCCACCGCGCTGCGTTCGGCCAACTCGATCACCCCGCTCGGCATCCTGGACGGCCCGACCCAGACCCTGACCATCCAGGGCGGCGGCCAGCTGATGCGCGCCGCTGACTTCGCCGGCCTGATCGTCGCCACCCGCGACGGCCTGCCGGTGCGCCTGCGCGACATCGCCCAGGTCGAGGACAGCTACCAGTCGGTCAAGGCCACCGGCAGCCTGAACGGCGAACGCTCGATCGTACTGATGGTGCAGCGCCAGCCCAACGCGAATACCGTGCAGGTGGTCGACTCGGTGCGCGCGCTGATGCCGCGTTTCGAAACCCAGCTGCCGCAGTCGATCAAGATCCACCTGGTCAACGACCGCTCGGACTCGATCCGTGAGGCGATCCACGACGTCAACCTGACCCTGGCTGGCACCGTGGTGCTGGTCATCCTGGTGATCTTCCTGTTCCTGCACCGCCTGACCGCGACCTTCATCCCGGCCGTCACCGTGCCGATCTCGCTGCTGGGCGCGCTGTCCCTGCTGTACGCCTTCGGCTACAGCCTCGACAACATCTCGCTGCTCGGCATCACGCTGGCGGTCGGCCTGGTGGTCGACGACGCCATCGTGGTGCTGGAAAACATCGTGCGCCACATGGAGATGGGCAAGAAGCCGATGCAGGCGGCCCTGATCGGCTCGCGCGAGATGGGCTTCACCATCATCTCGATCTCGATCTCGCTGGTGGCGGTGTTCATCCCGATCTTCTTCATGCCGGGCGTGATCGGCCTGCTGTTCCGCGAATTCGCCGTGATCGTCGGTCTCGCCGTGCTGGTCTCGGCCGTGGTCTCGCTGACCCTGGTGCCGATGCTGTGCTCGCGCCTGATCAAGCATGGCGGCCACGTCGATCCGAAAGACATGTCCTGGGTCGGCCGCCGCTTCGAAGCGATGTTCACCAACGTGCGCGACGGCTATGCCCGCACCCTGGACATGGCGCTGCGCCACCGCTTCCTGGTGCTGATGCTGGCGCTCGGCACCTTCGTGCTGACCGCCGTGCTGTACATGACCATGCCGAAGGGCTTCTTCCCTGAAGAAGACATCGGCCAGCTGCGCGTGACCGTCGAGGCCTCGGAAGACACCTCCTCGGTGGCCCTGCAGAAGCTGCAGGCCCAGGTGGTGGACATCGTGCGCGCCAACCCGCACGTGAAGGACGTGACCTCGTTCACCGGCGGCGGCAATACCGGCCGCATGTTCCTGGTACTGAAACCGCGCAGCGAGCGCCCGCCGATGTCGGAAGTGGTCGACGCGCTGCGCAAGGCCACCCGCCAGGTCGCCGGCGTGCAGGTGTTCATGTCGCCGGTGCAGAACCTGCAACTGGGCGGACGCCCGAGCAAGAGCCGTTACCAGTACACGCTGCAGAGCGTGTCGGGCGGCGAGATCGGCGGCTGGTCCGAGCAGTTCCTTGAGCGCATGCGCGCCGACCAGCGCTTCCGCGACGTCACCAGCGACTCGCAGAACAAGGCGCTGCAGGCCACCATCGACATCGACCGCGACAAGGCCGCGCTGCTGGGCGTGGAGATGGCCGACATCCGCACCGTGCTGTACGCTTCTTTTGGTGAGCGCCAGGTCTCGACCATCTACTCGACCGCGGCCAGCTACTATGTGATCCTGGAAGCGGCGGCTGCCGACCGCTACTACGACGAAGCGCTGTCGCGCGTCTCGGTGCGTTCCAAGAACGGCGACCTGGTCAAGCTGTCCAGCTTCGCCACCGTCAAGCGCACGGTCGGCCCGCTGGCGGTCAACCACCAGGGCCAGCTGCAGGCGATCACGCTGTCCTTCAACCTGGCCCCGGGCGTGCCGCTGGGCGACGCCACCGCCGCCATCGAGCAGATGGGCCGCGACATGAAGCTGCCGGCCTCGATCATCACCAACTACGGCGGCGACGCGGCCGTGTTCAAGGACACCCAGTCGAGCCAGCTGATCCTGATCATCACCGCCATCGGCGTGATCTACGTGCTGCTGGGCGTGCTGTACGAGAGCTACATCCATCCGCTCACCATCCTGGCCGGCCTGCCGTCCGCGGCGGTGGGGGCGCTGCTGACGCTATGGATGTTCGACATGGACCTGACCCTGATCGCGATGATTGGTATCCTGATGCTGATCGGTATCGTGAAGAAGAACGCGATCATGATGATCGACTTCGCCCTCGACGCCCAGCGCAACGGGGGCATGAAGCCGCAGGAGGCGATCCGCGAGGCCTGCATCCTGCGCTTCCGCCCGATCCTGATGACCACGCTGGCCGCGATGATGGGCGCGCTGCCGATCGCGCTGGGCATCGGCGCCGGCGCCGAGCTGCGCCAGCCGCTGGGCCTGGCCGTGGTCGGCGGCCTGATCTTCTCGCAGGTGATCACGCTCTACATCACCCCGGTGATCTACCTCTACCTCGACAAGTACAGCGGCACCGGTCCGATGACGGACCGCCAGCTGGCCAAGCTGGAAGCTGCACACTAAGGGCGCGCGGCAGGCGGAGCGATCCGCCTGCCGGTTTCCGGCGGTCTGAAACATCTCGTAACATCCTTCAAGGGATTCCCAGGGGAGTTGTGTTGCTCTTTAAGTACTTCCAAAGTGCGCGGGCGCCGCAAAACGGTTAGACTGCGGCTCTCGCAGTATTGATAGACGCCGATCAGGAACCCGTTCGACCTTGCGTGACCATTCCCACATCTACGACGAGCACAGCGACGTGTGCACGCACTGCGGCCAGCCCTTGCCGATGCAGGGCCGGCCGGTGCTCACGTATGGCCGCCAGGGACCGAACCGTCCGGCGCTGGTCGGCACGATCCTGCTGCACGTCTTGCTGGTCGTGATCTGGCTGTTCCAGCCCGACAAGGATGCGAAGCAGGCCAAGCCGGCCTCGGGCGACGAGGGCAAGGTGGTCTACGTCGCACCGATGCAACAAAAAGAGGCGGAGGCGCCGCGCCAACAGGCCCCCCAACCCTTGCCCATGCCGTCCATTCCGGTGCCGAAGCAGGAACGCATCGAGATCGCGCGCCTGCCGGACACGATCACGACCCCGCCGGAAGAGCCTGTTAAAGAAACCAAACCGCCGCAGAAGTTCGACGAGCAGAAGCCCGTCGACATGCAGGACTTCATCAATGCCAAGCGCCGCCAGCGCGGCGCCGCGACCGGCAGCGAGCAGCCATCGGCCGAGGAAAGCGAATCGGCCAAGGGCATGCGCAATGCGCTGGCCAATATCGCCGCCATCAATGGCCGCGGCCGCGAAGACCGCAACGAGAGCGGCGGCGTGTTCTCGGTGTCGAACAAGACCTTCCACAGCATGGACCTGAAGTTCCGCGGCTGGAACCCGAACTTCCAGCGCCGCTGGCTGACGCAGGTGACGGTCGAGCAGGGCAGCGAGCCCGACATCGAGATCGCCGTGGTCAAGAAGATGATCGAGCTGATCCGCCGCGAAAAGACCGGGGACTTCGAGTGGGATTCGCACCGTCTCGGACGCATCGTCAAGCTGAGTGCGCGCCCGCAGGATACCGACCAGCTGATGACCTTCCTGTTCAAGGAAATGTTCCCGGAATACAAGCCGCCACCACAGTGGCGTTGAACCCGGGCGGGGAGTTCGCATCCCGCCCTTCTTGCCTGCACGTGGGAAACTGTCTCGATCCCGCGCAATCCCTTACTGATGAGCTTGTTCTTGCCCATACGGTCCCATCGGTGGACCGTTTAGGCTGAGGTCATGCCTGTCCGATCCGGACACGCATCGTTTTGCCTGGACAAATTAAGTCCAGACATTGTTCTTCACATCGACGGAGAGCACTTATGACCGACAAGCACCACGAGGTATTCAAGCAGTCGCGCCGCGCAGTCCTGAAGACGGCCGGCCTCGGCCTCGGCCTTTGCGCCGGCATGCTGCCGTTCGGCATGGCCCTGGCAGACGACAAGCAGCGTCGCTACCGCCGCTACAACGCGACCGGCAAGCATGGCAAGCGCATGCTCAAGAGCTATGCCAAGGCCGTGCGCGCCATGCTGGCGCTGCCGCCCGAGGACCCGCGCAACTGGTATCGCCAGGCCATCGTCCACACGATGGACTGCCCGCACGGCAACTGGTGGTTCCTGCCGTGGCACCGCGCCTACCTCGGCTGGTTCGAACAGATTTGCCGCGAGCTGAGCGGCGACCCGCATTTCGCCCTGCCGTACTGGGACTGGACCGTGGACCAGCAGGTCCCCGACGACATGTTCGACGACGTGCTCGATCCCAACCACCCGGCCTACCTGGCCGGCCGCCAGGATTTCGAGCGCATGATCACGGGCGTGATCGCGGGCGCCGGCTACTGGTCGCTGCCCGGCAGCGGTTTCGATGGGCGCAGCCAGCTCGGCCAGCTGCTGTCGCGCCGCATCCGTTTCGAGCCGGACCTGCTGTTCGACATGGTGACGGATCCACGCGGCGGCATGTTCTTCGACCAGCCGGGCGCGCGCGGCATCCGGCGCGAGCAGCCGGGCTTCTCGCTGGCCACAGCGGACGCCGTCTCGCCCGCCACCATCCAGGCGGCGCTGGCGGCGCCCGACTTCATCGCCTTCGGCAGCGCCAAGACGTCGAACCACCACACCAGCGCCGGCTTCGGCATCCTGGAAGCCCGCCCGCACAATTCGATCCACCGCTGCGTCGGTTCGCGCGACTGCAATTTCGTCGAAGCGCGCGGTTTCATGACCGACATGCTGTCGCCGGTCGACCCGATTTTCTTCCTGCACCACAGCAACATGGACCGCCTGTGGGACGTGTGGACGCGCAAGCAGATGCAGCTCGGCCTGCCTTTCCTGCCGGCCGGCTACGAGCTGCGCACCGACCTGCCGGACGAGCAGAAATCCGCGGAGGAACGGGCCAGCGACTACTACCGCTGGGCGCGCGATCCGCTGCTGTTCTTCGTCAATGCCAAGGGCCAGCCCGTGAGCCAGACCCGGGCCGGGGACTATGCCTGGATGACGCCGTTCGGCTACGACTACGAGCCCGGCTCCGGAGAGGATCTGATTCCCAGGTATGCCGTCGCCAGCCAGAACGGCAGGCGCGCCCGCGTCGTCGGCAGCGTGCAGCGGCGCGAGGTGTCCGAAGCGGCCCCGGCCAGCGCGGTGGCGCACCTGCCCGGTGCGACGATCGAGGCGGCGCGGACGGCCGGGCAGGTGCTGGTGGCCAACGTCACCCTGAACTTCCCGCAGATGTCGCACGACGCCTTCATGGTGATCCTGAACGGACCGGACGACCTGTCGCACGTGGATGCTTCCAGCCCCCACTACCTGGCCACCATCATGATGTTCGGCCACCGCGGCGCCCATGGCGCGCTGACCTACAGCCTGCCGCTGAGCGAGAAGCTGCGCCAGTTGCCGCCGGCGGACGGCAAGATCCGGCTGCGCGTCGTGCCGATGTGCGGGCCGGACTGCCACGAGCAGGGGCACGACCATCAGCATCACGACAAGGTCCATGGCGACGCGGTCGAACTGGTGGCGGTGAGCATCGAGGCCTACTGAGCGGGAAGAGGCGCCAGGCAATAAAAAACCGCGCCCGGTTCACACTCGGCGCGGTTTCTTCGTGACAGGGGCTGGCTCAGCCCTTCAGCTTGCGCGCCACGTCCAGCGCGACATAGGTCAGCACGCCGTCGGCGCCGGCGCGCTTGAAGGCCATCATCGATTCCATCATGACCTTGTCATGGTCCAGCCAGCCGTTCTGGGCGGCAGCCTTCAGCATCGCGTACTCGCCGCTGACCTGATAGGCAAAGGTCGGCACCTTGAACTCGTCCTTCACGCGGCGCACCACGTCGAGGTAGGGCATGCCCGGCTTGACCATCACCATGTCGGCGCCTTCGGCCAGGTCGAGCGCCACTTCGCGCAGCGCTTCGTCGCTGTTGCCCGGATCCATCTGGTAGGTGTTCTTGTCCGCCTTGCCCAGGTTGGCGCTTGATCCGACCGCGTCGCGGAACGGGCCGTAGAAGCTCGATGCATACTTGGCCGAGTAGGCCATGATGCGGGTATGGATGTGTCCGTTCTCTTCGAGTGCCTTGCGGATCGCACCGATGCGGCCGTCCATCATGTCCGAGGGCGCCACCACGTCCACGCCGGCCTCGGCCTGCGCCAGCGACTGGCGAATCAGCATCTCGATGGTCTTTTCGTTGACAATGTAGCCGTTCTCGTCCGGCAGGCCGTCCTGGCCGTGGGTGGTGTAGGGATCGAGGGCGACGTCGGTCATGATGCCCAGTTCCGGGAAGCGGCGCTTCAGTTCGCGCACGGCGCGCGGCACCAGGCCTTCCGGATTGGTCGCCTCGACGCCGTCATAGGTCTTGAGCGAGGCATCGACCACCGGGAACAGCGCCAGCATCGGGATGCCCAGCGCCACGCATTCCTCGGCCACCGTCAAGAGCAGGTCTACCGACACCCGCTCCACGCCCGGCATCGAGGCCACCTGCTGGCGCTGGTTCTCGCCCTCGAGGATGAAGACCGGGTAGATCAGGTCGGAGGCGGTGACGACGTTTTCGCGCATCAGGGCGCGCGAGAACGGGTCGCGGCGCATGCGGCGCATGCGGGCAGCAGGATAGGTGGCGGGAGTGATGATGGTCATGTCAGTTCCAAGGTTGTCCCGGTGAGCCCGGGATTATTCCGAATCCGAATCTTCGTCAGCGTCGTCCAGGTCCGCGTCCTCGCGATCGAGTCCCAGCAGCTCGAGGATCTTGGCGTCCGCCTCCTCGATGCCGATGCGCTTGAGCGCCGAGAACAGCTGCACCGTGAAGGGGAAACCTTCGCCGTCCTCGTCGACGTAGCTGTCGAGGATCTTCTGCGCCTGGCGCAGGACGTTGGTCTTTTCGTTCTGGTTGAGCTTGTCGGCCTTGGTCAGGATGCAGTGGATCGGCTTGCCGGTCGGGGCGAACCATTCCAGCATCTGCACGTCGAGGTCGGTGAAGGGGCGGCGCGAGTCCATGATGAGGACCAGCGCGGCCAATTGCTCGCGGCGCTGGACGTAGTCGCCCAGCAGCTTCTGCCAGTGCAGCTTGGCCGTGCCCGACACTTCGGCATAGCCGTAGCCCGGCAGGTCGACCAGCAGGGCGCGGATCTCTTCGACGATGGTCGGGTCCTTGCGGTGCTGGGCCACGTGGGCGCCGCCGATCGAGAAGTAATTGATGTGCTGGGTGCGGCCAGGGGTCTTCGAGGCGAACGCCAGGCCCTTCTGGTTGGTGAGGATGTTGATCGCCGTGGATTTGCCCGCGTTCGAGCGCCCGGCGAAGGCGATTTCGGGCACGTGGGTGCCGGGAAGGTCGCGCAACTGGTTAACGGTCGTGAAGAACCGGGCCTGCCAAAGTTTGGACATAAGGGGAAGGTTTAAATGACAACGAAATGGCGATAGGGAAACAAAGCTATTGTACAATAAGGGGTTGAACCATGCTCCGCCCCGGGGGAGCGCCAGTAAGGCCGCTGCACTGTTTCACTGTAAATTCCAAAATCTGTTTTTGACTTTTTCAGGGTGCTTGTATGAATCGTTTGACGTTTCCGCTTTTGAAGTCCTTGTTGGTTGCAAGCCTGGTCCTGTGCGGTAGTGCCTCTGCGGCGCCGCAAACCGCCGTCGCCAAGGCCGACCCGGCCAAGGGCGGAACCCTCTACGATGCGGGCGATGCCGCGCGCGGCCTGCCGGCCTGCATGTCCTGCCACGGCGCCGCCGGCAACTCGACCATCGTCGCCAACCCCAAGCTGGCCGGCCAGATCGACGCCTATACACACAAGCAGCTGGTCGATTTCACCACCCCGAACCGCCAGAACCCGATCATGACGCCGTACTCGAAGATGCTGACCGAGGACGAGAAGCGCAACATCGCCGCCTACCTCTCCACGCAGAAGGCCAAGCCGGGCGCCGCCAAGAACAAGGACACCGTCGAGCTGGGCCGCAAGATCTACCGCGGCGGCATCGCCGAGAAGGGCGTCGCCGCCTGCGCCAGCTGCCACGGCGCCACCGGCAGCGGCATCCCGGCCCAGTACCCGCGCCTGTCGGGCCAGCACCAGGATTACACCTATGCCCAGCTGGACGCCTTCAAGACCGGCACCCGCAAGAACAGTGTCCAGATGACCACGCTGGCACAGCGCATGTCGCCGGAAGAAATGAAGGCGGTGTCCGACTATATCGCGGGCCTCAAGTAAGCAGCGCCACGATATGAAAAAGAAGGGGCGGCGGCGCTGAGCTGGCTGCCCTTTTTGCTGTATGCTCGGCAGGTTTGCCTGGTTTCCTGGGCGCTGTAGAAGATAGAACATGAGTACCACCGGAATTGAACTGAACACCCGCCGCCGCGGGTTCGCCGAAGCGGTCGAGCTGGTGTCGTCGATGCGCTTCGCCATCAGCCTGCTCACGATCGTCGCCATCGCCTCGGTCATCGGCACCGTTCTCAAGCAGAACGAGCCGATGCCGAACTACGTAAACCAGTTCGGCCCGTTCTGGTTCGAAGTGTTCGCCAAACTCGGCCTGTACAACGTGTACACGAGCTGGTGGTTCCTGCTGATCCTGGTCTTCCTGATCGTGTCCACCGCCCTGTGCGTGGTGCGCAATGCGCCGAAGATGGTGCGCGACATGCGCAGCTGGCGCGAGCACGTGCGCGAAGAATCGCTGCGCAACTTCCATCACAAGGCCGAGTGGACCGCGCCGGTGGCCCGCACCCTTCTTGCCGCCCAGACCGCCGAACGCCTGCGCCACGCCGGGTATGCGGTCAAGCTGGTCGAGAAGGATGGCGGCATGCTGGTGGCGGCGAAGAAGGGCGCCGGCAACAAGTTCGGTTACATCTTCGCGCACACCGCCATCATCGTGATCCTGCTGGGCGGCATGCTCGACTCGGAGATGCCGGTCAAGTTCCAGCAGTGGTTCTTCGGCAAGACGCCGTTCGGCGGCAGCGGCGTGATCGCCGACATCCCGGCCCAGCACCGCCTCGGCATTTCGAACCCGACCTTCCGCGGCAATACCCTGATCGCCGAAGGCCAGACCAGCGATACGGCCCTGCTGCCGCAGGCCTCCGGCGTGCTGGTGCAGGAATTGCCGTTCTCGATCAAGCTCGAAAAATTCCACATCGATTTCTACTCGACCGGCATGCCCAAGCTGTTTGCCAGCGACGTCACGGTGCGCGACCATGAAACCGGCAAGACCTTCCCGGCTTCCATCAGAGTCAACCACCCGCTGATCTACAAGGGCATCGCCGTCTACCAGTCGAGCTTCGACGACGGCGGCAGCAAGCTCAAGCTCACCGGCTTCCCGATGAGCGGCACGGCCGACAAGGCCTTCCAGATCGAAGGCACGGTCGGATCCAGTACCGAGCTCAAGCAGGGGGACGAGACCTGGTCGGTGGAATGGTCGGGCTTCCGTCCCTTCAACGTCGAGAACATCGCGGCCAACCAGGACGCCCGTGCGGTGGCGAAGAACACCTCGTTCAACGAGCAGCTCAGCGCCACCCTCGGCAAGGCCTCCGGTTCGGCGGCCAGGACCGACCATGCCAAGGACCTGAAGAACGTCGGCCCGAGCGTGCAGTACAAGCTGCGCGACAAGACCGGCCAGGCGCGCGAGTTCATGAACTACATGCAGCCGCTCACGCTCGACGGCGCCCAGGTCTACCTGGCCGGCGTGCGCAACAATCCGCAGGAAAACTTCAGCTTCCTGCGCATCCCGGCGGACGCCGACTACAGCGTGCGCACCTGGATGCGCCTGCGCGCGGCGCTGGCCGACGCCTCGCTGCGGCAGGATGCGGCCCGGCGCTACGCGGCGCGTGCGCTGGCGCCGGAACAGCAGGCGGGCCTGGGCGGCCAGCTGGAAGAGTCCGCGGCGCGTACCCTGGCCATCTTCGCCGGCGAGAGCGGGGGGCGCGGCGGCTTCCTCGGCGTGTCGCAGTTCCTGGAAAAGATTCCCCAGGCCGAGCAGGAGAAGGCGGCCAACATCTTCATGAAGATGCTCAACGGCGCCCTGTGGGAGCTGTGGCAGGCCGCCAACGCACGCGCCGGCCTGCCGGCCGTCGAGGCGAGCGAGGCCAACGGCCGCTTCCTGCAGCTGGCCACCAATGCGCTGTCGGACAGCGTGTTCTACGGCGCCCCGGTCTACCTGCAGCTGGAAGAGTTCACCGAAGTGAAAGCCTCGGTGCTGCAGCTGACCCGGTCGCCGGGCAAGAACATCGTCTACCTCGGCTGCCTGCTGCTGGTAGCGGGCGTGTTCGCAATGTTTTATATTCGTGAACGGCGCATGTGGGTGTGGGTGCGCGATACCGAGCATGGCGCGCATGCGCTGATGGCAATGAGCACCCAGCGCAAGACGCTCGACTTCGAGCGCGAATTCGACGATTTGAAAGTAAAACTGCCGCAGCCGGCCTGAGCCCGCGGCAAGGAGACCAAGATGGAACTGTCGCAAGCCGGCCAGCCCAAGGCCTATACCCCGGAGCCGGGCTTTTTCCGCAGCCTGAACGCCTTCGACTGGCTGTACGGCGCCGCTCTCTTGGTGGGGGCGCTGTTTGCGCTGAACCGCTACGCCCACCACATGGACATCTACGAGCAGGTGATCCTGGTGCTCACCGCGCCCACCTTCGCGCTGCTGGGCTGGTACTGGAAACCGATGCGCTGGCTGCTGCCGCTGGTGGCGGTGCTGTCGCTGTGGGCGATTTCCATGTACGGCGGCGCCATCGATGCGGCGAACCAGAAATTCTTCCTGAAGTACATGCTGTCGAGCCAGTCCGCCATCCTGTGGATGAGCGCACTGTTCGTGTTCTCGACCGTGTTCTACTGGCTCGGCCTGGCCGGCCGCTCGGAATTCGGCGGCTCGGTCGGCAGCAAGCTGTGCTGGGCCGGCGTGGTGCTCGGTTCGGTCGGCATGATGGTGCGCTGGTACGAGTCCTACCTGATGGGCCCCGACGTCGGCCACATCCCGGTGTCGAACCTGTATGAAGTGTTCATCCTGTTCGCCATCATCACCGCGCTGTTCTACCTCTACTACGAAGGCCGCTACGCGACCCGCCAGCTGGGCCCCTTCGTGCTGCTGATCATCGCGGCCGCGGTCGCCTTCCTGCTGTGGTACACGGTCTCGCGCGACGCCGCCCAGATCCAGCCGCTGGTGCCGGCCCTGCAGAGCTGGTGGATGAAGATCCACGTGCCGGCCAACTTCATCGGCTACGGCACCTTCGCTCTGGCCGCGATGGTCGGCTGCGCCTATCTGCTGAAATCCCACGGCATCCTGGCCGACCGCCTGCCAAGCCTGGAAGTGCTGGACGACGTGATGTACAAGTCGATCTCGGTCGGCTTCGCCTTCTTCACCGTCGCCACCATCCTCGGCGCGCTGTGGGCGGCCGAAGCCTGGGGCGGCTACTGGTCCTGGGACCCGAAGGAAACCTGGGCCCTGATCGTCTGGCTCAACTACGCGGCCTGGCTGCACATGCGCCTCATGTCGGGCCTGCGCGGCCGCGTGGCGGCCTGGTGGTCGGTGGTGGGCCTGTTGGTCACGACCTTCGCCTTCCTGGGCGTGAACATGTTCCTGTCGGGGCTGCACTCCTACGGCGAGCTGTAAACCTCAATTGCCCCGGTAGGTCGAGTAGCCGAAGGGGCTCAGCAGCAGCGGGACGTGGTAATGCTGCGTGGGCGCATTCACGGTGAACTCGACCGGAATCTGCGGGAAGAAGCTGGCCTGTCCCTTGCGCTTGTAGTGTTCGCCGGTCTTGAACACGATGCGGTAGTCGGCCGGCTTCATCGCTTGACCTTCCGGATACAGGGCAGGGATGCGTCCCTGCTCGTTGGTGACGCCGCGCGCCAGTTCGCGCCACCCGCTGCCGGCGCGCTGTTCCAGCGTGACCTCGATGCCTGCGGTGGGCTGGCCGCTCTGCAGGTCGAGCACGTGGACGCTGAGCGGATTCTGCGCGGCGCTTGCCGCGATGCTGGCGAAGCCCAGCAGGCTGGCAAGGGCGAGTCGGTGGTTGGTGTGCATGGTGTTCTCCTAAGTTAAGGCAACAATATTCAAGGGGTGGGTTGGTCGAGCTCGGGCACGGCGCCGACGGCGCGCTCCGCGCAGGCATGGTCGTTCAGCGGCCCGCCGCCGCCGGCCACGCCGATGGCGCCGACGACCTGTTTGTGCGCCAGCAGCGGTACGCCCCCGCCGAGCAGCAGGAGTTCGGGCAGGGTGGCCAGGTTGCGGGTGTCCGGGGCGGACTGCGCGTCGCGTGCCAGCAGCAGCGTCGGCTTGCGCGTCGACAGCGCGGTATAGGCCTTGCGCCGGCTGGCCTCGGTATTGTGCGGACCGACGCCGTCGTCGCGCTGCACGACCACCAGGTTGCCGCCCTGGTCGACCACGGCCACGACGATCGCGCGGCCTTCACTGCGGCAGGACTGGATGGCGCGCTCCGCCAGGCGCTTGGCCGCTTCCAGGCCGAGTGCCGGCTGCTGGCGCAGCTGTGCGCCGGCAGGGGCCGCGGCCAGCGCTGCGAGAAGCATGATGAGATTTCTGGACATGGTCTTCCTTCGACATGGGATGGCAGCCATCTTGTCATGCGCCTGCCGACGCCAGGCTGACCGCCGGATGACAGTTTCGTCATGTTTGGCCGCATCCCTTCGGCATAGAATGCGCTTATGAGCATTCTCGTAATCGAAGACGAGCCGAAGACCGGCGATTACCTCCAGCGCGGCCTGGCCGAGTCGGGCTTTGCGGTGCGGCTCGCGCGCAATGGACGCGACGGCCTGGCGATCGCCCGCGAGGAAGAGATCGAGCTGGTGGTGCTGGACGTGATGCTGCCGCGCATGGATGGCTGGCAGGTGCTCGCCTCCCTGCGCGCCGACCCGGATACCGAACAGATCCCGGTGCTGTTCCTGACGGCGCGCGACGAGGTCGAGGACCGCGTGCGCGGGCTGGAACTGGGGGCCGACGATTACCTGGTCAAGCCTTTCGCGTTCGTCGAGCTGGTGGCGCGCATCCGCACCCTGTTGCGGCGCGGGCCGGTGCGCGAGGAAGAACTGATCCGCATCGCCGACCTCGAAATCGACGTGCTGCGCCGCCGCGTGCGGCGCGGCGCCGAGACCATTGCGCTCACGGCCCAGGAGTTCGCGCTGCTGCACCTGCTGGCGCGGCGCCAGGGCCAGGTGCTGTCGCGCGCCCTGATCGCATCCCAGGTCTGGGACATGAATTTCGACAGCGATACCAACGTCATCGATGCCGCCGTGCGCCGCCTGCGGCGCAAGATCGACGACCCCTTCACGCAGAAACTGATCCATACCCGGCGCGGCATGGGCTACGTCTGCGAGGCGCAGGCCCCGGCATGAAACCCTCCTGGCGCCATTCCCTGACCCTGCGCGTGACGCTCGCCTTCGTGCTGATCGTCGCGCTTATCGCGGCGGGCCTGGGCATCTACCTGTACCGCGCCTTTGTGGCCGAGATCGCGCGCCGCGACGACCTGCAATTGCTGGGCAAGCTGCGCCAGGTGCAGATCGTGCTAGGCCGTCCGGGCGCGGCCGAACTGCTGGCGGCGCAGCCCGATTTTTTTCGCGACACCATGAGCGGCCAGGAGAACTCGCTGGTGCGCATCGTCGCGCCGGGCGGCGCGGTGCTGGCCGACATCAACCCGCGTGGCGAGCGCTATCCCGTGCCGCCGGAGGCCGGGCCGGCACCTGGCCGCGACGCCATCGCCGGCTGGACGGCGCAGGACGGCACGCCCGGCCGGGTGGTCGCGGGCAGCGCGCGCCTGGGCGCGAATCAGGTGACGGTGGTGGTGGCGCGCGCCTATGCCGAACGCACCGCCATGTTCGCGCGCTATCGCGCCCGTATCCTGGCCGCCTGCGCGGTCGGCGCCCTGCTGGCTGCCGCGCTGGCGGCCCTGATGCTGCGCCGCGGCCTGCGGCCCCTGCGCACGGTCGCCGAGCATGCGGCCCTCATCAAGCCGGGCACCCTGGCGCAACGCCTCGACATCGGCGCTGCGCCGTCCGAGCTGCGGCCGCTGATCGATGCCTTCAACGCCATGCTGCAACGCCTGCAGGATGGCTATGCGCGCCTGTCCGGCTTCTCGGCCGACCTGGCGCACGAGTTCAGGACGCCGGTGACGAACATGATCGGGCAAAGCCAGGTCGCGCTCGGGCAGGGCCGCAGCCGCGAAGAATATGAAACCCTGCTGGCCTCGAACATCGAGGAGCTCGAGCGCCTGGCGCGCATGATCGAGAGCATGCTGTTCCTCGCCCGCGCCGGCCAGGACGAGGTGGTGCTGGCGCGCCAGCCGCTGGCGGCACTGGATGAGCTGGAGCGGGTGGCGGATTTCTTCGAGGGCATGGCCGAGGAACGCGGCCTGCGCCTGGAATGCAGCGGGGAAGGGCGCTTCGCCGCCGATCCCGCGCTGGTGCGGAGGGCACTCGCCAACCTGGTCTCGAACGCGGTGCGCCATGCGGATGCGGGCAGCACCATCAGGCTGCATGCCGAACCGCGCCCCGGCATGCTGGAGCTGAGCGTGAGCAACGTGGGCGCGGCGATTCCACGCGAGCACCTTGACCATTTGTTCGACCGCTTCTACCGCGCCGACAGCGCCCGCAGCGATGCGGAAGGCTCCACGGGACTGGGCCTGTCCATCGTCAGCGCCATCTTGAACCTGCACGGCGGCAAAGCGATCGTGCAGTCGAACGGTCCCGACACCCGTTTCATCCTCGCCTTTCCCACCGGGTAGGGCGCCGGGCGGGGCCTGACGCGCTTTTGTCCAGCATGCCGCGCCCCATCCTTGCCGGACGGCAGCCGGCGCTAACGTGCGCCCAAGCCGTCTGGTGTAACCTGAAGTCTCTCTCTGTAGCGGAGTCAGCCATGCTTTTCAAACGCAGTCCGAACGGGATCGACCTCCCGTATCCGTCCGAGATCACGCCGCGCGAAGTGTATGAAGGCCGGCGCCAGTTTATCGCCCGTATCGCCGCCACGGCAGCCGTGGGCAGCGGTATCTGGGAGATGGCCAACCGCGAGGCTTTCGCACAAGGCGTGAAGCTCGCCGTCACCCGCAATGCGGCCCTGTCGACGCAGGAGCAGCAGACCTCGTTCAAGGACGCCAGCTCGTACAACAACTTCTACGAATTCGGCACCGACAAGGGCGACCCGGTCGAGAACGCGCACACGCTGCGCACCCGGCCGTGGACGGTGACGATCGAGGGCGAGGTGAAAAAACCGGTCACGCTCGACATCGACCGCATCCTCAAGCTGGCGCCGCTGGAAGAGCGCGTCTACCGCCTGCGCTGCGTCGAGGGCTGGTCGATGGTGATTCCCTGGGTCGGCTATTCGCTGTCGAACCTGCTCAAGCAGGTCGAGCCTACCGCCAATGCCAAGTACGTCGAGTTCACCACCCTGGCCGACCGCAAGCAGATGCCGGGCCTGCGCAGCGGCGTGCTCGACTGGCCCTATGTGGAAGGCCTGCGCATGGACGAGGCCATGCATCCGCTCACGCTGCTCACCGTCGGCATGTACGGCCAGGTGCTGCCGAACCAGAACGGCGCGCCGGTGCGCCTGATCGTGCCCTGGAAGTACGGCTTCAAGTCGGCCAAGTCGATCGTCCGGATCCGCCTGGTGAGCCGCCAGCCGCGCACCGCCTGGAACGACTCGGCGCCGAGCGAATACGGTTTTTATTCGAACGTGAACCCGAACGTGGACCACCCGCGCTGGTCGCAGGCCACCGAGCGCCGCATCGGCGAGGACGGCTTCTTCCAGCGCAAGCGCAAGACCCTGATGTTCAACGGCTACGACCAGGTCGCCTCGCTGTACAGCGGCATGGACCTGAAGAAGTTCTACTGATGGCGTTCACTCCGTCCAACAAGCAGGTCGGCGCGATCAAGGCGGTGGTGTTCGTGCTGGCGCTGCTGCCTTTCCTGCGCATGGCCTGGCTGGTATTCCAGGGCGTGCCGGTCGAGCCGCTCGAATTCCTCACCCGCGGCACCGGCGACTGGACCCTGTACTTCCTGTGCATCACGCTGGCGGTGACGCCACTGCGCCGTTTCACCGGCTGGAACTGGGTCGTGCGGCTGCGGCGCATGCTGGGGCTGTTCGCCTTCTTCTATGCGCTGCTGCACTTCACCTGCTTCTTCTGGTTCGACCATTTCTTCGACGTCGCCGGGATGCTCAAGGACGTGGTGAAACGGCCCTTCATCACGGTGGGCTTCATCGCCTTCGTGCTCCTGATTCCGCTGGCGGCGACCAGCACCAATGCGATGGTCAGGCGCCTGGGCGGCAAACGCTGGCAGTGGCTGCACCGCCTGATCTACGTGGTGGCGCCGCTGGGCATCCTGCATTTCTGGTGGATGAAGGCGGGGAAGAACGACTTCCAGGAGCCGATCATTTTTGGGCTGGTCGTGGCGGCGCTGCTGGGATTGCGCGTGTACTGGAGCGCGGCCAGGAAGACGCATAAAGCCGCGGTGTCGTAGGGTGGGCGGGTCTCCCGCCCACGCGGTCAACCAGCAGCAAGATCAGCGCGCGCGGCTTTTCAATCGCTAACTATCACCGCGTGGGCAGGAAACCTGCCCACCCTACAGATTATTTCAGCATCGATTCCAGCGCGAACAGATCGGCCGGATTCTCGCGCTGGCGGATCACGTGGACCTGGCCGCCGTCGATGATCACCTCGGCCGCGCGGCCGCGGGTGTTGTAGTTCGAGGCCATGGTCATGCCGTAGGCGCCGGCGGTCATGATCGCCAGCAGGTCGCCCGGCTCGACGGCGAGATCGCGCTCGCGCGCCAACCAGTCGCCCGATTCGCACACCGGACCCACCACGTCATAGGTCAGCTTGGCGCCTTCGCGCGGGCTGACCGGCTGCACGCCCATCCAGGCCTGGTACAGGGTCGGACGCATCAGGTCGTTCATGGCCGCGTCGACGATGGCGAAGTTCTTTTCCACGCCCGGCTTGAGGTACTCGATTTTGGTCAGCAGCACGCCGGTATCGGCCACGATCGAGCGGCCCGGTTCGAAGATCACCTTGACCGGCTTGCCCTCGTATTTCTCGGCACGCCAGGCGTCGATGCGGGCGAACAGGCGGCCCAGGTAGTCGCCCACCGGCACCGGCGGCTTGTCGCCCTCGGCGCCGTAGTTCACGCCCAGGCCGCCGCCGATGTCGAGGTGGTGCAGCACGATGCCTTCAGCGGCCAGGGTGTCGATCAGCTCGATCAGCTTGTCCAGCGCTTCCAGCAGCGGCGCGTCGTCAAGCAGCTGCGAGCCGATGTGGCAATCGATGCCGACCACGTCCAGGTTCGGCAGCGAGGCCGCGGTGCGGTAGGTGTCCAGGGCATCGTCGAACGCCACGCCGAACTTGTTGGCCTTCAGGCCGGTGGCGATGTAGGGGTGGGTCTTGGCGTCCACGTTCGGGTTCACGCGCAGCGACACCGGTGCGCGCTTGCCCATGCTGCCGGCCACCTCGTTGAGGCGGTGCAGCTCCGGGATCGATTCGACGTTGAAGCACAGGATGCCCTTTTCCAGCGCCAGCTGCATTTCCTCGACGGTCTTGCCGACGCCCGAGAAGATGGTCTTGCCCGGGTCGCCGCCGGCGGCGATCACGCGCAGCAGCTCGCCGCCCGAGACGATGTCGAAGCCGGCGCATTCGCGGTTCAGGAGGTCGAGGATGGCCAGGTTCGAGTTGGCCTTCATCGCGTAGCACACCAGTGCGTCGCGGCCGCGGCAGGCGTCGGAATAGGCGCGGAAGTTTTCCAGCAGCGCCGACTTCGAATAGACATAGGTCGGCGTGCCGAATTGTTCGGCGATGGCGGGCAGGGCAACGCTGTCGGCGTGCAGGACGCCGTTCTGGTACTGGAAGTGCGACATGGGTAAGCTTACTTGGTTGGGGCCGGGGTGGAGGCGTTATTCGATGGAACTGGCTGGGCTGGCTGCGGATTGGCCTCGGCAACGGCGGCTGCGGAGGGCTTGGCCGGCGGGTTCGGCATGTAGAGCGGACCCGTCTGGCCGCAGCCGGCGAGGAGCACGGCCACCAGGCCGGCACCGGAAAGACGTGCGATGGTGGAGTTCACGATTAGAATGGGGGTTTGATTAGCGAACTTTGGAGTGTAGCATGACCGAATCCGAATTTTTGGCGCTGGCCGAAAGCACCCTTGACCGCATCGAGGCCTGCCTCGACAAGCTGAACGACGACGACGTGGTCGACGTCGAGTGCAAGCGCAGCGGCAACGTGCTGGAAGTCGAATTCCTGGACAACGCGTCGAAGATCATCATCAACAGCCAGGCGCCGCTGCAGGAAATGTGGGTGGCGGCGCGCTCGGGCGGCTACCACTACAAGCGCGTCGGCGACCAGTGGCGCAATACCCGCGACGATACCGAGCTGTTCGCCTCGCTGTCGCAGTACGTGACGGAGCAGGGCGGGGCGCCCGTTTCGATGGGCTGATTCCCCTTGCGGCAGACGTAAAAATGGCGACCCGCGGGTCGCCATTTTTTTACCATTCGGTAAAAATCAGAACAGTTCGTTCCTGACCGCATCGCGCTGCTTCTGCTCGGCCGGCGCCGGCGGCGGGCCGACGTCCAGTGTCGCGACACCGGTGCCCGGCGGCATCTCGGCATAGTAGTACTCGCCGTTGGCCAGGATCAGCCCCGGCGGCACGTCGCGCTCGACGTTTTCCTCGCCTTTCAGCGCCTTGCCCATGTAGTTGATCCAGATCGGCAGGGCCAGGCCGCCGCCGGTCTCGCGGTTGCCGAGGTTCTTCGGCTGGTCGTAGCCGATCCAGGCCACGCCCACCAGCTTCGGGTTGTAGCCGGCGAACCAGGCGTCGACCGAATCGTTGGTGGTGCCGGTCTTGCCCGCGAGGTCGGTGCGCTTGAGCGCCATGGCCTTGGTCGCGGTACCGTAGCGCACCACGTCCTTGAGCATGCTGTCGACCAGGAAGGCGTTGCGCGCGTCGATCACGCGGTTGGCCTCGACGCCGGCGCGCTCCGGACGCGCTTCGGACAGCACCTTGCCGTCGCTGTCGGTCACCTTCGAGATGATGTAGGGGCTGATGCGGTAGCCGCCGTTGGCGAACACGGCATAGGCGCCGGCCATCTGCAGCGGCGTGGTCGAGCCGGCGCCCAGGGCCAGCGTCAGGTAGGCCGGGTTGCGCTCGGCGTCGAAGCCGAAGCGGGTCGCGAACTCCTGGCCGTAGCGCGCGCCGATCTTGTTCAGGATGCGGATCGAGACCATGTTCTTCGACTGCGTCAGGCCGCGCCGCATGGTGATTGGGCCCTCGTACCGGTTGTCGTAGTTCTTCGGCACCCAGGCCTGGCCGCCGGTCTGGCCGGCGTCGAAACTGATCGGGGCGTCGTTGACGATGGTCGCCGGCGACAGGCCGCGCTCGAGCGAAGCCGAATAGATGAAGGGCTTGAACGAGGAGCCGGGCTGGCGCCAGGCCTGCGTCACGTGGTTGAACTTGTTGCGGTTGAAGTCGAAGCCGCCGACCAGCGCGCGGATCGCGCCGTCCTCGGTGCTGGTCGCAACGAAGGCCGATTCCACTTCCGGCATCTGGGTGACGACCCATTTCGACTCGTCGTCCTGCATCACGCGGATCACCGCGCCGCGGCGCAGGCGGCGGTTCGGCGCCGCCTTCTCCGACAGCCAGGCCTTGGCGAAGGACAGGCCCGGGCCGGTCATCTTGATGGTCTCGCCCGAGGCGATGGTGGCGGTCACCTCGGTTGGCGAGGCCTTCAGCACGATGGCGGCGACGATGTTGTCGCTGTCCGGATGCTCGGCCAGCTCGGCCTCGATGGCTTCCTCGGCCTCGCCCTTGCTGCTGGGGATGTCGATATACGATTCCGGGCCGCGGTAGGGATGGCGGCGCTCGTACTCCATCACGCCGCGGCGCACCGCCAGGTAGGCCGCGTCCTGGTCGGCCTTGGTGATGGTGGTGAACACGTTCAGGCCGCGGGTGTAGGTGTCTTCCTTGAACTGCTCGTAGACCAGCTGGCGCGCCATCTCGGCCACGTACTCGGCGTGCACGCCGAAGGCGGTGCTGTCGGTCTTGATCGTGAGTCTTTCTTCCTTGGCCTGCGCGTACTGGGCTTCGGTGATGTAGCCGAGATCGCGCATGCGCTGCAGGATGTACTGCTGGCGGGTCTTGGCGCGGGTCGGGTTGACCACCGGGTTATACGCAGATGGCGCCTTCGGCAGGCCGGCCAGCATCGCGGCTTCGGCCACGCTGATGTCGCGCAGGTCCTTGCCGAAGTAGATCTGGGCCGCCGACTGGAAGCCGAAGGCGCGCTGGCCCAGGTAGATCTGGTTCATGTAGAGCTCGAGGATCTGGTCCTTGGAGAGGTTCTTCTCGATCTTCCAGGCCAGCATCGCCTCATAGGCCTTGCGCTTGAAGGTCTGCTCGGACGACAGGAAGAAGTTGCGAGCCACCTGCTGGGTGATGGTCGAGGCGCCCTGGCGCGTCGTCGTGGTGGCGTTGCGGAACGCCGCGCGCAGGATGCCCCAGTAGTCGATTCCGCTGTGCTCGTAGAAGCGGTCGTCCTCGATCGACAGCACTGCCTTCTTCATGACGTCCGGGATGTCCTTGAAACGCACCAGGGTGCGGCGCTCCTCGCCGAATTCGCCGATCAGGACGTTATCGGCGGTGAAGATCCGCAGCGGCATCTTGGGCCGGTAGTCGGTGATGGTGTCGAGCGCGGGCAGGTTCGGGTAGGCCATCGCAAGCGCGAACACGAGCACCAGCACGCCGATGGCGGCCAGGCCGGTGAGGGCCCCGAAGGCCATCAGGATCAGGCGCTTGGGACTGTACTTCGAGGCGCCCGATTTGGGCGATTGTTTCTCTTTCATGCTGGTTTTTACTCCCTTGAACCGTCCCATTATAAGTCAGGGCTTTCGGAGCTGACACACGGACTGCTGAGTCAGAACTTAAGGCTAAGCAAGCGGAACAATGGCAAGCTGGAAACGGTCGTGGCAGGGGTGATAACACTCCATGCCAGAGTGTGGCGCGCACGCGCCGGATTGATGTGTTCCCTCATAGAAATATCTTGTCTGGGTGCATCCTTTTAAGTACGATCTAACGCGGTGCCTCATAAATATGCACCAACTCATTGAGTAAACAGGACATACCCCCAAGCGGGCGTTCAACACAAGATCCTGCTTCAGGCGGGAAGGGCAGCCGAGGAGTACGCTCGTGATCAATCTAGGTTCCTTGTTCGGGAAATCGAGTCCGCCGCTGGCCGGGCTCGATATCAGCACGTCGGGCGTCCGCCTGGTCGAGCTGGAAAACGCCGGCAAGGGTGAACTGCGCCTGGAGCGCTATGCCGCCGAACCGCTGCCGCGTGGCGCGGTCGTGGACGGCAACATCGAAAACATCGAACAGGTGGCCGAGGCCGTGCGCCGCGTCTGGAAAAAGAGCGGCACCAAGGCCAAGCACGTGGCGCTCGGCATGCCGCCGGCCGCGGTCATCACCAAGAAGATCATCCTGCCGGCCGGCCTGTCGGAAGACCAGTTGGAAGTGCAGGTGGAGTCCGAGGCCAGCCAGTACATCCCGTTCGCGCTGGACGAAGTGAGCCTGGATTTCGACGTGATCGGCCAGGCCCCGAATTCGGCCGAAGACATGGAAGTCATGCTGGCTGCCGCGCGCCGCGAAAAGGTCGAGGACCGGGTGGCGATCGCCGAAGCGGCCGGCCTGACGGCCACCGTGATGGACATCGAATCCTATGCCGCGCGCGCCGCGCTGGTCAGAAGCGCGAATGCCAAGCCCGGGCAGATCGTGGCGCTGTTCCAGATCGGCGCCCAGGCCACCCATGTGTCGGTGCTGCAGGACGGCGAGACCATCTACGAGCGCGAGCAGCCCTTTGGCGGCAATACCCTGACCCAGGACATCGTGCGCGCCTACGGCCTGTCCTTCGAGGACGCCGAAACCCGCAAGCGCGCCGACGACCTGCCGGAGAACTACCGCGCCGAGCTGCTCCAGCCTTTCCTGGAAAGCGCCGCGCTGGAAGTCACGCGCGCGATCCAGTTCTTCTTCACCTCCACGCCGTACACCCGGATCGACCAGCTCTACCTGGCCGGCGGCTGCGCCGCACTGCCTGGCCTCCTCGAACTGATCGGCAGCCGCACCCGCATCCCGAGCAGTGTCGTGGCGCCTTTCCAGGGCATGTCCTACGGTCCCCTCGTGCGTGAACAGCAGCTGCGCCAGGAAGGCGCAGCCTACCTGGTTGCCTGCGGCCTGGCCCTGCGGAGGTTCGGCTGATGATCCGCATTAACCTCTTACCCCACCGCGAAGCCAAGCGCAAGCAGAAGCAGGCGGCGTTCGTGGCCATGCTGGCGGCGGGCGGCGTCGCCGGCGCCGCCGTGGTGGTGCTGGTCGGCGCCTGGAACGCCAGCCGCATCTCGGTCCAGAACGAACGCAACCTGGTGCTCAAGCAGGCCAGCGCGGAACTGGACAAGAAGATCGGCCAGATCAAGACCCTGAAGGAAGAAATCGAGGCCCTGAAGGCACGCCAGCAGGCCGTCGAGGACCTGCAGAGCGACCGCAACCAGCCCGTTTACGTGCTCGACGAACTGGTGCGCCAGACGCCGGAGGGCGTCTACCTGAAATCCTTCCGCCAGGACGGCCAGCGGGTGACGCTGAACGGCTATGCGCAGTCGCAGGAGCGGGTCGCCGAACTGCTGCGCAACGTGTCCGGATCCTCGCCCTGGCTGGAACGCCCGAACCTGACCGAGGTGCGGGTCTCCACCCTGGGCCAGGGCAAGGCGACGGCGCGCCGGGTCGTCGAGTTCCAGATGGACGTGGCGATCAAGCGCCCGCGCGAGCAGGAAGCGCAAGGCGACGGCAAGCCGGACGCCAAGTTGGCCAAGGCGGCAGGAACACCATGAATATCGATCTCAAAGACCTCGGCGCCCAGCTCGCCGCCCAGTTCCAGGACCTGCAGGGCCGCCAGCCCGGGCAGTGGCCGCTGGCCCCGCGCCTGCTGTGCGCAGCCGGCGTGATGGCGGCCGTCATCGGCCTCGGCTATTTCTTCTACTGGAGCGAGCAGTTCCAGGAACAGGAAAGGCTCGCCGCCCAGGAAGCCAGCCTGCGCGACGAATACAAGATCAAGATGGCCCAGGCGATCAACCTCGACGCCCTGCAGGCCCAGAAGGCCCAGGTCGACCAGTACGTGGTCCGTCTCGAGAAGCAACTGCCGAGCAAGTCGGAAATGGCGGACCTGCTGTCCGACATCAACCAGGCCGGCGTCGGCCGCGGCCTGCAGTTCGAGCTGTTCAAGCCGGGCCAGGAAGTGATCCGCGACTACTACGCCGAACTGCCGATCGACATCAAGGTGAGCGGCAAGTACAACGACGTCGGCGCCTTCGCCGCCGACATGGCCCATCTGCCGCGCATCGTCACGCTCAACAACATGATCCTCACGACGCGCGACGGCGCTCTGCAGCTGGAAGCGGTGGCCAAGACCTTCCGCTACCTCGACGCCGACGAGATCGGCGCGCAGAAGAAGGCGCGCAAGGACAAGAAGAAGGTCAAGGAAGGAGCGGCGAAATGACGCGCAAGCTGATGCAGACCGTTTGCGCGTTCGGCGCGGCAGCCCTGCTTGCCGGCTGCGGCGACGGCGACGTGCAGGAAGTGCGCGACTGGATGAAGCAGGTCGAGCGCGAGACCGTCCCCAAGGTGAAACCGCTGCCGGAACCGAAGGAATTCGTCCCCTACGCCTACAACCCGGGCGAAGCGGTCGAGCCCTTCAGCGAGGCCAAGCTGCTTAATGAAATGGCGCGAATGGCGGCGACCAGCACCAATCCGCTGCAGCCGGACGAGAGCCGGCCGCGCGAGGTGCTCGAGCATTACCCGCTCGACGTCATGCGCATGGTCGGCACCCTGCAGAAGGGCGGCGCCAGCTACGCGCTGGTGCAGATCGACGCGTCGATCTTCCAGGTCAAGGCGGGCCAGCGCATCGGACAGAATCACGGGTTGGTCACGCGCATCAGCGAAGGCGCGATCGACATCAGGGAAACAGTGCAGGACGCCACCGGCGACTGGGTCGAGCGCAAGGCGACGATCGAGCTGGCGGAAAGCAAGGAGACCGGGAAATGAGCCCAGGCATGAACACGCAAACCATTCGCACCCTCCGCATCACCGTGCCGGCCTGGCTGGCACGCTGCGGCGCTGCTGTCCTGATGACGCTTGCCGCGGGCGCCGCCGCGGCCCAGGGCAACGCCATCGAATCGATCACGGCCAACCAGCAGGGCGCCAACGTGGTCCTGAACATCGCCATGCGCGAAGCGCCGGCCAAGCCGCCGATCGGTTTCTCGATCACCAATCCGGCGCGCATCGCGCTGGACTTCGGCGCCACCAGCAACGCGACCGGCAAGACCTCGCAGGACATCAACCTCGGCGACGTGCGCAGCCTGAACGTGGTGCAGGCCGGCGCGCGCACCCGCCTGGTGCTGAACATGGCGCGCGCGCTGAACTATGCCACCGCCATCGACGGCAAGTCGGTGATCGTCACCGTCGAAGGCTCGGGCGGCGTGGCCCAGGCCGTGAACGCCTCCGGCATGCCGGTCGCATCGAACGCGCCCGCGGTTTCGGCTGGAAAGCACATGTTGCGCGACCTCGACTTCCGCCGCGGCAGCAACGGCGAAGGCCGCGTCGTGGTCGACCTGCCGAACGGCCAGGTCGGCGTCGACGTGCGCCAGGCCGGCAACCAGGTGATCGTCGACTTCCTGCGCACCGGCCTGCCGGAGACGCTGCGCCGCCGCCTCGACGTGACCGACTTCGGCACGCCGGTCTCGCGCATCACCACCGCGGCCCAGGGCGAGAACGTGCGCATGACCATCGATGCCCAAGGAGCATGGGAACAGTCGGTGTACCAGAGCGACACCCAGCTGATCGTCGACGTGCGTCCGGTCAAGGAAGACCCGAACCGTCCGGGCGGCAACGCCAGCGGCTACCGCGGCGAGAAGCTGTCCTTCAACTTCCAGAACGTGGAAGTGCGCGCCGCGCTGCAGGCGATCGCCGACATCTCGGGCCTGAATATCATCACCAGCGATTCCGTCACTGGCAACCTGACCCTGCGCCTGCGCGACGTGCCCTGGGACCAGGCTCTGGACGTGGTCCTGCAGGCCAAGGGCCTGGACATGCGCAAGAACGGCAACGTGCTGTGGATCGCGCCGCGCGAGGAACTGCTGACCAAGGAAAAGCTCGAGCTCGAGCAGCGCGCCCAGATCGCCGACCTCGAGCCGCTGCGCTCCGAGATCTTCCAGCTGAACTACCAGAAGGTCGAGGCCTTCCGCACCGTGTTCGGCCTGGATCCGGACGGCGGCGCTTCCGCCGACACCAGCAACCGGAACCGCGTGCTGTCCAAGCGCGGCAGCGCCATCATCGACCCGCGCACCAACCAGCTGTTCGTGACCGACATCGCCTCCAAGATCGAGGACATCCGCAAGCTGATCCAGAAGACCGACGTCGCCTCCAAGCAGGTGCTGATCGAGGCGCGCCTGGTGGAAGCGAACGACGGCTTCTCGCGCAACCTCGGCGCCAAGCTGGGCTTCGCCGACCTGCGCACCCTGCGCGGCGGCGATTCGGGCTGGCAGGTCAAGGGCAACGAGCGCGTCGCGATCGGCGGCAACCTGACCGGCGTGGGCCAGGTCACCGGCCAGACCCCGGACGAAGGCGACGGCTACACCAACACCACCATGGTCAACCTGCCGGCCGCGCCGATCGGCGGCACGCCGGCGTCCTCGCTGGCCTTCAGCCTGTTCTCCTCGGCCGCCAACCGCTTCCTCAACCTGGAACTGTCGGCGCTCGAAGCCGACGGCAAGGGCAAGATCATCTCGAGCCCGCGCGTGGTCACCGAAGACAAGCAGGTCGCCGTGATCGAGCAGGGCGTCGAGCTGCCGTTCCAGGTCGCCACCAGCAGCGGCGCGACCTCGATCACCTTCAAGAAGGCCAACCTGCGCCTGGAGGTGACGCCGCAGATCACCCCGGACGGCAACGTCGTGCTCGACGTCGACGTCAACAAGGACTCGAAGGGCGAGGAAACCCGCGCCGGCCCGGCGATCAATACGCAGCACGTGAAGACCAAGGTCATGGTCGAGAACGGCGGCACGGTGGTGCTGGGCGGTATCTACCAGCAGACCGAACGCAACAACGAAAGCAAGGTCCCGCTGCTGGGCGACGTGCCGGTGCTCGGCTACCTGTTCAAGACGACCGGACGCGAAAGCACCAAGACCGAACTGCTGGTGTTCATCACGCCGAAGATCGTGACCGACGCGGCGGCGGGACGCTGAGCGCGGCGCCCGAACGAGACATTACAACGACATAACAATAGAAAGAACAGAAGTCATGCCTTACTCTCCACAACATGATGTCCGGAGTACGATCGGCCGCTGGACCGCGATCGGCTTTGCCGCCGCCATGCTCGTTGCCTGCGGCGGCGGAGGCGGCAATCCGGGCGCCACGGGCGGCACCGGCTCGGGCGGCACGGGCACTGGAGGAACCGGTACCCCGACCGCCAGCGAGCCGAAGGTCAGCCTTGCGCTGAATGACGGCAGCGGCGCCGCCATCACCTCGCTGTCCGGCGGCCAGAGCGCCTCGGTCAAGGCGACCGTCCTGACCGCCGCCGGCAAGCCGGCCGCGAACGTCATCGTTCAGTTCAGCGCGAGCGCCGCCAGCCTCGTTACCTTCACTCCGGACACTGGCTCCGCCCTGACCGATGCCAACGGCGTGGCCGTGGTGTCGGTCAAGCCGGCGGGCACCACCTCGGCCGGCGCGACCGGGATCACCGCGACCTCGGTGGTCGAAGGCAAGACCGTGGCTGCTACCAGCAATATCGCCGTCGGCGCCGCGCCCCTGACGGTCGGCACCTTGAGCTTCGGTTCGACCCAGACCGGCCGCCTGCCGGCCTTCAGCACCGTGTCGCTGAACATCCCCGTGACCAGCGGCGGCCAGCCCGCAAGCTCGGTGTCGGGCCTGAACATGAGCTCGCTGTGCGTGGGCATGGGCAGCGCCACCCTGGTGCCGGGCGCCTTCGCCAACGGCGTCCAGGTTGCCACCTACACCAACAACGGCTGCACCCTGGGGCGCGACACCATCACCGTCTCGGTCGGCAACTCGAGCCAGACCATCGGTATCGACGTCGATGCCGCCAACATCGGCGCCATCCAGTTCACCGGCAGCAGCGCCACCGGCAACTCGATCGTCCTGAAGGGTTCGGGAGGCCTGGGCCGCCTGGAAACGGCCCAGCTGAGCTTCCGTGTCGTCGACCAGCAGGGCAACGGCCTGCGCGGCGTGAACGTGGACTTTACCCCGACCACCACCACCGGCGGCCTGGCCGTCTTGCCCAGGAACGCCACCACCGATGCGAGCGGCCTGGTCACGACCATGGTCTCGTCGGGCACGATTCCGACCCCGGTGCGTGTGCTGGCCGAGGCGACGCGCAATGGCGTCAAGATCAGCGGCCTGTCCGACACGCTGACCGTGTCCACCGGCCTGCCGATCCAGAAGTTCATGTCGATGAGCGCCGAGACCTACAACATCGAGGGATGGAACCGCGACGGCGAGGAAACCGAGGTCACGGTGATGATGGCTGACCAGTACGGCAACCCCGTGTCGGACAACACCGCGGTCAACTTCGTGACCGAAGGCGGTTCGATCGGCTCGGCGGCCCAGGGCGCCTGCCTGACCAAGGACGGTGCATGCACCGTGATCCTGCGCTCGCAGGAATTCCGCCCGCTGGACGCCCGCGTCACCGTGCTGGCCTACGCCCAGGGTATCGAGAACTTCGTGGACGCGAACGGCGACGGACAGTACACCTGCCTCTCCCCGGCCGCCACGCCCTACCGTCCGCTGGTCGACAAATGCCTCAGCGGCGGCGAAGAATTCCCGCAGCCCGCGACCGGGCAGCAGGGCGATATGGGCGACCCGTTCCTGGATGCCGACGGTGACGGTGTCTACAACGCGCAGAAGGGCGACCTGCCATTCCCCTACGGCGGTGGCGGCTACAAGGCGGAGGGTAACAAGGAATGGGGCCTGAACTACATCCGCCGCTCGATCGAGCTTGTGTTCAGCGGTTCCCATGCGCGCCTGATCCGGCAGTTCCGCGAAAGCGACGGCACCTGGCGCGACTGGACTGCGGCCGACGGTGAAGCGACTGACCTGAAGGGCAAGAACGGTGCGGCCTGCTCGGCGGTTGATCTGCACTTCCGCCTGACCGACAGCCTGAATAATCCAATGCCGAGGAACACGACGCTCGTGACGACCGATGCCACCAACGTGACGGTCTCAACCGTGGCCCCGGCATCGGTAGTCAATACCACGGCGCGCGGAGGAACGCTGCATGCCATCACGGTGACGCCGGACGCCAGCTGTAGTCCGGGCGCGTTTACCCTGGACGTCAAAACCCCGAGAAATACGGTGACCTCCTACAAGTTCAAGTACATCTAAGGGCGGATTTGACGCAAAAAGAGGCGGCCAGTCTATACTGGCCGTCTTTTTTCATTTCTGCGGACCTGGCAGTGCCTCATCCCAAGAACAACAACATCTTCCTGGTCGGTCTGATGGGGGCGGGAAAGACCACCATCGGCCGCCAGCTGGCGCGCAAGCTCGGCATGCGCTTCGTCGATTCCGACCACGAGATCGAAGCGCGCACCGGGGCTTCGATTCCCTGGATCTTCGAGATCGAGGGCGAGGCCAGTTTCCGCCGGCGCGAAGCGGACATGATCCGCGAGCTGAGCGCCCAGGACGGCCTGGTGCTGGCCACCGGCGGCGGCGCCGTGCTGAATCCCGCCAGCCGCGCGCTGCTGGCCGAGCGCGGCACCGTGGTCTACCTGCGCGCCTCGATCGGCAGCATCCTGCAGCGCACCGCGCACGACAAGAACCGCCCGCTGCTGCAGACCGCCGACCCGCGCGCCAAACTCGAGGAACTGCTGGCCCAGCGCGACCCGCTGTACCGCGAGATCGCGGACCTCGTCATCGATACCGGCCGACCTAACGTACAATCGATGGTACAGATCATTTTGGACCAGCTCGTCGCGCAGGATGCCGCTTATGCGTCCGCCCGCGCGCGCCGGCTGGCAAGCGACCCGATGAACGCAATGAACCAAGCGGCACCCACCATCCTCAACGTCGAACTGGGCGAGCGCAGCTACCCGATCACGATCGGCCCCCGCCTGCTGGACGACGGCGCGCTGCTGGCGCGCCACATCGACGGCGGCAAGGCCGCCATCGTCACCAACACCACCGTCGCGCCGCTGTACCTGGCGCGCGTCGCCGGCGCCCTGCGCGCCGCCGGCCGCGAGGTGGTCGAGATCATCCTGCCGGACGGCGAGGAGCACAAGAACTGGCAATCGCTGAACCTGGTGTTCGACGCGCTGCTCCAGCACAAGTGCGACCGCAAGACCACCGTCGTGGCGCTGGGCGGCGGCGTGATCGGCGACCTGGCCGGCTTCGCAGCAAGCAGCTACATGCGCGGCGTGCCCTTCGTGCAGGTGCCGACCACGCTGCTGTCGCAGGTCGATTCCTCGGTGGGCGGCAAGACCGGCATCAACCACCCGCTCGGCAAGAACATGATCGGCGCGTTCTACCAGCCGCGCGCCGTGATCGCCGACACCGCCACCCTCGACACCCTGCCGCCGCGTGAACTGGCGGCCGGCCTGGCCGAGGTGATCAAGCATGGCGCCATCCTCGATGCTGCCTATTTCGAGTGGATCGAGGCCAACATCGCCAAGCTGGTGGCGCGCGAGCCGGAAGCGATGGCCTACGCGATCGCGCGCTCCTGCGAGATCAAGGCGGAAGTCGTGCGCAAGGACGAGCGCGAAGGTGGCCTGCGCGCGGTGCTGAATTTCGGCCATACCTTCGGCCACGCGATCGAGGCCGGCCTGGGCTTCGGCACCTGGCTGCACGGCGAAGCCGTCGGCTGCGGCATGGTGATGGCGGCCGACCTGTCGGCGCGCCTCGGCCTGATCGACGCGGCGACCGTGGAGCGCGTGCGCAAGCTGGTGCAGGCGGCCGGCCTGCCGACCGTGGCGCCCGACCTCGGCCTTGATCGCTGGATCGAGCTGATGGCGGTGGACAAGAAGAACGAGGGCGGGGAGATCAAGTTCATCCTGCTCAAGCCCCTGGGCAGCCCGTCGATCACGACGGCGCCGCCGGAGGTCCTGCGGGCAACATTGGCCAACTGCGTGGCCGCCTGCCAGGAGTAAACGCCATGGACTTCGACGCACGCCTTGCCCCTTATGCAGCCCATTCGTCGAAGTCGCGCGGCCGGACCCACATCGAGCCGCCGGCAGGATCGCGCAGCGAGTTCCAGCGCGACCGCGACCGCATCATCCACTCGACCGCCTTCCGCCGGCTCGAGTACAAGACCCAGGTCTTCCTGAACCACGAGGGCGACCTGTTCCGCACCCGGCTCACGCACAGCATCGAGGTGGCCCAGATCGGCCGCACGCTGGCGCGCAGCCTGGGGCTGAACGAAGACCTGGTCGAAGCCACCGCGCTGGCGCACGACCTCGGGCACACGCCTTTCGGCCACGTCGGCCAGGACGTGCTCAACGAGTGCATGAAGGACTACGGCGGCTTCGAGCACAACCTGCAGAGCCTGCGCGTGGTGGACGAGCTGGAAGAGCACTACGGCGCCTTCGACGGCCTCAACCTCACCTTCGAAACCCGCGAGGGCATCCTCAAGCACTGCTCGCTGGCGAACGCCCGCCAGCTGGGCGAGCTCGGGCGCCGTTTCATGGAGCGCAGCCAGCCCAGCCTGGAAGCGCAGCTGACCAACCTGGCCGACGAGATCGCCTACAACAACCACGACATCGACGACGGCCTGCGCTCCGGCCTGCTCACGATGGCGCAGATGGAAGAAGTCGAGCTGTTCGCGCGCCACCGCCATACGGTCGAGACCCAGTATCCGGGCCTGCCGGGACGGCGCGCGCTGTACGAGACGATCCGCCTGATGATCACGGCGATGACGGCCGACCTGGTCGAGACCTCAAGGGCCTTGCTGGAGGAAGCGGCGCCGAAGGACATCGACGACGTGCGCGCCTCGCCGCCCCTGATCCGCTTCTCGCCGCAGATGCGCGCGGAGACCACGGCGCTGAAACGCTTCCTGTACGCGAACCTGTACCGGCACTTCCAGGTGAACCGCATGCGCGTGAAGGCCAGCCGCATCGTGCGCGAGCTGTTCGAGGCCTTCCTGAGCGATCCGGTGCTGTTGCCGAACGATTACCAGGTGGAAGGGGATCCGATGCGGCAGGCGAGGAAGATTGCGGATTACATTGCGGGGATGACGGACCGGTATGCGATCCGGGAGCATCGGCGCATCTTCTCGCTCGATCACTTCTGAGTCAACAGCCGCTGATTATCGTAGGGTGGGCGGCTCCACCCGGTCATGCGATCAGCAAGAGCAATATCGCCGCCCACGCGTTCAGCAGGTAGAAGAACAGGCGCACGGGCCGCGTCGCCGTAGTTTGAACGCGTGGGCGGCGCTCATGGAGCGTTCGGCATGTTCCCGGGTGGAGCCGCCCACCCTACGAACTTCTGAGGCCTAGTCGAACAGGCCCGGCGTCCCCAGCTCCTGCAGCAGCTTCTTCACCGGCGCCGGCAGCGGCGCCTCTCCGATCGCATGCAGGTCCCACCACAGGTGCCTGCCGGTTGCACTCCCACGTGCATCCAGCGTCACCTGCCACGGCGCGATATGCAGCTTGTAGTGGGTGAACACATGCACCAGCGGCCTGAGCGCCTGCACCTCGTCCACCGTCCCGAACTGCGCCGCGGCGGCGGCCACCTCCGGCGACGACACGGCATCCACATCCACCCCCAGGTGCCCGTCGACCTCCGGCAGCGACATCAGCCCGCCCCAGATCCCGGTGCCCGGGCGCTGCTCCAGCAGCACCTGCCCGCGGTCGATCACCACCAGCAGTGCGGCGCGCTTTTCCGGCGTGGCCTTCTTCGGCTTGCGTACCGGGAGTTCCGCCGTGCGCCCGGTCGCGTAGGCGACGCATCTCGCCTGCAGCGGGCAGCGCGGGCAATCCGGGCGGCTGCGGGTGCACAGCGTCGCGCCCAGGTCCATCAGGCCCTGCGTGTACGACTCGATCCCTTCCGCCGGCAGCAGCGCATCGGCGCGCCGCCACAGCGCATCCTCGACCCGTTTTTCGCCCGGATACTGGTCGATGCCGAACACCCGCGCGAACACGCGCTTGACGTTGCCGTCCAGGATCGCGGCGCGTGCGCCGCTGGAGAAGGCGGCAATCGCCGCGGCGGTCGAGCGGCCGATGCCGGGCAGCTCGGCCAGCAGCGCCGGGTCGCTCGGGAACACGCCGCCGTAGTCCTGGACCACGCGCTTGGCGCAGGCGTGCAGGTTGCGCGCGCGGGTGTAGTAACCCAGGCCGCTCCAGTGCGCCATCACGTCCTCGCTCGGCGCCTCGGCCAGCGCCTGCACGGTCGGGAAGCGCTCCAGGAAGCGCGCGTAGTAGCCGAGCACTGCCGCTACCTGGGTCTGCTGCAGCATGATCTCGGACAGCCAGATGCGGTAGGCGTCGGTGGTGTTCTGCCAGGGCAGGGTGTGGCGGCCGTGGCTGCGCTGCCAGTCGATTACCGCCTGCGAGAAGGTCGGGTCGGCCAGCTGGTCGAATTCGGTGAGGCGTTTCATGCTGCTTGTTTCTCCAATACTGCGGCGAGCTGCTCCGCCATGCCCGCCAGCTGCGCGCGGGTGCCGTCCCAGGCCTGCTGGCTGCTCTCGAAGGCGGCGATCTTCTGTTCCAGGCTGTCGGTGGCGTCGTGGATGCGCTGGATCGAAGCCTGGCGGTGGCGCAGCTGGTCGCGGTGCTGGCGGATCGCCGTCTCGAGCGGGGCCATGATCACCTTCAGCCAGGCTTCCGCATCGGTGTTGGCGGCGCGGAAGATGTGGCGCACGCGCGAGGCGATCGAGTCGAAGAAGCGCTCGAGCAGGGTGGCGCGGCTGGTCATGAGCAGGGTGGCGGTGCCGAACTGCTTCAGGAACAGCGCTTCCACCTCATCGATTTCGCGCCGGTAGCGCTCCAGCGACAGCGACATCGGGCTGCTCAGGGACAGGCCATGCTCGCTTGAAAACTTGCGGACCATGCTGTCCATCATGGCGCCGATCTCGCCGACCTTGCCCGATGACGCCTCCAGGTTGGCGCGCATCGCCTCGAAATAGCTGCGCACCGGCGCCCGCATGCCGGTCGCGAAGCGCGCCGCCTGCATGGCCGCGCGTACGGCCTCGGTGTGCTCCTGCACGGCGTCCATGCCCAGCGTCGAGTACAGCTCGGTGGACAGGCGCGCGAACACCGCGCGCGTGCCCTGCAGCTTGAACAGGCTGGCGTCGAATTCCTTCTTTTCCAGCTCGACGCGGCGCATCATGTGGGCGATCACGCCCTGGTTCTTGCCGCGCAGGCTTTTCAGTTCCTGCAACTGCTCGACCAGGTCGCGCATGCGCGCCGCGCCCAGCGCCTGCTGGCCGGCTGCCAGCTGCTCGAGGTCTGCGCGCAGCTGGCCCGCGATGATGGCGCGGCGTGCCGGGACCAGGTCGTGGAACAGCGCGGCTTCCAGCAGGCCCAGGCGGCTCTTCTCGAACAGGGCCATGTCGCCGTTGATCTTGCCGACCAGGGCCTTCTGCGCTGACACCGGGTGCACGCGTGCGGCATCCAGGCCGAGCAGCTGGGCGGCATCGTGCTGCTGGCGTGCGATCTCGGCCTCGTTTTCCTGCGGCGAGCGCAGTTCGTCCCACATGGCGTCGATCTTGTTCAGCACCGCCAGGCGTCCCGGCCCGGCGCCGATGTGGGTGCGCCAGACGTCGATGTCGCTCCTGGTCACGCCGGTGTCGGCGGCCAGCACGAACAGCACCGCGTGCGCGTTGGGGATCAGCTTGAGGGTCAGCTCGGGCTCGGTGCCGATCGCGTTCAGGCCGGGCGTGTCGAGGATCACCAGACCCTGTTTCAACAGCGGGTGGGGCAGGTTGATGATGGCGTGGCGCCATTGCGGGATCTCGACCGTGCCGTCCGCGCCCAGGCTAGAAGCGAGGTCCGGGTCTTCCGGATCCCACAGGCCGTATTCCTGCGCCTCGAGAGAGGGCACGCGGCGGGTCTGGCTCACCTGGCGGAAGGCCTCCGTCATGCGCTCCGGGGCGTCCAGTTCGAGCGGCAGCACGGTCCAGGCAGCGGCGTCCTCACGGAAATCGCTGGTGGACAGGTGCTGGCGCCGGGTCTCGATCGGCAGCAGGCGAATGCAGGGCGGCAGCGCCGGGTCGTACAGCAGTTCGGTCGGGCACATGGTGGTGCGCCCGGCACTGGACGGCAGGATGCGCTGGCCGTAGTCGGCGAAGAAGATCGCGTTGATCAGCTCGGTCTTCCCGCGCGAGAACTCGGCCACGAAGGCGACCGACAGGCGGTCGTCGCGCAGGCGCGCCAGGGCGCGCCCGAGCTGCTGCTCGCCGGCGCCGTCGATCAGCGCGGCCTCGCGCAGCGCGGCGCCATAGCCCTCCAGCTGCTGCGCGACGGCGGCGCGCCAGGCGCCATACTGTTGAAAATCCTGCATCTTTGTGGGTTCGTTACGTTCAGCGCTGGCATTGCACGCAGTAGAAGGTCGAACGCTGGCCCTGCTTGATCTGGCGGACCGGCGACCCACAGTTGCGGCAGGGCACTCCAGCACGATCATAGACGAAATATGTCTGCTGGAAATACCCAGATTGCCCGTTTACCGCAATAAAGTCGCGCAGCGTACTGCCGCCCTGCACGATGGCAGCCGCCAGGATGTCCTTGATGGCCTCGGCCAGGCGGTCGTAGCGGGCGCGGCTGATGCGCGCGGCCGGCGTCTTCGGGTTGATCCCGGCGCGGAACAGGCTTTCGCAGGCGTAGATGTTGCCGACGCCGACCACGATGTCGCCCGCCAGCAGCACCTGCTTGATCGGCGCATTGCGCTTGCGCGTCTCGCGCCACAGGAGTTCGCCCGAAAAGCCCTCGCCCAGCGGCTCCACGCCGAGCCCGCGCAGCAGCAGGTGTTCTTCGAGCTCGCCCTCGTCCTTGCCGTGCCAGAGCACGGCGCCGAAGCGGCGCGGGTCGTGCAGGCGCAGCACCTGCCGGCCCTCCGGACCGTTCACCACCAGGTCGAAGTGGTCGTGCTTGCGCGGCTCGATCCCGGGCGGCAGCACGCGCAGGTGGCCGGACATGCCGAGGTGGACGATCAGGGTGCCGTGCTCGAATTCGATCAGCAGGTACTTGCCGCGGCGGCCGGTAGCAAGGATGCGGCGTCCGGCCAGCAGCTCGGACAAGCCGGGCGGGAAGGGCCAGCGCAGGCCTTCGCGGCGCAAGACCGCCCCCTCGACGACGCGGCCTTCGATATGGGGCGCGACACCGCGCCGGGTGACTTCTACTTCTGGCAGTTCAGGCATGGGGTAAGGGGAGTGGTGTAAATTCTTAGGCAGCAATTAAGTAAACGCGCTGCAGTGCACGCGGGCGCATGCTTGAGCGTAGAATCAGAGACAACATCTCAGAATGGAATTGCCTTGAAAAACGCTTTCGTCATTGTAACCCTCTCCAGCATCCTGGCGGCATGCGCTGTCGCGCCCGGACAGCAAACCGCACAACAGGCCGCGCCCGGGGCCGCAAGCGCCACTTCGGACACGCCGCTGGCCGACGCCGAGGCGCAGTCCGGCGACGCCGACACCGCGCAGGCGGACGACGAGGAGGAGGCTGAGGCGAAAGCACGAGCCGAGGTGGAAGCGCGGCTGCCGAAGGTCGAGCTGACCAGCAGCATGCTGAACCAGTTACTTAAGGCCGAGTTTGCATTCCGCAAGGGCGACTGGCAGGGCCCGTATCTCACCATGCTGTCGCTGGCCCAGCAGACGCGCGACCCGCGCCTGGCGCGCCGCGCGGCCGAGATGGCCGTAACCGCGCGCCAGGCCGACGACACCCTGGCCGCCGTGCGCCTGTGGCGCGAGCTCGACCCGAAGTCGGACGAGGCAACCCAGTACTTCGTCGGCATGGTGGTCACCTCGGACAATATCGCCGACGTCGAACCGATCTTCGTGGAGCGCCTGAAGGAAGCGCCTGCGGACAAGCGCGGCGTGCTGCTGTTCCAGATCCAGCAACTGCTCGGCCGCGCCAAGGACAAGGACGCGGCCAATGCGATGCTCGAGCGCGTCATCGCTCCCTACAACGACACGTTCGAAGCGCACATCGTACGCGCCCAGGCGGCCCTGGCGCGCGGCGACCGGGAAGCGGCCCAGCGCGCAGCCCAGGCCGCGCTTGCCGTCAAGCCGGATTCCGAAATCGCGGTGCTCATAATGGCCCAGGTCATCGGGGACGACGCGAAGATCGCCCCGATGCTGGAAGCCTTCCTGAAAACCCATCCGGAGGCGCGCGAGGTGCGCGCCGCGCACGCCCGGGTACTGGTCAACCAGAAGCAGTACCCGCAGGCGCGCGCCCAGTTCGAGACCCTGCTCAAGGGACGCCCGGACGATGCCGGCAACCTGTACGCGCTGGGCGTGCTGGCCACCCAGATGAACGACGCCAAGGCCGCCGAAGGCTATTTCACCCGCTTCGTCGAGGTGCTCGGCCGCAATCCGGACGACGAGCGCGACCCGACCCGGGCGCTCTTGATCCTGGCCCAGATCGCGGACGAGCGCGGCGATGTCCCCGGCGCGCTGGCCTGGCTCGACAAGGTGCCCGCGGGCACCGACCCCGAGCTGCTGCTCAGCGCCCAGCTGCGCCGTGCCCAGTTGATGGCCAAGGGGGGCGACCTGGCGGGCGGGCGCAAGCTGCTGGCCGGCCTGAAACCCATCGAGCCGGCGCAGCAGGCCCAGGTGGCGGTGGCCGAGGTGCAGCTGCTGCGCGATGCCGGCCGCCTGCTGGAAGCCTATACGCTGATGGAAGCCGCCGCCAAGCGCTTCCCGAAGAACCCGGACCTGCTGTACGACTTCGCCCTGCTGGCCGAAAAGGTCGGCCGCGTCGAGGTGATGGAAAAGCTGCTGCGCGAGGTGATGGCGCTGGCGCCGGACAACCACCACGCCTACAACGCCCTCGGCTATTCGCTGGCCGAACGCAATGTCCGCCTGCAGGAAGCCTACACCCTGATCGCCAAGGCGCTCGAGATGGCGCCGGGCGACCCCTTCATCATGGACAGCATGGGCTGGGTCCAGTACCGCCTGGGCAAGCTGGACGAGGCCGAAAAATACCTGCGCAATGCCTATGCGCTGCGGCGCGATCCGGAAATCGCCGTGCACCTGGGCGAGGTGCTGTTCCAGAAGGGGCAGCAGGTCGCCGCGCAGGAGTTGTGGCGCGAGGCGCGCGCCAAGGACCCGCAGAACGACACCCTGCGCAGCACGCTGGCGCGCCTGCGCCAGAGCTTGTGAAATAATCCACGCTTTCGATTCCGACCCATTGCCGATGCCGATTACCCGACGCCTGTCCCTGCTCGCCCTCAGCGCTGCCTTCATCACCCTGGCCGGCTGCGCCACCACCAGCACCAATGTCGCCACCGTGGGCGCCTACCGCGACAGCATCGACCTGGACGGCCGCCTGTCGGTCAACTACCAGAAGAGCGGCAACCGCGAATCGATGACCGTCAATTTCGACTGGGCGCAGCGCCCGGGCCGTGTGGATGTCACCATCGCCAACCCGCTGGGCCAGACGGTCGCGACCATCGAGGTCACGCCCCAGTCGGCCACGCTGACCCAGGCCGGTCGCGCGCCGGTAACGGAAGCCGACGTCGACACCCTGAGCCAGCGCACGCTGGGCTGGCCGCTGCCGGTGTCCGGCCTGCGCGACTGGCTGCAGGGCTATGCCGTGGACGCGCAAGGGCAGCGCTTCAGCGCATCGCCGGCAGGCAACGAGGTCGTCACGCAGGACGGCTGGCGCCTGCGCTTCGTCGAATGGCAGGACCCGAATGCCGCCCAGCCGGCGCCGCGCGTCATTCACGCCACCCGGGCCGCGGTGGGCGACATCCAGGACCTCGAGATCCGCATTGTCATCAATCAGGCAGGGCAGGGATAAGCATCAATGCGTTCGCTTCACCATTGCCCGGCTCCGGCCAAACTGAATCTGTTCCTGCACGTGACCGGCCGCCGCGCCGACGGCTACCACCTGCTGCAAAGCGTGTTCCAGCTGATCGACCACGGCGACACCCTGCATTTCGACCTGCGCGAGGACGAACTCATCGTGCGCACCAACGAGGTGCCGGGCGTGCCGCAGGAGCAGGACCTGATCGTGCGCGCGCTGCGCCTGCTGCAGGCGGAGTACCAACGCCGCCACGGCCGCCTGCCGCCGGGCATCGATGTCGCCATCGAGAAGATCCTGCCGATGGGCGGCGGGCTGGGCGGCGGCTCGTCGGACGCGGCCACCGCGCTGATGGCGGCCAACCACCTGTGGCAGGCCGGATTGACGCAACAGGAACTGATGGACCTGGGTCTGCCGCTCGGCGCCGACATTCCGTTCTTCCTGTTCGGCGAGACCGCGTTTGCCGAAGGCGTGGGCGAAGCCCTGCAGGCCGTGCCGGGCCCGGATTGCTGGTACGTGGTGCTGGAGCCGGGCGTCGCGGTGCCGACCCCAGCAATTTTTTCCGCGCACGATTTGACGAGGGATACGAAGCCCGTTACAATAGCGGACTTTTCCAGCAGCCTCGCTGTTTCAGGCAAGCAGATTGGCTTCGGGAGAAATGATTTGCAGGACGTGGCTGAGCGCCTGTTCCCGCCGGTAGCAGAGGCGGTGAGATGGTTGAGCGGCTACGGCGATGCCAGGATGACTGGCTCTGGGGCATGTGTGTTCTGTGCCTTCTCCGGCGAGCGCGAAGCGGACCAGGTTCTGGCACAGGTGCCGGAGCGGTGGAAAGCCTGGAAAGCGCATTCGCTGGCGAGCCACCCGATGAAATCGCTCTTGCAAATCAACGAGTTGTAGAATAAAATTTTGCCTGTCGCGACGTTAGACGTTAAAATACGTAGAATGTAACGGCAAGCAGTTCAGTCGTGTAGGGGAATCGCCAAGTTGGTTAAGGCACCGGATTTTGATTCCGGCATTCCAAGGTTCGAATCCTTGTTCCCCTGCCAAAGTTTTCCAGGCTGTCGAGGCATGATCCTCCAGCGGGATAAGCAGCGGTGCAGCGTTCGGCCTGCATCCATAAGCTAATCAGCCGGCTCGACCGGCTGATTGTTTTTCCAGATTCAACAACGCATTTCTTGGGACTCCCTCCATGGCTTACGAAAACCTGATGGTTTTTACCGGCAACGCTAATCCGGCACTAGCAGAGGGGGTCGCCAAGAATCTCGGCATTCCTCTCGGTAAAGCAGTCGTCTCGAAATTCTCGGACGGCGAAGTCATGGTCGAGATCAACGAGAACGTGCGTGGCAAGGATGTCTTCGTCCTGCAATCGACCTGCGCACCGACCAACGACAACCTGATGGAAATCATCCTGATGGTTGACGCGCTCAAGCGCGCTTCGGCAGGCCGCATCACCGCCGCCATCCCTTACTTCGGCTACGCCCGCCAGGACCGCCGCCCGCGCTCGGCGCGCGTCGCGATCTCGGCCAAGGTGGTCGCCAACATGCTGGAAGAAGCCGGCGTCGAGCGCGTCCTGATCATGGACCTGCACGCCGACCAGATCCAGGGCTTCTTCGACATCCCGGTCGACAACATCTACGCATCGCCGATCCTGCTGGGCGACCTGCAGAAGCGTAACTACGACGACCTGCTGGTCGTGTCGCCGGACGTCGGCGGCGTGGTGCGCGCCCGTGCGCTGGCCAAGCGCCTCGGCTGCGACCTGGCGATCATCGACAAGCGCCGCCCGAAGGCGAACGTGTCGGAAGTCATGAACATCATCGGTGAAGTCGAAGGCCGCAACTGCGTGATCATGGACGACATGGTCGACACCGCCGGCACCCTGTGCAAGGCCGCCGAAGTGCTGAAAGAGCGCGGCGCCAAGAAAGTCGTCGCTTACTGCACCCACCCGGTCCTGTCGGGTCCGGCAATCGACCGCATCCAGAATTCCCCGCTCGACGAGCTGGTCGTCACCGACACCATCCCGCTGAGCCCGGCCGGCGCCGCCTGCACCAAGATCCGCCAGCTGACCAGCGCACCGCTGCTGGCCGAAACCTTCAAGCGCATCGTGAAGGGTGACTCGGTCATCTCGCTGTTCGCGGAATAAGCAACACATCGTCGTTTTTGACGGCGCGCCTGGCTGACATAGCCGGCGCGCCGTTGTAACATCTTGGGTTTGGTCGTTTGGACGCCGCATGGCGTCCGCCCACAAGTATCTTGAGCGCGCAGCATGGCGCTTGTTCACGACTCCCCTGGTCGCGGGGGAGTCACCACTGGGTTACCGGGCCAGGCGTTCCTGGCATTCGGACCCGTTCATTTTGGAGTTTCACATGAAAGTAGTCGCATTCAACCGCACTCAGCAGGGGACCGGAGCGAGCCGCCGCCTGCGCAACGCTGGCCAGACCCCGGGCATCATCTACGGTGGCGCCGACGCCCCGCAACTGATCGCTCTGGATGGCAACGCGCTGTTCCACGCGCTCAAGAAAGAAGCTTTCCACGGTTCGGTCCTGGACCTCGAAATCGAAGGCAAGACCCAGCAAGTCCTGCTGCGCGACTTCCAGATGCACGCATACAAGCAACTGGTCCTGCACGCTGACTTCCAGCGCGTCGACGCATCGAAGCCGATCCACACCAAGGTCACCCTGCACTTCGTCAACGCCGAGATCTCGCCAGCCGTCAAGCTGAGCAGCGCTGTCATCTCGCACGTCGCCAACGAACTGGAAGTGGCTTGCCTGCCGGGCAAACTGCCGGAGTTCATCGAAGTCGACCTGAGCAAGCTGGAAGCCGGCCAGTCGATCCACGTGAACGACCTGACCCTGCCGGAAGGCGTGACTGCGCTGACCCACGGCCAGAACCTGACCCTGGTGACCACCTCGATCCCGCGTGGCGCTGCTTCGGCTGAAGCCGCTGCTGAGTAATATCTTTCTTTGCCGGCCGCTTCGGCGGCTTGCTGGAATCGAAAACCCGCCGTGGCTTAGCCCGGCGGGTTTTTTGTTTTCCATCCTGGCGCCCTGCAACTCGTAGGGTGGGCGGCTCCACCCGGATGTCGGGATCAGCCGTGACGTCAGTGCCGCCCACGCGTTCAACAAGCGGGTGAGCAGACGCGCAGGCAGCAGCACCGTGATTTGGACGCGTGGGCGGCATTGGCGTACGGGCGGATCACATCGCCAGATGGAGCCGCCCACCCTACGTTTTTCAGCGATAATCCTGTTTTTCCCAGAATCAAAGTAGACAGCGCATGTCCATCCGTCTGATCGTCGGCCTCGGCAACCCGGGCCCGGAGTACGAACAAACCCGCCACAACGCCGGCTTCTGGCTGGTCGACAATCTCGCCAATTCGCTGCCGGGCTGCCGCCTGCAGCGCGAATCGCGCTTCAATGCGATGGTGGCGAAGACCCGGATCGCGGGCAACGAAGTCTGGCTGCTGGAACCGCTGACCTACATGAACCGTTCCGGCCAGTCGGTCGGCGCGCTGGCGCGCTTTTATAAAATCAATCCGGACGAGGTGCTGGTCGTGCACGACGAACTCGACATGCTGCCGGGCGTCGCCAAGCTCAAGAAGGGTGGCTCCTCGGGCGGGCACAACGGCCTGAAGGACATCACGTCCGCGCTCGGCACCCAGGAATACTGGCGCCTGCGCCTCGGCATCGGCCATCCGCGCAGCCTCAACCTCCAACAGGGCGTGGCCGACTTCGTGCTGCACCGCCCGCGCCGCGAAGAGCAGACGCTGATCGAGGAATCGATCGACAAGGCCCTGCGCATCATTCCGCTGTGCTGCGAAGGCAAGATGGACGTGGCGATGATGCAGTTGCATACCGCCTGAACCCGCGCTAGCGTCCCTGCACCACGACCTGTCCACGCAGGTCGCCCATCATGCGCTCGAGCGCGGGCCGCATGCTCCGGTAGTCTTCCGGCGTACAGGTAGCCGCCATATGCCGGAACTGCAGGCGGCGCTTCACCACCACCTCATTTCCCTGCCGCGCATACTGCGAGCGGTAGAAGAACCTGCCGTCATCCACCGTCACCCCTTTGGGCAGCGCCAGCACGCGGGTGCGCGGCGGCAGCGCATAGCGCAGCTCGTCCTCGGCATCGATGGCGGGGCAGACGAATTCCTGGCGCCGTTCCGGCTCGCGTCCCAGCTCGAATACCGCGTCGCCCAGTCCGCCCCAAAAATTGTAGGTGGTGGCCAGTGCGGCCGGACCCGGTAGTCGGACGAAACCGTCTGTCGCGCCCGAGAAACCCAGCGTGTAGTCGTCCCGGGGCGATCCTTTGCCGGCGCTGTCGGTCTCGCCCGGCTCGAACAGGCCGTCGCCCGTCTGCCCAAGCCCTGCCAGCATGCGCCTGACAAAACGCTCGCGCTCGGACTGGGGCGTGCCGTGCACGGCCTGGCGGTAGGGTTCGGCGATGGCGCCGCCGCTGGTGCGCCGGACATGGAAGCGGCTACTGCCGTCGCGCGCGATATCGAAACGCGTCAGGGTGCGGCTGCGTGCCGGCTGGTAGATGGGCGTGACCGCAAACCCGCCGGACTCCGCCAGCAGCACCGGTTTGCCGAGCAGGCTTGGGGGCAGGAAGCCGCCCGCGACCGTGCCGGCGGTCGGATCCAGGAAGAGCTGCAATTCTGGCACGTAGACGATCACGTGGTTCAGCACGCCCAGCGTCGGCACCGCGGGCAGGCGATAGGCATCGTCGCCGTTGACCAGCGCGGCGCTGGAGGGGATGCCGGCGGCGGCCAGCAGGGCCTGCAGCAGCACCGCGTGGTCCTTGCAGTCGCCATAGCGGTTCGCCAGCACCGACGAAGCCGGGTGCGGCACCACGCCGCCCGGCCCCAGGTAAACCGCGACGTAGCGGATGTTTCGCCGGACCCAGTCCGACAGCGCGATTGCGCGCGCCTGCACGTCGTCCAGTCCTTGCGTGAGCTGGCTTGCCAGCGCCGCGATGGCAGCGTCCGGCCTGGCTGCCGCGCTGGCACGCGCATGATAGGCCTGCGCGAAGGCCGGGTAGTCGGGGAAGGTGGAGACCGCCAGCCGCCGGCCATGGTCGAGGTAGCTCACCGAGCCCTGCTCGATGCGTGCGTTGTCGCCGTCCACATAGCGAAAGGCATGGCGGCGGCGGCCCGGCGCGCTGCTGGTGGCCACCGGCACGAAGCCGACGGCGTCCGCCTGCAGTGTCATCGAGGCCGGCAGATCGTAAGTGAGCCGGAAGTCCTTGTGGCGGTAGGGGCCGGCCACGGTGAAATCTTCGAACTGGCCGGGAAACAGGGGCGTATGACGCCGGAGAGAATAGCGCAGGGTGAGCGTGTCGCCGGCCTGCACGCCGGGGAAGATGAGGACTTTCAGGCGCGTGTCCTGGAACATGGGCGCCTCGAGCGAGGCCGCTTCGTGCTGGTCGCGGATCTGTTGCGGTTCAAGCTTCACGCGGCGTCCGTCGGGCTTGGTAGTCCAGGCTTCGATGGATTCCACCTTGTCGAGCGAGCCATTGAAGCTGATGAACTGCTCGGCATGCCGCTCGACGGCGGAGGGCGTGGCGATGGTTTTCACCAGCTCGACATCGAGGGTGTAGGCGCCGTCGGCATCCACCGTGAAGTGCTGGTGATGCCGCTCGATGACGACCGAACGGTCCGTTCCGCTGTCGGCTGCCGCCAGCCGGCCGCAGGAGAACAGCAGCATCAGGAACAAGGCAAGTCGAAAGGGCATGACGGGCTCCGCGAAAGCGAAAGACCCATGTTACGCAGCGCCTCCATGCCACCCTTGAGCCTGCGCAACGACGTTCTTCCTGCCATAATTTCGCCCCATGAAGGCACTTACATTCCATGCCGGGCCGGTGGCCCTGGCCCAGATCGGCGCGCAGGGCTTGCGCGCGCAGGACATTGCCATCGTGCCGGCCGCGGCCGGCGGCCCCAAGGGATTGATCTTCCAGGCGCTCGACCAGTGGATGTTCGGCGAATGGCTCCCTGGCGCGCCGCGCGAGCGCGTGCTCATCGGTTCCTCGATCGGCGCCTGGCGCATGGCCGCCGCCTGCCAGCGCGATCCCGTCAAGGCCTTCGCGCGCCTGGGCGAACTGTACGCCGGCCAGCGCTACACCAGCAAGAAGCCGACCCAGCAGCAGATCGACGAGGTGGTGCAAGGCCTGCTGGGCGAATTCGTGCGCGGCCACGAGGACGACATCGTCAGCCATCCGCACCACCGCCTGCACCTGCTGGCGGTGCGCGGCAAGGGCGGGCTAGCGGCGCCGCAGCACTCGCGCGCCGAGCTACGCGGCTTCGCCACGGCGGCGCTGCACAACGCCTGCTCGCGCGCCTGGCTGGGCCGCATGATGGAGCGTGTGGTGATCGGCGACGCGCGCGCCCAGGCGCCGTGGCTGCGCGAGCGCTTCGACGCCTTTACTACCCATTTTTCGTCGCTGACGCGCCAGAACCTGGCGGCCAGCCTGCTGGCGTCCGGTACGCTGCCGCTCATCATGAAGCCGGTCACCGGCATCGCCGACCTGCCGCCGGGCTGCTACTGGGACGGCGGCATCATCGACTATCACCTGGCCTTGCCCTATGCGAAGGTGGCGGGGGAGGGGAAGGGCGACCTGGTGCTGTACCCGCACTTCACCCAGCACATCGTGCCGGGCTGGCTCGACAAGGGCTTCCCGTGGCGCCGCGCGGGGCGGGCGCACCGCCATTGGCTCGACAACGTGCTGATCGTTTCGCCGTCAAGCGAATTCCTGCGCACCCTGCCGCGCGCCAAGCTGCCGGACCGGGCGGACTTCAAGTTCTATGGCCTCGACCATGACGAGCGCATCCGCAACTGGACGCGTGCGATGGGGGAAGGGCAGCGCCTGCGTGACGAGCTGGCCGCGTTCGTGGCCAAGCCTGACCTGTCGCTGATCAAGCCGATCTAGGACGCGCAGCCCTCGTAATCGGTATCGAACCATCCGTCGGGCGCGCAGCTGCCGAGCAGCAGCGCCTGGATGCGCCCTGCGCGCTCGTCCAGCGCCGCTGCGTTGCGCGAGGGGTGGTAGTGGTTGGGCGCCTTGATCATCGCTACCAGCCGGATGAATTCCTCGTCCGTCGTCGCCTCGAGCGGCTTGCCCAGGTAGCTGCGCGCGGCCTGCGCCAGCCCCTTGAGCTGCTGCCCTTCATGCGTGCCCATGTAGACGGTGGCGCTATAGCGCTGCAGCTGTTCGCGCTTGGACATCCTGGCGTCCAGCACCAGCGCCATCATGTCGCGGCCCAGGTCGATGCGCTTGCAGCAGTCGAACACGCCACGATAAAACGTCTGCATCATGCCGGGCACACCGTCGAGCCGGTCCTTGCCGAGGAATAGTTCACGCGCGAGCGCCGATGAAATGGTGGCCATGCCCTGGCCCTGGCCGAGGCTCAATCCATGATGTCCGTAGAAATCCGGGTCTTCGACGCGCAGCAGGACCGCGGCCTGGCGGTTGGACAGTTCAACTTCGTGCGTCAGCGGGACCAGGCGGCGCGCGTCGTCGAAGGCGCTCCATGCCCAAACGGCGGCCACCGCCAGGTAGGCCAGCAGGAGCAGCGCCAGCAGCATGGGCAGGCGCCACCAGGCCTTGCGCGCGCGGCTCATGGCAGCACTCCCGATGCGGGCAGGGTATCGATGGCGCGTGGCAGCGCGTGGTGTGGCATGGCATTCCAGGAAATGGTGGATTTTTGATCTTATCAGCAATAAACCCGGCAAAAATACGCGCTTTTACACCTATCCACTCTGTAATCGGACACAACAGCACGAGCGGCGCACGCCGTTTTTTTCGGCAACCCGGCCCGTCCGAGGTTACAATGTGGGGTTTTGGAGCAGGCAGCATTCGCGCTCCGCGTTCACCGAATAGAAAGAGTTCCCATGAGCCTCCAATGCGGCATCGTCGGCCTGCCGAACGTCGGCAAGTCCACCCTGTTCAACGCCCTGACCAAGGCCGGCATCCCGGCTGAAAACTACCCGTTCTGCACCATCGAGCCGAACGTCGGCGTGGTCGAGGTGCCGGATCCGCGCATGCAGGCGCTGGCTGACATCGTCAAGCCGGAACGCGTTGTGCCGGCCATCGTCGAATTCGTCGACATCGCAGGCCTGGTCGCCGGTGCGTCGAAGGGTGAAGGCCTGGGCAACCAGTTCCTGGCGCACATCCGCGAGACCGACGCCATCATCAACGTGGTGCGCTGCTTCGAAGACGACAACGTGGTCCACGTAGCGGGCAAAGTCAGCCCGATCGACGACATCGAAGTCATCCAGACCGAGCTGGCGCTGGCCGACCTGGGCGCCGTCGAGAAGGCGATCCACCGCGAGAACAAGAAGGCGCGCTCGGGCGACAAGGATGCCGCCAAGCTGGTGGCAATCTGCGAACGCATGCTGCCGCACCTGAACGAAGGCCAGCCGGTCCGCACCCTGGGCCTGGACGCCGACGAGATGGCCCTGATCCGCGAACTGCACCTGATCACCGCCAAGCCCGCGATGTATGTCGCCAACGTCTCGGACACCGGTTTCACCGACAACCCGCTGCTGGACAAGCTGACCGAGTTCGCGAAGAAGCAGAATGCGCCGATCGTGGCCATCTCCGCCGCAATCGAATCGGAAATTGCCGAGATGGACGACGCCGACAAGAAGGACTTCCTGGCCGACATGGGCATGGAAGAGCCGGGCCTGGACCGTCTGATCCGCGCCGCCTACAAGCTGCTGGGCCTGCAGACCTATTTCACCGCCGGCGTGAAGGAAGTGCGCGCCTGGACCGTGAAGGTCGGCGCTACCGCGCCGCAAGCGGCGGGCGTGATCCACACCGACTTCGAGCGCGGCTTCATCCGTGCCCAGACCATTTCCTACGATGACTACATTACCTACAAGGGTGAGGCGGGCGCCAAGGAAGCGGGCAAGATGCGGGCGGAAGGCAAGGAATACATCGTCAAGGATGGGGATGTGTTGAACTTCCTGTTCAACGTCTGAGCATGCGATCGGAATCTCCAGGATTCCAGTGACAATCAAAGCCCCGGTTTCTCTCCAGAACCGGGGTTTTTCCATGGGGCTGTCGCTCTCTACGGTTCACCGGAGACGGTTCGAGCCAATACAGGCTGGCCGGACTTCACGATGGCCTGGAAGTGCTGCATGAGTTCCTCCGCCACGTTGTCCCAGGTGTTCTCCAGTGCATAGCTTCGCAGCCGCGCCGGGTCCCATGTTTTCTCCAGGGCGAGACTGATAGCGTCAGCGAACGGCCTAGCCTCCCTGGTTTCCACCAGGATTCCCAAGTCCGGCCCGGTAATAATCTCCGGGACGCCCCAGGTACGATGCGCGACCACTGGCGTGGAGCAAGCCATTGCCTCAAGAATGACGTTGGGCCAGCCTTCCTTCTCGCTGGCGAGGCAGAAAACGTCGGCGGCGGAGTACCAGGCATGCAAGTCGGTGTTCAGCACCGCCCCGGCCCACACGACCTCGCCGGCTATCCCGAGTTCGGTTGCCAAGGCGCGAAGCCTGCTCTCGCAGTCGCCTTCCTCACCCCCTTTCCCCACGATGATCAGGCGTAGATCGGTGTGGGACTCGGCCCGCAGCAGGGCCAGGGATCGCAGCAGGATATCGACCCCTTTGCGTGGAACCAGATGGGAAACCGACAGCATATAGCGCTTGGTATGGTCCAAACCGAGCGCGCCGCGCGCCTCCTCCTTCGCGGTCGGGCGAAAGCGCGCCGCGTCCACGCCGTTGGTGGAGGCATAGCCCTTTTCCAAAGGCGCGCCTAGGCGCACGGCGCCGTCCACCAAAGCCCGGGCGACGCCGAAATAGCGCGCACTATTACGGAGGGCAAACAGCACCTGGCGAATCCGCACCGGAAACCGTGGAAGATCGTTGACATCGTGGCCGCGCAAGGTGACGACATAGGGCTTGCCAAGAACGCGGGACAACAAGGCGCCTGCAAACCCTTCCGGAAAGGCTAAATGGCAATCGAGTATATCGATTTTCCCTTTGAGGCCATGCGACCTGACGAAGCTCCAGAGCGCAAAAGCGAGGAATATTCCGTCGAGAGGCTTAAGTACCGCCGGGATGGAAAAGAACTTCGGAAAATAGGTCGGATACGCGTTTGCGCTTGTCTGTGACGGAATCCGGCTCCTGTTGGCATAACGCGGGAAGTACTGCTCGCCAGGGAACCAGGGTATGGGGGAGACCACAATCAGGTCGAGCTTTCTGGACAGCGCGTCCAGTCGTTGTTTCACGAACTGGGCATGCACCGGCATACGCGGATTGGGAAACATCGTGGAGATACAGAGAACACGCACACGGTCGGTCATAGACCCTCCATGACGTCGGACAGGAAGCGTTTGGCCTTCGCATCCCAGCTCTCACCCTGGAGGAAGTTATCGAGGCCAACGTGCACGTGCTTGCGCTTCGCGGAAGCACGCGATGCGATCGTCGTAAGGGCCGATGCCACCGTCCTGGGGAAGGCTTCCGAGTCAGCCAGGGTCAGGTATTCGGCGAGCCTGACCACCTCGGGAAGGGGCGATGCGATGACGGGTTTGCCCGTGGCAAGGTATTCCTTGAGCTTGAGAGGATTGATGCTGCGGGCGGAGTCATCGACCACATAAGGAAGGATGCAGAGGTCGAAGTGACAAACGTGCCCAGGCAAGTCGGAATAAGCTACTGGGCCCAGGAAGCGGAGATTGGGCACATCGCGGAATTCGTCCGGATCCCGGTCCACGACGGGGCCGATGACGACGAAGCTCGCCTGCGGTGACAGAAGGGCTGCGGCCTTGAGCGCCTCGCCGTCGACGCGCCGGTCGAAGAGGCCGAACATCCCGACGATAGGGTGGGGCAGGGCGGCAAGGGGACTGGCGGGGTCGGGAGTAGCCCGAGAGAAATGCGGCAGGTCCACGCCATGGGTAAGCAAGGCGGAGGCGCTCACGAACGCCGAACGTGATTCGAGAATGGAAGTCGAGGTGGCGATCATGAGATCGCAGGCACCCAGTGTTTCCTGCTCCAGGCGATGCATGGCTCGGCCGTTGATGCCGTGCCACTCAGTGAAATCGTCCACACAGTAATAGACCTTGCGCCGGAAGGTTTGATCGCGAAAGAGGCCGGATACCGTGGGCGTTGTACTCACCAGGATTGGATGTTTGTCGGGAGCTACATGCCGGAGGGTCTTGCGCACCGCGCGCGCAAGGAGGCGGTGATTGAGTGCCGAGAACGTGGGGCCCTGGAAAGAGGGCCACATGACCGGACTGAGAATATAGGGCAAAACGGCTTCCTCGCCAGGAGGCGCAGAAAGTGCGTTCATGGAGCGCCTTGCTGGATCTACCCCGGACCTTGCATTGAATCTGGCTTTAAGTCGAACCCACGAGCGGAGTACCTGTACGGATCTCTCGAAGTCATACAGGTTAATGCGAGGCGTTCGCAGTCCAATCGTATTTACCAAAATGACTTGGGCCTTGGGCATAATCCTGCGGAATAAATGTTGGCAGCTTGACGGGTGTCGGCCCCAATCGTCTGCAAACACCACAAACACGTATCGGGAAAGTTGATTTTCAAAGTCTGGCATTCCGGCCATTATTTCTCGCAGTGCGGCTTGGTAGAGAAGGGAATAACCAACAGGGAAGGGTTATGCGAATATCATAGTGTTATATCGAGCACAACAAAGCCTTCGTCATTCATCAGAAGTGACTATCAGATCATAGCATCCTGAGCTGGACTGAATAGCCAGGAATATTTTTGCGATCAGTTTGTTTTCCATCTTTGCTCAGCACGCATTCGCAAACCGGACGCCACTTTGTGGATCTCATCCGTCAATGGATGACCCGTCATCCGCAGCGAGAGATACCACAGACAGGCCAGCGGCAGGGCTGAGACGAGGAGAACGAAAATGGGAGCAAGCGACGCTGGCAGGGCCATTTTCAGCAAAGCTGCCCCGATCAGACAGATAATCGCCACAGCAGTACTAGGCCATAAAGCAGCCAGTACGGCAGTGAAGCCGCAATGAAAATAGATGCGCTGCTGGACAATCAACACTGGCGTCGCGACCAGGGTTGCGGCACAGATCACCCAGGAGAAGCTCCAAATACTGCCGTCAAACAGGGCAAATGCAAAGGCAATGCGCGAAAGAAGGGTGATTGCGGAAGGAAGCGCTGCCAGATATGGTTTGCCTATCGCGGCCATGGCGGCGGGATAGTAATTGAACATGGTTCCCACGGCGCAGGCGACAAGCAATCCATCCATTGCCGGTATTGAAGGCAGCCATTTCTCGCCATACAGCACGAGGATGATCTCCGTAGAGAAAACATACGTCAATGCCAGTGCTGTCCACGCAATACCGGTTAATAGTGCGGTTGCCTTGTTGACTAACGCACCAACGGGTTCGCCGCGATGGTGAGCTTGGGAAATGTAAGACACTGACCCGTAGTTTGCCGTGCTGCCGGCGATATGGAAAAAGATTGTAACGGTCGAGTTGGCGCGACTGAAAAGACCGACCTGGGTGGCATTTCCGAGTTTTCCCAGCAGGATATCGGGAATCGAATTATTGACCGCCCCCAGGCAATTCGTGAGCAGGGAGCTCATCCCAAAGTGCACGACATCGCGCCAATGGCGCAGGGATGGCAGCCACGGAAGATATTTGGGTCTGAAGGGAATAAGAGCAAGACAGCAGGCGATGATATTCGCAAGATAGGCCCAGGCCATGCTCATCGTGCCAAAACCCATGATGGCAAGGCTGATGCAGGTAAGCGATGACGCCACCGTGCTGACCGCGCTTACCCACGCCTGTTTGCCGGCGGCGAATTCCCTGGTGAGTAGCGCACTGCTAATGGATGCAAAGGGGAGAAGCGCAAAGCCAATTGCCAGCACCTTCATCACTGGCGTCATCTGGGGTTCGTTGAACCACCTGCCGAACCAGTCACCGCCGCTATACATGGCCGCAGCAATCAACCATGAGCTTGTAAAAAACACTCCCTTAGCAGCACGCAATTTTTCTTGCGTCAGTTCCTGTTCCCTCTGAAGATAGCTCGCCACGCCAAAATCCTGGAAGATGTGAGCGATATTGACGAACACGATCGTCATGGAATACACGCCAATTTCAGCGGGGCTCAGCAGACGTGCCAGGAATAAGTTGACGGCGAAATTCACCATCGTGCCGCCGCTTGAGGCAAAGAAATTAATGAAGAGGGAACGCCGAATGTCAGCCATAGGGGAGCCAAACTTTTCCAATGCTCAATAGTTCATTATGCCCGGTGTTGAGTGGATGGAAAGAATCTCGAACTACCGACCCATGCGTGAGGCGAGAGTTGCCTCCAGGACGGCTTTCGTCCCACAAGGACAGCAATTCGTCCCACAACAGTTTTCCGACCAAGGCTTCCGTGTTCAACTAATGCCGAGCAAGCAATTCCAACACACTCGATCAGTGAGCGAATCATGAAAACAAGCCTCGTCATTACCGCCCTCCTGCTGGCCGCAAACGGCGCGCTGGCGCAGGACGCAATCAACTGCGGTTCCTGCGCCGAGTGGAACCAGCCCGCCAAGCCCTTCAACATCCACGGCAACACGTACTACGTCGGCACTGCCGGCCTGTCCGCCCTCCTGGTCACCAGCCCGCAAGGCCACGTGCTGCTCGACGGCGCACTGCCCCAATCCGCTCCGCTGATCCAGAAGAACATCGAGTCCCTCGGCTTCAAGATGAAGGACGTCAAGCTGATCCTGAACTCGCACGCCCACTTCGACCACGCCGGCGGCATCGCCGCGCTGCAGAAGGCCAGCGGCGCCACGGTCGCCCACAGCCCGCACGGCGCCCAGGTACTGCGCGACGGCACGCCCGGGACCGACGACCCGCAGTACGACCCGAAAGAACGCGCCTACATTCCGAAGATCGCGCAGGTAAAGGAAGTCGCGGACGGCGAAACCCTCTCGGTAGGCCCGCTGCGTTTCACCGTCCACTACACGCCCGGCCACACGCCCGGCGGCACCACCTGGAGCTGGCAGTCCTGCGAGCAGGGCAAGTGCCTGGACATGGTCTACGCCGACAGCCTGACCGCGGTGTCCACCGATGGCTTCTACTACACCGGCGGCGCCGGCTACCCGGACCGCTCGGCCAGTTTCCGCCAGACGATCGACAAGGTCGCCAAGCTGAAGTGCGACATCGTGATCGCTGCCCATCCAGGCTTCAGCGATGCTTTCGACAAGGCCAAGCGCAAGACTGCGGACACGAACCCCTTCATCGATCCGGAAGGCTGCCGCAAGCTGGCCGCCGGCGCCGCCAAGAGCTTCGAGGCGCGCCTGCAGCGCGAGCGCATCGAAAAGGCCAAGGCCACCAAGGGCTGAGGACAAGGCTCTGGTTTGCTGCCATACTGTCGGCCTTCACTCGCGAGCTCCGACAGCATGGCCATCGTTACCGAACTCCTCATCTACCCGATCAAGTCCTGCGCCGGCATCCAGGTAGAGGAGGCGCAGTTCCTCGTCTCGGGCCTGGTCGCGCAGGGCGTGCACGACCGCGAGTGGATGCTGGTCACCCGCGAGGGCCAGTTCTTGACCCAGCGCGAATACCCGCGCATGGCGCTCCTCACCCCGCGTATCGACGGCGATGCCGTCGAGGTGACTGCACCCGGCATGCCGCCGCTGCGCCTGCCGCTGGCGCACGACCCCGCGGCAGCGAAAATCACCGTCCAGATCTGGGACCACAGCGTGGAAGCCGCCGACTGCGGCGATGCCGCCGCCGGCTGGTTCGCCGATGCCATCCAGGGGCCTTGCCGCCTGGTGCGCTTCCGCCCGGACGTGCAGCGTCCCACCAGCACCAAGTGGACCGGCGGCGTGCCCGCCGAAACCCGCTTCGCCGACGGCTATCCGATCCTGGTCATCGGCCAGGCCTCGCTCGACGACCTCAACGCCAGGTTGCAAGCTGCCGGCCGCACGCCGCTGCCGATGAACCGCTTCCGCCCCAACCTGGTGGTCGACGGCATCGAGGCCTTCGAGGAGGACTACGTGGAATCCTTCGCGCTTGATGCCCTGACGATCCGCCCGGTGAAACCCTGCGCACGCTGCCCGATCCCGGCGATCGACCAGGCCACCGGCATTCCCGGCCCCGACCCGCTCGACATCCTGCAAAGCTACCGCGCCAACCCGCGCATGGAAGGCGCGGTCTGCATGGGCATGAATTGCATCGTCACGAGAGGCGAGGACGCGTCCTTACGCGTCGGCCAGCAGCTCGATACCACCATCGCGTTCTGAACCCGCGCGGCCGCCCGCATGCGGAAAGCATAGGTGTTGCAGTGTCGTTAAATCGCCCACCCGGGCGATTTTTCGTTTCCAAGGCAAGAAAGATGGCGTAATGTTACGGTTATTGCTGAAAGGAATTTTCAATGCACGAGCCGGATGCGCAGACGCGAGAACTGATGCTGGAGAACGAGACCCTGCGTTCCCGCATGGCGTACCTGCTCGAGCAGGCCGAGCGCAACCACTCGATCATGACCCGGCACCAGGCTTTCGACCTGCAGATCGTGGGGGCGAGCTCGTTCCAGGAACTGGTGTCGACCATCTTCGGCACGCTGCCGATTATCTCCGAACTCGATACCGTGACGCTGTCGCTGGTCGATCCGGACGCCGACATCTACACCGTCATGCACAAGCTGGGCGTGGACTACGAACAGCTGCCCAACCTGCTGTTCTGCGAGCATGCCGATGAACTCGGGTTCAGGGCGGCGGAAGGGCGCCGCCCGCGTCCTGTGCTGGGGCCGTATGCGCCTTCGCGCCATGGCGCCATGTTCCCGCAGCCGCCGACCAACCTGCAGAGCGTGGCCCTGGTGCCGCTGCTGCGCAATACGCGGCTGATCGGCAGCCTGAACCTGGGCAGCGCGGACCCGAACCGCTTCACGGCGTCCCTCGGCACCGACTTCATCGAGCACATGGGCTCGATCGTCGCGATCTGCCTCGAGAACGTCATCAGCAACGAGATGCTGAAGTTTATCGGGCTGACCGATTCTCTCACCGGCGTCTACAACCGCCGCTACATCGACCGCCGCCTGGTGGAAGAGATCGCGCGGGCGCGCCGCCAGGGCTACCGCATCTCCTGCATGTACATCGACATCGATTACTTCAAGCAGGTCAACGACAGTGTGGGGCACCAGGGCGGCGACGAGGTGCTGCGCGAAGTGGCCAACCGCATCAAGGCCGAACTGCGCATCTCGGACGCGCTGGCGCGTTTCGGCGGCGAGGAGTTCGTGGTGCTGCTGATCGACGCGGACCTGGAAAGCGCCAGCATGGTGGCGCAGCGCATCCGCGCCAGCGTGGCCCTGAATCCGGTGCACCTGAGCACGGGCGAGGAGGTGCCGGTGACGGTGTCGATCGGCGTGGCCTCGCTGGATGATTTCGAGCGCGATCATGCGATCGAGGGTGTGGCGCAGGATCTGGTGGCGCAGGCGGATACGGCCTTGTATCAGGCGAAGGCCAACGGGCGCAATCGCGTGGTGTCGTTGTCGTAACCGATTACGTTTTTCGTAGGGTGGGCGGGTTCCCCGCCCACGCGGCGATAGTTAAATGCGAGATCATCGAGCACGACAACGGAGTCGGTAACAATCACCGCGTGGGCGGGAGACCCGCCCACCCTACAGTAAGCGGCTCTCGGCACGGCTGACTGCCTCTCCTTCACCCCGCAGCACCAGCACATCCCCCGCCAGCAGGGTCGTCTCCGGATCGAAGTGCAAACTCTGCCCGTTCCTGCGCAGCGTCGTCACCTCCGCCCCCACTTCCTCCAGCGCCAGCTCGCGCAGATGCTGCCCGATCGCCGCCGCGCCGCTGTGCAGGGTCACCGAATGCAGGCGCACGTAGCTGTGCTCCAGGTCGTCCGAGACGTCGCTCGCGCCGTGGAAGTAGCCGCGCAGCGAGGCGTAGCGTTCGTCGCGCGCCGCCTGCACCCGGTGCACCACGCGGCGCAGCGGCACGCCCATGGTCACCAGCGCGTGCGAGGCCAGCATCAGTGAGCTCTCCAGTGCTTCCGGCACCACCTCGGTGGCGCCGGCGCGCTTGAGCACGTCGAGGTCGCTGTCGTCGTGGCTGCGCACGATCACCGCCAGATTCGGGGCCAGCTCGTGCACCAGGTGCAGCACCTTCAGCGCCAGTCTCGTATCGGCGAAGGTGATCACCAGCGCGCTGGCGCGGTTGATGCCGGCCGCGATCAGGCTTTCGCGGCGCGCCGCGTCGCCGTAGGAGACGTTGGCGCCGGCGCGTTGGGCTTCCTGCACGCGCTCCGGGTCCAGGTCGAGGGCGTACCAGGGCAGCTTTTCTTCGCTCAGCAGGGTCGCCAGGCTCTGGCCGCTGCGCCCGAAGCCGGCGATGATCACGTGCTTCTGGGTCTTCATGGTGCGGCTGGCGATCTGGGTCAGCTGCAGCGACTGCATCATCCATTCGTTGGCCGCCAGCTTCATGACGATGCGGTCCATGTTGTCGATGATGAAGGGCGCGAGCAGCATCGACAGCACCATCGAGGCCAGCACCAGCTGGATCAGGAAGGGATCGACCAGCTTCGAGCCCATCGCCAGGTTGAGCAGCACGAAGCCGAACTCGCCCGCCTGCGCCAGCGCCAGGCCGGTGCGCATCGCCACGCCGTCGCTCGAGCCGAAGGCCTTGGCCAAGGCAGCGATGATGGCGAACTTGAGCAGCACCGGGAAGATCACCAGCGCCAGCACTACCCACCAGTGCTGCAGCACCAGCTGCAGGTTGAGCAGCATGCCCACCGTGATGAAGAACAGCCCGAGCAGCACGTCGCGGAAGGGTTTGATGTCTTCTTCTACCTGGTGCTTGTACTGGGTCTCGGAGATCAGCATGCCGGCGACGAAGGCGCCCAGCGCCAGCGACAGGCCGGCCTGCTCGGTGACCCAGGCCAGGCCGAGCGTCACCAGGAGCAGGTTGAGCATGAACAGCTCCTGTGAACGGCGCTTGGCGACGATGGTGAACCAGTTGCGCATCAGCTTCTGGCCGAAGATCAGCAGCAGGGCCAGCACGAAGGCGGCCTTGAGCGCCGCCCAGCCGAGCGTGATCGCCAGTTCCTCGGCCGGGCGTGCCAGCGAGGGAATCATGATCAGGAGCGGCACCACCGCCAGGTCCTGGAACAGCAGGATGCCGATGATGCGACGGCCGTGCTCGCTTTCCAGTTCGAGCCGTTCGGTGAGCATCTTGACCACGATCGCGGTCGAAGACATGGCGAGCGCTCCGCCCAGCGCGAAGGCGGCCTGCCAGCTGACGTGCAGTGCGGGTACCCACCAGGAAATGAACAAACCGAAAGCCATGGCGGCCACGATTGTCAATACGACTTGAGCCAGACCCAAGCCGAACACGATACGGCGCATCGACTTGAGCTGGGCAAGCGAAAATTCGAGCCCGATGGAAAACATCAGGAAGACGACGCCGAATTCTGCCAGCGCATGGGTGGCGGGACTGTCTTCGGCAAGGGCCAGCGCATGGGGGCCGATCAATACGCCGACCGCCAGATAGCCGAGCATCGGCGGCAGGTGCAGCATCCGGAAGGCGACCACGCCCAGCACGGCGCAGCCCAGCAGGAGCAGGGTCAGTTCAAGTCCGGAATGCATCTGCCACGGTTGTTTTTTCGTTATCGTTGTAGTGGTTTGTTACGACTGGCAAGTTTTTTGCTTATCCAATTCGGATATACTGCCACTATGAGTTTAACCGATGAAAAAATAATGCTGAAAAGTTTTGACGCGGACCAGGCCCGCCGTGTGCTGGAGCTGGGCCGCGAGACCCTCGCCATCGAAGCCGACGCGATCCGCGCCCTGCATGCGCGCCTCGGCGACGACGACAGTTTCGTGCGTGCCGTGCAGCTGCTGTACGGCTGCACCGGGCGCGTGGTCGTCTCCGGCATGGGCAAGTCCGGCCACATCGGCCGCAAGATTGCCGCCACCCTGGCCTCGACCGGCACCCCGGCCATGTTCGTGCACCCGGGCGAAGCCGCCCACGGCGACCTGGGCATGGTGACCACGCACGACGTGTTCATCGCCATTTCGAATTCCGGCGAATCGTCCGAGCTGCTCGAGATCCTGCCGGCCATCAAGCGCATGGGCACCCCCGTCATCTCGATGACCGGCAAGCCGCATTCGCGCCTGGCCAAGCTGTCCGAGATCCACCTGGACATCTCGGTGGCCAAGGAAGCCTGCACCCTCAACCTGGCGCCAACCACCAGCACCACCGTCACCCTGGCCATGGGCGACGCGCTGGCCGTGGCGCTGCTCGACGCGCGGGGTTTTCGCGAGGAAGACTTCGCCATGTCGCACCCGGGCGGCGCCCTGGGCCGCCGCCTGCTGACCCACGTGCGCGACGTGATGCGCAGCGGCGACGCCATCCCGGCGGTGTCCCCGGACACCCCGCTGACGCGCGCGTTGCTGGAAATCAGCCAGAAGGGCATGGGCATGACCGCCGTCGTCGACGAAGAGCGCCGCCCGGTCGGCGTGTTCACCGACGGCGACCTGCGCCGCCTGATCGAGCGCGTGACCGATTTTTCGAACATCAGCATCCGCGACGTGATGCACGCCAACCCGCGCCGCGTCCATCCGGAACAGCTGGCGGTGGATGCCGTCGCCGTCATGGAAGAATTCCGCATCAACCAGATGCTGGTCGTCGATGGTGAAGACCGCCTGGTCGGCGCACTGCACATCCACGACCTGACCCGCGCCAAGGTGATCTGATGACGCCAACCGAATTCATGCAGCGCGCGGCGCGCGTCAAAGTGATGATCTTCGACGTCGACGGCGTGCTCACCGACGGCAGCCTCACCTACAGCCCGGACGGCGAAGTCACCAAGACCTTCAACGTGCTCGACGGCCTCGGCATCCAGCTGCTGAACAAGACCGGCGTCAAGACCGCCATCATCAGCGCGCGCAAGTCGCCGATCGTTGTCAAGCGCGCCGCCGACCTCGGCATCTCCCACGTCTACCAGGGCATCCACGACAAGCGCGTCGGCTTCGCCGAGCTGCTTGCCGCCACCGGCGTCACGCCGGAGGAATGCGGCTACATCGGCGACGACGTGATCGACCTGCCGCTGTTCACCCGCGTCGGCTTCGCCGTCACCGTGCCCTCGGGCCACCCGGAAGTGCAGCACCGCGCCCACTACGTCACGAAGAATGCGGGCGGGCGCGGCGCCGTGCGCGAGGTCTGCGACCTCGTCATGCGCGCGCAGGGCACCTACGAACAGGCGCTGGCGCCGTATTTCGCGTAACACGGCGATATCGGACACGGGACACGACATGGTCACCTACAAGCGCACCGCCCACCGCTGGAAGCTCCTGACGATCATGATGATCGCGACCTTCTGCGCCTTCGGCAGCTTCTGGCTGGTGCAGGTGATGGAGCAGGAGGACGCCGGCGCCCGCCTCGGCGGGCCGGGGGACGAGCCGGACTACATCGTCGAGAACTTCTCCTTCGTGCGCATGACGGAAGAGGGCAAGCCGAGCTACGTGGTGTCGGGCAAGCGCCTGGCGCATACGCCGCTGAACGACGTGTCCCAGGTCGAGGCGCCGGTGATGCAGGGCATGACGCCCGGCCGGCCGCGCATGACCATCGTCGCCAACCGCGCCCAGCTCTACCATGAAGAGCACCGCGTCGAACTGCTCGGCAACGTCGACATCCAGCGCCCGGCCACGCCGACCAGCGAAGCGCTGCGCGTGCAGACGCAGGCGCTGACCGTGCTGCCCGACGAAGAAATCCTCAAGACCGACCGGCCGATCGAGATGCAGCTGGGGGCCGCCACCGTGACCGGCACCGGCATGGTGGCCAACAACGCGACCCAGAAGCTGCACCTGGCCAGCCGCGGCCAGATCGTCTATCCGCCACGCGCGCAGCGGCAGTAGCGCCGCGTCAACCCAGGACAAAGCAAGAACATGAAAAAAATCATCGCTGCCGTATTCCTCAGCCTGGCCGCCTTCGGCGCCTCGGCCGAGCGTGCCGATTCGCTCAAGCAGGCCGTGATCAACTTCGATTCCCTCGACGTCGACGAGGTCACGCAGACCCGCATCCTGACCGGCAACGTCGTGCTCACGCGCGGCACCCTGGTGCTGAAATCCGACCGCGCCCTGGTGAAGGAAACGCCGGAGGGCTACATGAGCGTGACCCTGACCGCCAACAACGGCAAGCTGGCGACTTTCCGCCAGAAACGCGACGGCGGTCCCGACCTGTGGGTCGAAGGCCAGGCCCAGCGCATCGAATACGACGAGCGCGCCGAACTGGTCAAGCTGTTCACCAGCGCCGAAGTGCGCGAGCTGGAGGGCGGCCGCATGACCAACGAGATCAAGGGTCCCTTCATCTCCTACGACAACCGCCGCGAGGTCGCGCAGGTGCGCAACGATCCTACCGGCCAGAGCAAGGTGGGCGGCGGCCGCGGCACCCTGATCATCGCGCCGCGCCGTACCACGGCGCCAGCCGAAGGTGCGAAGCAATGACGGCAGCCATGAGCGCAAGTACCGACGCAGCGGCGACCGCGGTCGAAGGCTGCAGCACCCTGATCGTCAAGGGCCTGCAGAAGAGCTACGGCAAGCGCCTGGTGGTGCGCGACGTGTCGCTGCAGGTCGAGTGCGGCGAAGTGGTGGGTCTGCTCGGCCCCAACGGCGCCGGCAAGACCACCTCCTTCTACATGATCGTCGGCCTGGTGCCCTCGGACGCCGGCACCATCGACATCAACGGCACCGACATCTCGAGCCTGCCGATCCACCGCCGTGCGGTGCTGGGCCTGTCCTACCTGCCGCAGGAAGCCTCGGTGTTCCGCAAGCTGACGGTGGAGGAGAACATCCGCGCCGTGCTGGAGCTGCAGCGCGTGGACGGCAAGCCGCTCACCCGCGACCAGATCAGCGAGCGCCTCGACACCCTGCTGGCCGAACTGCAGATCGAGAAGCTGCGCGAGAACCCGGCGCTGTCGCTGTCGGGCGGCGAACGGCGCCGCGTCGAGATCGCGCGCGCGCTCGCGACCAACCCGCGCTTCGTGCTGCTCGACGAACCCTTCGCCGGCGTCGACCCGATCGCGGTGATCGAGATCCAGCGCATCGTGCGCTTCCTGAAGGAGCGCAACATCGGCGTCCTGATCACCGACCACAACGTGCGCGAGACGCTCGGCATCTGCGACCGCGCCTACATCATCAACCAGGGGGCGGTGCTGGCCTCGGGCCGCCCTGACGACATCATCGCCAACGAATCCGTGCGGCGCGTGTACCTCGGCGAGCACTTCAGGATGTAATCAAGAGCACCAGGCATGAAACAGTCTCTCCAGCTACGCACTTCGCAGCACCTGGCGCTCACGCCGCAGCTGCAGCAGTCGATCCGCCTGCTGCAGCTCTCCACGCTCGAACTGCACCAGGAGATCGAGCAGATCCTGCACGACAACCCGCTGCTCGAACGGCTCGACGATCCGCTCGACCGCTCGGTGCGGCTGCTGGCGGACGGCGCGATCAATACCGCGCCGGCGAATGGCGAAGCGCCGGCGCCCCAGCCGGGGCAGGAAGGGCAGGAGGGCGCGAAGGCCGAGCCCGAGGGCGCGGACGGCGAAGACCATGGGGAGCGTGGCGATGCCGATGCGGATTGGGGCGGCGAAGGCGGCGGCGCGCGCAGCGGCGACGACGAGGACGGCCGTCCGCAGCTGGAAGCCGACGGCATCACGCTGCGCGAGCACCTGACGGAACAGATCCGCCTGAGCTGCTGCAGCCTGCGCGACCGCGCGCTGGCCGAGCTGGTGATCGATGCGCTCGACGACAACGGCTACCTGGAAGAGCCGCTCGACGACATCCATGCGCGCCTGCCGGCAGAACTCGAGATCGAGATGGACGAGCTGCGCTGCGCGCTGGCGCTGGTGCAGAGCCTGGACCCGGTGGGCGTGGGCGCGCGCAGCGCGGCCGAATGCCTGGCCCTGCAGATCCGCCGCATGCCGGGCGTGCCCCTGGTGACGCGGCGCCTCGCCTTGAAGATCGTCGAAGGCTACCTGACCTGGTTCGCGCAGCGCGAATACACCAAGCTGAAAAAGGCGCTCGACTGCGACGACGAAGACCTGCGCGAAGTGCAGGCCGTGGTCCGCCAATGCAATCCACATCCCGGCGCGGCCTTCGGCTCGGGCACGTCCGACTACGTGGTGCCGGACGTGATCGTGCGCCGCGCCAAGGACGGCTGGGCCGTCTCGCTGAACCCGGAAGTGATGCCGAAGCTGCGCGTGAACAGCCTGTACGCGAACCTGCTCAAGCAGGGCAAAAGCGAAAGCCAGATGGGCGCGCAGCTGCAGGAAGCCAAGTGGCTCATCAAGAACATGCGCCAGCGCTTCGACACGATCCTGCGTGTTGCCGAGGCAATCGTCGAGCGCCAGCGCAACTTTTTCAGCCACGGCGCGGTTGCCATGCGCCCTCTTGTTTTGCGTGAGATAGCTGATACACTAGGCCTACACGAGAGCACGATCTCGCGTGTAACCACGCAGAAATACATGCTGACCCCGCACGGCATGTTCGAGCTGAAGTACTTCTTCGGAAGCCACGTCGCCACCGAAGCGGGGGGAGAAGCCTCCTCGACGGCGATCCGCGCGCTTATTGCGCAATTGACAGGAGCAGAAGACCCTAGGAATCCTCTATCCGACAGCAAGATCGCGGAGATGCTCGGGGAACAAGGTATGGTCATTGCGCGCCGGACGGTTGCCAAATACCGCGAAGCGCTCAAGATTCCTCCCGTCAGCCTCCGTAAATCCCTGTAAAGCACTGCCCACTCTCACCTTGTGGCGCGGGCAGGGCACCTTCCCAAAGGAGTGTGTATGAACCTCACAATCAGCGGCCACCATCTCGAAGTCACACCCGCCATCCGTGAATACGTTCAGAATAAGCTCGAGCGCATCACCCGCCATTTCGACCACGTGATCGACACCCACGTGTTCCTCGCCATCGATAACCTCACTGAAAAAGAAAAACGGCAAAAGGCCGAGATCAACCTACAGGTATCGGGCAAGATTCTGCATGTGGCGAGTGCTGCGCAAGATCTGTATGCGGCCATCGACACCTTGATGGACAGGTTGGACAGGCAGGTTCTGAAACACAAATCCATGCTGCAAAATCATAATCACGTGGCGCACAAGCGCCTTCCGGACAACGGAGAAGCCGCTGCCGCGTAACTATTACGGGTAGCCGCAAAACACAGCAAGGGCGTCTGAGGGGACGCCCTTTTTGCTTTTGTACAATACCTGTTACTTTTCTACGCTTCCGTTTGTACAAATGTTCTGTAGAATGCATGTCTTTTCGATCACAGAATACCATCATGACCGATACCGTCCTGACCCGCGTTGCCAACCGCACCGGCGTCATCACGCTCGACCGGCCGAAGGCGCTGAACTCCCTCTCGCTCGACATGGTGCGCGCCCTGAGCGCCATCTTGCTGGAATGGAAGGATGACGCGGGCATCGACGCGGTGGTCATCACCAGCAGCAGCGAGAAGGCCTTGTGCGCCGGCGGCGATATCCGCTTCTTCCATGAGATGGGCCACGTCGGCCCGATGGGCGGCAGCGCGCTGCTGGAAGACTTCTTCACCGAAGAATACGCACTGAACCACCTGATCCACTTCTACCCGAAGTCCTACGTCGCCGTGATGGATGGCGTGGTGATGGGCGGCGGCATGGGCATCGCCCAGGGCGGACCTGGCTGCGGCCTGCGCATCGTGACCGACCGCACCAAGATGGCGATGCCCGAGGTGAACATCGGCCTGTTCCCGGACGTCGGCGGCAGCCACTTCCTGTCGCATGCGCCGGGCCAGCTGGGCCAGTACCTGGGCCTGACCGGCCTGACCATCGGCGCGGCAGATGCGCTGTACGTGGGGCTGGCGGACGTGTACGTGCCGGGGGCGGAACTGGCCGGTTTGATGGCGCTGGTCGACACGACCCCGGGCGCGCAGCTGCCGGCGGCGATCCGCAGCTATGCGGCGCAATTCGCGGGCCAACTGGGGCCGAGCGAACTGCAGGCGCAGCGCGGCGTGATCGATGCGCACTTCGGCGCCGCCAGCGTGGCGATGATCATGGCTTCGCTGGGTCGTGACGAGAACCCGTTCGCGCAGAAGGCGCTGAAGGCGATGCGCCAGCGCTCGCCCCTGATGATGTGCGTGACCCACGAACTGCTGCTGCGCGGCGCCTCGCTGGACGTGGCGGACTGCCTGCGCATGGAGCGCAACCTGGTGCGCCGCAATTTCGAGCATGGCGAAGTGCTGGAAGGCGTGCGGGCGCTGGTGATCGACAAGGACAACCAGCCGAAGTGGAATCCGCCGACGCTGGAGGACGTGAAGCCCGAGATGGTGGCGCGCTTCTTCGAGCCGGTGTGGCCGGAGTATGCGCACCCGCTGCGCCACCTCACCTGAGACCTGTTTTTCGTAGGGTGGGCGGGTCTCCCGCCCACGCGGCGATAGTTAACGGTGAATGAGCCGAGCTGGCAAATCTGATGCTAGTTGAACGCGTGGGCGGGGAACCCGCCCACGCTACGATTCGCGGCAGAGCAACAGCCGCGGGCCGTATCACCCCGCAGCGTGCTTCGGCTGCTCGCGGTGACGAATGATCACCCGCTCTGTCTGCCCAAAGTAGGCCCCCAGCCTTTCCGCCATGTAGACCGAACGGTGCTGCCCGCCGGTACAGCCCACCGCCACGGTGAGATAGGACCGGCTGTCCGTCTTGAACGAGGGCAGCCACTTTGCAACAAAAGCGCGGATATCTTCCAGCATCGCCACTGCGCTCGGCTGGGCGTCGAGGAAGGCGATCACCGGCGCGTCCTTGCCCGTGAGCGGGCGCAGCGCCAGGTCGTAGTAGGGGTTGGGAACCGCACGCACGTCGAATACGAAGTCGGCATCCAGCGGCACGCCCACCTTGAAGGCGAAGGATTCGAAGAACAGGGTCAGCGGGGCATGCTCGAGGTCGGCCAGTTCCTTGACCCAGGCGCGCAGCTTGTTGGCGGACAGTTCCGAAGTGTCGATCACGTGGCCCAGGTTCTCGATCGCCGACAGGCGCTCGCGTTCCTCGGCGATGCATTCGATCAGGGTGCGGCGCGAGGCCGGATTCTCGCCCGGGCGCAGCTCGTGCGACAGCGGGTGGCTGCGCCGCGTCTCGGAGAAACGCGCCACCAGCGAGTGCGTGCTCGAGGTCAGGAACATCACCTTGACGTTGTGGCCTTCCTCTTTCAGGTGGCGCACGCTCACCGGCAGTTCGACCAGCGATTCGGCACTGCGCGCATCGACCGCGACGGCGATTTTCTCCGTGCCTTTTTCACTGACCGCATACACCAGGGCCGGCAGCAGGGCCGGCGGCAGGTTGTCGACGCAGTAGTAGCCTGCGTCTTCCATGACATTCAGGGCAACCGACTTGCCCGAGCCGGAAATACCGGTAATGAGGACGATGTGCATGCTTGGGATGATACCCCAAATGGCGAAGTGATCGTACCTCAGTCGCCGCTCATGGCCTGGCGCTGGCGCTCCATGAATTCCTGCAGCGTATCGATGCCGCGCAGCTGCAGGATGGTGTTGCGCACGGCAGCCTCGAGCAGCACCGCGATGTTGCGGCCGGCCGCCACCGGAATGACCACCTTGCGGATCGGCAGGCCCAGCACGTCCTCGGTCGGGTGGTGGAAAGGCAGGCGCTCGACCTCTTCGTCGAGCGCGCCGCGCTTGACCAGGTGGACGATGAGCTTGAGGCGCATCTTGCGGCGCACCGCGGTCTCACCAAAGATCGCCTTGATGTCCAGGAGGCCCAGGCCGCGCACTTCCAGCAGGTTCTGCAGCAGCGGCGGGCAGCGGCCTTCGATCATGTTCGGCGCGATGCGCGAGAATTCCACCGCGTCGTCGGCCACCAGGCCATGCGAACGCGAGATCAGTTCCAGGCCCAGCTCGCTCTTGCCCAGGCCCGAGTCGCCGGTGATCAGGACGCCCACGCCCAGCACGTCCATGAACACGCCGTGCATGATGACGCGCTGCGCCAGCTTCTTGGACAGATATACGCGCAGGAAGTCGATCACCTGCGCCGCCGGCAGCGGGGTCGAGAACAGGGGGATGTTCTGCTCGTCGCAGATGGCGAGGATGTCGGGCGGGGTTTCCAGACCCTGGGCGATGATCAGGGCCGGCGGACCACCACCGATCAGCTCGCCGATCACGTGGGTGCGCGAGCTGGATTTCAGGCGGTGGTAATAGTTCAGTTCCTGGTGTCCAAAGACCTGGATGCGGCCCGGGTGGATCAGGTTCAGGTGGCCGACCTGGTCGGCGGCCGAGGCCGCGTCGCCCGCGATCTGCCGCTCGCCGCCTGGGAAACCCGCGAACCAGCCCAACTGGAGGCTGTCGCGGTTGTCATCGTACAAACGCTGGATGGTCAGCGGAGTCTGCAGCATGGGCATATCGTTCCGTACGCGGCGAATTGCCGCGTAGACAGTTTAGCCCAAAGCTTGCAGGCTTGGCTGCCAGTTGATGATGCGTTCGTGGACCGACTTCGGATCCGGATCGGTGGCCAGCGCGTTGCGCACAGCTTCGTCCGAGAACAGCTCGGCGATTTCCGATAGGATTTCGAGGTGCTGCTGGGTCACGTGATCCGGGATCAGGAGGAAGAACAGCAGGCTGACCGGCTGGCCGTCGGGCGATTCGAAGGGAATCGGTTCCTTCAGTCGCACGAAGGCCGCCAGCGGAGACTTCAGGCTCTTGGAGCCCTTGATCCGCCCGTGCGGCACGGCGACGCCATGGCCGAGACCAGTGGAGCCGAGGCGCTCGCGTGCGAACAGGTTGTCCGACACGGTGGAACGGGCGATGCCGCAGTTGTTCTCGAAAATCAGGCCAGCCTGTTCGAATGCACGCTTTTTGCTGGAAACTTCCAGATCCAACTGCACGTTCTCGAGCGAGAGGATTTTGCTAAGGTTCGTCATAACTTGTATGCCATGCACAGGGTGGGGTGTGCTTGCGAGGCGGAATTATAGGCCTGTTTCAGGACGGTGACATTCGATTTCGCATCTGTACAGGCATACAGTCACCTACATGGGGACGGTATGGCGAAAGCGTAGTGTTTTGCCATGAAATCGGCTTAGCAATTAAACGCAATTTCCTAAGCGAAATCGCAGGGAAAGCGGCGCAAATGGAGGTGCGAAAGCCTTCGCACCATCTTTTCCATGCATTGTGCCCGTTTTTTGAGCACGACGTTCGGATGCCGTTTTTGTATCAAAAACTTGCGCCGAGTGTGGCTGAAAACGCACAGCCGGCTTGCAAGCGTACACGGTTTCAGGTTATTGACGCGCGGTGCGCAGGTTGGACGGCTTGCAGGTGCTGAAATTGGCGCGCCATGGATTGATGTCGAGTCCGCCGCGGCGGGTATAGCGTGCATACACCGCCAGCTTGGTCGGCTTGCACTGGCGCAGCACGTCCATGAAGATGCGCTCGACGCATTGCTCGTGGAATTCGTTGTGCTCGCGGAAGCCGATCAGGTACTTGAGCAGGCCTTCCTGGTCGATCTGCGGACCGACATAGCGGATCTGCACGGTGCCCCAGTCCGGCTGGCCGGTGACGAGGCAGTTCGACTTCAGCAGGTGCGACACCAGGGTTTCCTCGACCGGCGCTTCCGTCTGGTTGGCGCTCAGGAGTTCGGGCGAGGGCACGTACTGGTCGATTTCCACGTCGAGGCGGTCGAGCAGGCTGCCTTCCAGTTCGCCCATTGCCAGGCTGCCGAAGGCGTCGGGCGTGGTGATCGTCACGTGCACCGGCGCGCCGAAAGCTGCGGACAGGTCCTGGCGCAGCAGTTCGGCCAGCGCATCGGTACCCGCCAGGCGGGTCTGGTTGAAGGAATTCAGGTAGAGCTTGAACGACTTCGATTCGACGATGTTGGGCGAATCGGCGGGCGCCGTGATGGTGGCGATCGCCACCTGCGGCTTGCCGCGCATGTTCAGCCACGACAGTTCGTAGGCATTCCAGATGTCGACGCCGAAGAAGGGCAGGGTCTTGCCCGCTCCCAGGCCGATCTCTTCGCGCTTCTGCAGGCGCGGGATCGGGAACAGGAGTTCGGGGGCGTACTGGCTCTGGTACGCGGAGGTTTTGCCAAGTGGCGATTGATCAGGAGTATTCATAGGAAACATGAACGCTTTTGACGTTCGTAGGGTGGGCGGCTTTGCCGCCCACGCGGTCAACTAAAGTTTGCGTACTCGCGGCGTGGATAACACTGCGGTACGAAATTGGGCACCGGCCTTCGCCGGTGCGACGTGCATAAGCTTGGGGTGAAATCAGCCGAATTCTAGGCGCCGAGGAACAGCTTATAAACGGGATTGCTGCTCTCGTCCCAATACCGGTACCCCAGCGTCGCCAGGAACTGCCGGAACTCCTCCATCTCCGCCGCCGGCACCTGCAGGCCGACCAGGATGCGTCCCACGTCGCCGCCCTGGTTCCGGTAGTGGAACAGCGAGATGTTCCAGTTCGGCGCCATGCTGTCGAGGAAGCGCATCAAGGCCCCCGGCCGTTCGGGAAACTCGAAACGATACAGCAATTCGTCCTGGGCCTGTGCGCTTTTCCCGCCCACCAGGTGGCGGATGTGCAGCTTGGCCAGTTCGTCGTGGGTCAGGTCGAGGGTGCGGAAGTCGTGTTCCTCGAAGGTGCGCGCCAAGAGGCCGGACTCGCTGCGGCTGCCCACCTGCACGCCGACGAAAATGTGCGCCTCGCGCGAATCGGCCATGCGGTAGTTGAACTCGGTGACGTTGCGCGGGCCGACCAGGGCGCAGAAGCGGCGGAAGCTCCCGCGCTGCTCGGGGATGGTCACCGCGAACACGGCCTCGCGCGATTCGCCCAGTTCCGCGCGCTCGGCCACGAAGCGCAGGCGGTCGAAGTTCATGTTGGCGCCGCAGGCTACCGCCACCAGGGTCTCGCCCTTGACCGGATTCTTTGCCATCTGCGAGCGTTCCACATAGGCCTTGGCGCCGGCGACCGCCAGCGCGCCGGCCGGCTCTAGGATGCTGCGGGTGTCCTGGAACACGTCCTGGATCGCGGCGCAGATCGCGTCGGTGTCGACGATGATGATCTCGTCCACCACCTGCTGCGCCACGCGGAAGGTTTCCTCGCCCACCAGGCGCACCGCGGTGCCGTCCGAGAACAGGCCGACGTCGTTCAGGGTCACGCGCTGGCCGGCCTTCAGGCTTCTTGCCATCGCATCCGAATCGATGGTCTGCACGCCGATCACCTTGATGTCCGGGCGCACCGCCTTCACGTAGGCGCCCACGCCCGCCACCAGGCCGCCGCCGCCAATGGCGACAAAAATCGCGTGGATCGGGCCGGAATGCTGGCGCAGGATCTCCATGCCGATGGTGCCCTGGCCGGCGATGACGTCGGGATCGTCGAAAGGATGGACGAAAGTCAGGCGCTGTTCCTTTTCCAGCAGCAGCGCGTGGTTGTAGGCGTCGGTGTACGAGTCGCCATGCAGCACCACTTCCACGCTGGCGCCGCCGCGCGCCTTCACCGCGTCGACCTTCACCTGCGGGGTGGTGGTCGGCATCACGACCAGGGCGCGGCAGCCGAGGCGCGCCGCGGACAGAGCCACACCCTGCGCATGGTTGCCGGCCGAAGCGCAGATCACGCCGCGCTTCAGTTGCTCGGGCGTGAGGTTGGCCATCTTGTTGTAGGCGCCGCGCAGCTTGAAGCTGAACACGCTCTGCATGTCTTCGCGTTTGAAGTAGATGCGGTTGCCGAAGCGGTTCGACAGGGTGGGCGCGTATTCGAGCGGGGTTTCTTCGGCGACGTCGTAGACGCGGGCGGTCAGGATTCTCTTGAGGTAGTCGGTAGTCATGGTCGGCAATCGGGTAACTGCAATGCCGGCAATGGATAGGGGCCGGCGGTCCGGACGACGCACACTTTTCCTCGCGGAGGGTGACCGGGGCGGAGTGGCGATACGACGTGCTGGATAGCAGGCTCGGCGTATCGTGTCGTTACGATAGGTGATCCTCATTATAATGGACACCTATCGCAATTGCTCACTGCCCCCTTTCCCGATGATCGAAAACGCCGTCCTCTGGCTGCTGAACGTCCTTGCCGCGCCGACCGTCGGGCTTACTTCCATCTTCATCATCAGCTTCGTCTCGGCCACGCTGCTGCCGCTCGGCTCCGAGCCGGCCGTCTTCGCCGTGGTGAAAGCCAACCCGGCCATGTTCTGGCCGGCCATCCTGGTGGGCACGGTGGGCAATACGCTGGGCGGGGCGGTGGATTATTTCATCGGCTACCGCGCCAAGATCGCCTTCGCCAAGGAGCGCCAGAGCCGCTGGTTCGGCTGGCTCAAGAAGTACGGCGCCAAGACCATGCTGCTGTCCTGGGTGCCGGGCGTGGGCGACCCGCTGTGCACCCTGGCCGGCTGGCTGCACCTGCCGTTCTGGCCGAGCGTGATGTACATGGCAATCGGCAAGTTCGCACGCTATGTCACCATGACCGCGATCCTGCTGTACATCCCGGACGGGTTCTGGAAGACCGTGGGCGACTTCTTCGAGCGCCTGATCGGCTGACGGAAATGGACCGCAGCGAACTGCAAGCCTACCTCGGCGCCAGCACCCATATCGATGCCGACCATCCGGCTGTAGCGGCCACCGCCCGCCGCCTGGCGGCAGGCGCGCGCTCGGAAGCCGACATCGTGCGCGCCTGCTTCGAATTCGTCCGCGACGAGATCGCGCACAGCGCCGATTTCCGGCGCAATCCGGTCACCTGCCGCGCATCAAGCGTGCTGCAACACGGTACCGGCTTCTGCTACGCCAAGAGCCACCTGCTGGCGGCCCTGCTCAGGGCCAATGGCATCCCGGCGGGCCTGTGCTACCAGCGCCTGGCAACCGGGGATAGGGCCGCGCCGTATTGCCTGCACGGGCTGAACGCGGTCTGGCTGGCGGACCTTGGCTGGTACCGGCTCGACCCGCGCGGCAACAAGCCCGGCATCGATGCTCGCTTCGACCCGCCGCGCGAGCTGCTCGCCTTCAGCCTGAGCGATCCGCAGGAGCGCGACTTGCCCGGCGTGCTGGCCGAACCGCTGCCGGTCGTGGTCGAGGTGCTGGAGCGCTGCGACACGGTCGAGCAGGTGCTGGCCGGTCTGCCCGACCTGGCCGGCGATCCGCCCTGACGCCGAGTCGGGTATCATGCGGGCCATGAACAAGCCCCCAAGCCTTCTTTCCCTGCTCCTCGTCCTGGTCGCCCTGGCAGTGTTCGGTGTCATCGGCGCCAAATACATGCTGAGCTCGCACAAGGAGTCCACCAACGAGCAACTCGGCCTGGTCTGGCCGGGCATCGCCGCCATGCCGGAAGGGGACCGCAACTTTCTCGTCGAACTCGCCCATACCTGCAACCTGACCATGCGCGAGCCGGTGCGTGCCGAGGTCGTCGACTGCCTGCGCTCGGTCCAGATGAACGAGGAAGCAAAGGCCCGTCTGGACCGCCTGATCGGCCAGGCGCCGGCGCAGCAGCGCTGAAGCACCCTTATGCAATATGCCGTTTCCGGGCGGGATGCAAACGAATGATGCATCTGGGCAGCTTTTTGCAAACGTAATTTGCATCTTTTGCCCGCTGTTGGAATTTTCTTGCGCACCCTTTCTTTTAATTCTAGCCAGCGTCCAGCGTGGTGCAGCGCAATAAGCTAGAATGAACGTCCTTCGGACCCGTCCGACCGACGCCCTGCATCTCATGAACGCGCCCGCACATATCCATACCCTGCTCGCCGACAATGCTCCTGCACGACTGCGCGAGATCCCCTACAACTACACCTCGTTCTCCGATCGCGAGATCGTGATCCGCCTGCTGGGCGAGTCCTCGTGGCGCCTGCTCGACGAACTGCGCGGGGCGCGCCAGACCGGCCGCTCGGCGCGCATGCTGTACGAAGTGCTGGGCGATATCTGGGTGGTGCGCCGCAACCCCTACCTGCAGGACGACCTGCTGGACAACCCGAAGCGCCGCCAGAAGCTGATCGACGCCTTGCACCACCGCCTGGGCGAAGTCGACAAGCGCCGCCTGAGCGTGGACGCCGCCGAAGGCGATGCCGAAGCCTCCGCGTCGCGCAGCGCCGCGGTCGAACAGCTCCTGGCCGCCGCCCGCAAGGCCGTCGACGATTTCGCGCGCGAGTTCCGCGAGACCTACGACCTGCGCAAGCGCGCAAGGCAGGTGCTCGGCGCCTACACCGACAAGCGCAACATCCGCTTCGACGGCATGCACCGGACCTCGCACGTCACCGACGCCACCGACTGGCGCGTCGAGTACCCCTTCCTGGTCCTGCTGCCCGACAGCGAAGAGGAGATGGCCGGCCTGGTCAAGGGCTGCATCGAACTGGGCCTGACCATCATCCCGCGCGGCGGCGGCACCGGTTACACCGGCGGCGCCATTCCGCTCACGCCGATGTCGGCCGTGATCAACACCGAAAAGCTGATCGGCATCGGTGAAGTCGAATTGAGCCGCCTGCCGGGCGTGGACCGCGAATACGCGACCATCCACACCTACGCCGGCGTGGTCACCCAGCGCGTGTCGCAGGCGGCGGAAAAGGCTGGCTTCGTGTTCGCGGTGGACCCGACCTCGGCCCACGCGTCCTGCATCGGCGGGAACATCGCCATGAACGCGGGCGGCAAGAAGGCCGTCCTGTGGGGCACCGCGCTCGACAACCTGGCTTCCTGGCGCATGGTCGACCCGAACGGCGACTGGCTGGAAGTCACGCGCATGGACCACAACCTGTCGAAGATCCACGACGCCCCGGTCGCCACTTTTAAACTCGAATGGACCCATCCGACGCCGCGCGGCGGCGCCAAGGGCGCGCCGTTCCGCACCGAGACGCTCACCATCGAAGGCCGCCGCTTCCGCAAGGAAGGCCTGGGCAAGGACGTCACCGACAAATTCCTGGCCGGCCTGCCGGGCATCCAGAAAGAGGGCACCGATGGCTTGATCACCTCGGCGCGCTGGATCCTGCACAAGATGCCGAAGTTCACCCGCACCGTGGCGCTGGAATTCTTCGGCCAGGCGCGCGATGCGATTCCGTCGATCGTCGAGATCAAGGACTACCTCGACGGCCTGCCGAAGAACGGCGACCCGGCCTTCTCGACGATCCGCCTGGCGGGCCTGGAGCACCTGGACGAGCGCTACCTGCGCGCGGTCGGCTACGCCACCAAGTCCAAGCGCGGCGTGCTGCCCAAGATGGCGCTGTTCGGCGACATCGTCGGCGACGACGAGAACGCGGTCGCCATCGCCGCTTCGGAAGTGGTGCGCCTGGCGAATACCCGCGTCGGCGAAGGTTTCGTGGCGGTGAGCGCGGAAGCGCGCAAGAAATTCTGGCTCGACCGCGCCCGCACCGCGGCCATCGCGCGCCACACCAACGCCTTCAAGATCAACGAAGACGTGGTGATCCCGCTGAACCGCATGGGCGAGTACACCGACGGCATCGAGCGCATCAACGTCGAGCTGTCGATCAAGAACAAGCTGCAGCTGGCCCGCGAGCTGCGCCAGTACCTCGCCAACGAGCACCTGCCGATCGAGAAGAGCGACGACGCCACCGGCGACACGGTCGACCGCAACGAGATCCTGGGCGACCGCCCGCAACAGGCGGTGGCGCTGGTGGAACTGGTCCATGCACGCTGGGGCTTCATCCTCGCCAACCTCGACCAGAAGCTGGTCGACGTGCGCGGCAAGCTGGACGAGCTGGGCCTGGACGGGCTGTCGTCGACCCTGGACCAGCGCATCGGCGCCCAGCCGGACGCGCTGCTGTTCGACGTGGTGCAGGACCACACCATCCGCGTCTCCTGGAAGCAGGAACTGCGTGCGCAGCTGCGCCAGATCTTCAACGGCGCGGCCTACAAATGCATCCTCGACGAATGCACGGCCATCCACAAGCGCGTGCTGCGCTCGCGCGTGTTCGTGGCCCTGCACATGCACGCCGGCGACGGCAACGTGCACACCAACCTGCCGGTGAACTCGGACGACTATGCGATGCTGCAGGATGCGCATGCCGCGGTCGAGCACATCATGAAGCTCGCCCGTTCGCTGGACGGCGTGATCTCGGGCGAGCACGGCATCGGCATCACCAAGCTCGAATTCCTCACCGACGACGAGATCCGCGAATTCCGCGACTACAAGGAACGGGTCGACCCGGAAGGCCGTTTCAACAAGGGCAAGCTGCTCAACACGACGGCGGTATCGGCCGACCTGCGCAACGCTTACACGCCGTCCTTCGGCCTGATGGGCCACGAATCGCTCATCATGCAGCAGAGCGACATCGGCGAGATCGCCAACAGCATCAAGGACTGCCTGCGCTGCGGCAAGTGCAAGCCGGTCTGCACCACCCACGTGCCGCAGTCGAACCTGCTGTATTCGCCGCGCGACAAGATCCTGGCCACCTCGGCGCTGATCGAAGCCTTTTTGTACGAGGAGCAGACCCGCCGCGGCGTCTCGATCCGCCACTGGGAGGAATTCGAGGACGTGTCCGACCACTGCACCGTGTGTCACAAGTGCGTGACGCCGTGCCCGGTCAACATCGACTTCGGCGACGTCTCGATGAACATGCGTAACCTGCTGCGCAAGATGGACAAGCGCAGCTTCAAGCCGGCCCAGCGCGCTGGCATGTTCTTCCTGAACGCGACCGACCCGACCACCATCAACGCCACCCGCAAGGTGATGGTCGACTGGGGCTACAAGGCCCAGCGCCTGGGCAACCAGCTACTGCGCGGCCTGGCCAAGCCGCAGGTGGAAGCACCGCCCCCGACCACCGGCAAGGCGCCGGTGCGCGAGCAGGTGATCCACTTCATCAACAAGAAAATGCCGGGCAACCTGCCGAAGAAGACGGCGCGCGCGCTGCTCGACATCGAGGACGACAAGGTCATCCCGATCATCCGCAACCCGCAAGCGACCAACGCCGACACCGAAGCCGTGTTCTACTTCCCGGGCTGCGGCTCGGAGCGCCTGTTCTCGCAGGTGGGCCTGGCGACCCAGGCGATGCTGTGGGAGGTGGGCGTGCAGACCGTGCTGCCGCCGGGCTACCTGTGCTGCGGCTATCCCCAGCGCGGCGCCGGCCAGTACGACAAGGCCGACAAGATGGTGACGGACAACCGCGTGCTGTTCCACCGCATGGCCAACACGCTGAACTACCTCGACATCAAGACGGTCGTGGTGTCGTGCGGCACCTGCTACGACTCGCTGGCGAACTACGAGTTCGACAAGATCTTCCCGGGCTGCCGCCTCATCGACATCCACGAATACCTGATGGAGAAAGGGGTGAAGCTGGAAGGCGTCACCGGTACCCGCTACATGTACCACGACCCCTGCCACACCCCGATGAAGATGCAGGATTCGCTCAAGACCGTCAACGCGCTAGTTTCCACCGTGGATAACGTGAAGATCGAGAAGAACGATCGCTGCTGCGGCGAATCCGGTACCTTCGCCGTGAGCCGTCCGGACATCGCTACCCAGGTCCGCTCGCGCAAGCAGGGCGAGATGGAGAAGGGCGCGGATAAACTGCGCGACGACGGCTTCAAGGGCGACGTCAAGATCCTGACCAGCTGCCCATCCTGCCTGCAGGGCCTGTCGCGCTACAACCATGATTCCGGCACCACCGCCGACTACATCGTGGTCGAGATGGCCAGGCACCTGCTGGGCGAGAACTGGATGCCCGACTACGTCGCCCGCGCCAACAACGGCGGCATCGAAAGGGTGCTGGTATGAAGGAAAGAATGAAAGAAGTGCGGCGCGAAACCGGCTGCGAGCTATGCCACCTGACGGTGCCCGTGGTCTGGCAGGACGAGAAGCTCTCGGTCATCCTGGTCGACGACGCCGCCTACCCGGGCTTTTGCCGCGTGATCTGGCGCGAGCACGTGCGCGAGATGAGCGACCTGTCGCATGACGATCGCCAGTTGCTCAATGAGGCGGTGTACCAGGTGGAGCAGGCGGTGCGCGAAGTGATGCAGCCGCTGAAAGTCAACGTGGCCAGCCTCGGCAACGTGGTGCCGCACCTGCACTGGCATATCATTCCGCGCTATGCGGACGATGCGCACTTCCCGGCGCCGGTGTGGGCCCAGGCCGCGCGCGGAACCGACGACGAGGTCCTGGCTGCGCGCCGCGCACTGCTGCCGGACCTGGCTGCAGCGATCGCGAAGCACTTCAACGAATAAGAGGAGACACCATGCCCAACCCACTTGATATCGCCGTGCGCCAGAAATCGCGCGTGCTGGAAATCGCTTTCGATGACGGCAACAGCTTTTCCATTCCCTTCGAACTGATGCGCGTGTATTCGCCCTCGGCCGAAGTCAAAGGCCACGGCCCGGGCCAGGAAGTGCTTCAGGTCGGCAAGCGCGAAGTCGGCATTACCGGCGTGGAGCCGGTCGGCAACTACGCGATCAAGCCGCTGTTCGACGACGGTCACGGCAGCGGCATCTTCACCTGGGATTACCTGTACAAGCTGGGCAGCGAGCAGGCTTCGCTGTGGCAGCAATACCTGGACCGCCTGCATGCGGCCGGCTTCGCGGGCGACAGCGGCCGCGAGCCGGGCACCGAAGTGCCGGGCGCGGCGCCGAAGTCGGGCTGCGGGCATCATCACTGACCGCTGCCTGAATTGGGCCCACAAAAACAAAGAGCACGTCTGTCGACGTGCTCTTTGTTTTTGGCGCGCTCCCTGGGGGAGCGCAGCAGTGGTGTCTCAGGCCTGTGGCTGGATGTTCGCAGCCTGCTTGCCCTTCGGGCCGGCAGTGATGTCGAAGCTCACGCGCTGGTTTTCCGCCAGCGACTTGAAGCCTTGGGTGTTGATGGCCGAGAAGTGTGCAAAGACGTCTTCGCCACCGCCGTCCGGGGTGATGAAGCCGAAACCTTTTGCATCGTTAAACCACTTTACAGTGCCAGTCGCCATGGTAATTCCCTCAATGAAGTTTATCTATGTTATTGCTTTGTCGGACGTCAGGAGGTAGTGGATCCAGCGGCGTGCTCAACATTGCAAAAATGATTATAGAGACAATTTTTTAAAAGGGAAGGAACTTTTTTCAATCGTGCGCCTCCCTTTTTTTAGTGTGGGCCGCCGGTCTCCGGCAGTGGCCCATCAGCTATCAGAAACCTAGTAGAAACCCATCAGAAACTGAGCGGCATCCGTATCGTCAGCGACACGTCCGGGGTATCACGCGTCACGCCGGCGCCGACTGCCACCGACAGCGAGCGCTTCTCATTGAAGCGGTAGGAATAGCCGATCAGCAAGGTGCCGAGCTGGGTCCGCACCGAGCCCGGTACCGTGCGGCCGTTCTGCTTCATGCGCGCCACCGTGCTGTGGTCGTAGCCGAGGCTGAGCGAGGCCTTGTCGTTCAGCGCCAGGCCCATGCCGAAGTTGAAGCCGATGATCGCGCCCGGCGCCAGCTCGCCCAGCGGTTCGCGGATGCCGTTGCGCACCAGGCGCTGCACATTGCTGCGCTTGAAGTTGTGCAGATAGCTGAGGTTGCCGAAGAAGACCGCCGGGTCGGACGGGAACAGCCAGGTCAGGCTGCCCTGCAGCGAGTGGAAGCCCGAGCCGGTCGGCAGCGACAGCGGCAGGCCGGTGCCGGTCACGTTCTCGCCGATGCAGCGGGTCTGGCAGTCGGTGACGACTTCGAACGGGTCCTTGCCGGTGGTCGACTTGTAGCGCAGGCCGCCGATGTAATAGGCCTTGTCCGGGCCGCCGTTGTTCAGCTGGTAGCGGCCGGCGATTTCGACGTCGCCCAGGGCCTTGCCGCTGGTGTCGAACACGCGCTCGACCGCGGTGCCGGTGAAGATCTCGCGGCTGACGGTGGCGTCCGAGCGGTACACATAGGGCACCTTGACCTCGACTTCCATCCGGTTGTTCAGGCCGGTGCGGCCGGTGAGCGAGCCGGTGAAGGTATTGCGCTTGACCTCGCGCACATCGACCAGGCCGATCAGCAGGGCCGGGATCACGGTGTAGCCGACCAGGGCCACCCGGTTGCTCGACGAGTAGCCGAACTGCAGGGCGGGTTCGAGGATGTACTTGCCGCGCGGCGTCAGCACACCCGGGGCTTCGAACAGCGGCGCCACTTCGGGCGGGCGCTGGTCCTTCTGGTTGTTCTGGATACGGCTGGCGGCGACTGCCTGGGCCGGGGGACGGGCGGCCGCCGGGGCCGGGCCGGGCACGACCGGCGCCGGGGTCGAGGGCGGCCGGCCGTTGTTCGGCGCGTTGCCGTTCTGCGCGGTGCGCGGGGCGTTGTTCTGCGCCGGGGCCGGCTGGTTGTTCTGGGTGGTGTTCTGGGGCGCCGGAGTGCCGCCGTTCTGGCCGCCGGTACCGCGCTGCTCGGACAGCAGCAGGTCGTCGACACGCGGGGGCAGTTCCAGGTTCTCGGCCAGCACCGGGCGGGTGTCGTCGCGTCTTTCCTCGATGCGGTCGATCTTGGCGCGCTGCGCCTGCAGTTCGCGCATCAGGCGGTCGACCAGCTCGCGCTGGGCGGCCAGTTCGGCCTTCAGCGTGGCCAGTTCGGCAGCCTTGTCCGGTTCGGCGGCAGGCGTCCCCTGGGCCTGGGCGACAGGGGCCAGCAGCATTGCCGCGAGGCTCGCGGCGCCTAGGCGCGCGACGTGGGTGGGCATGCGTTTCTCCATCGGCAAATTAATAATATTGCAATGTTACAGGCTTCCTGCCGAGCGCACGATTGCATCCCGAATTGTTGAGTGAAAATTGAGGTCTTTGATGAGCGCCATGCTGTTGACCGTCGAGCTGATGGTCGTCTGGGCCATGATGGCCTGGTGGTCCAGGCTGTTCTGGACCAGGGTGGCGCCGCTGCCCAGGCCGATGTCGTTGGGCGCGAAGTTGCTGCCGCCGATCTGGATCAGGCGCGCCGTGCCGAGCGCGTCGCGCGCCTGCATCAGCTGCTCCGCGTTCATCGAGGCCACGTCGGGAATGGCGACGTTGGTGCGCGACAGGATCTCGCCGTTGACGGACACCACGCGCTCGATCCCGAGTGAGATGTTGAGGCCGCCCGGCATCTCGAAGCCGCCGCGGTTGGCGTCGAGCGTCTGTTCGTCGACCGGCGCCCATTCCTCGGCGGCGATCAAGGCCACCTTCCCCTGGGCGAGCGCTGCACCGCAGGCTCCGGCCAGCAGCGTGGCCGCGAGGGCCCGGCATGCGAATTTCGGCCAGCTGATGAGCCAGTCCATGGCATTCCTCTCAAAAATCGCCGGGGCCGAACTTCGGCAGGCCCTGGCTGTATTGTTCCTGGTTGATGCCGGTGCCGAGCGGCGCGCGCGGCGCGGCGCGCCAGTCGTCGGCGCCGTTGAAGCCGGCTTTGGCGATCGTGTTCGGGTAGCGGTGCACCACGAACAGCAGCTTGTTGGCCCACAGTTCCATGAAGCGTTCGCGCGTCACCGAGCGGGCCCCGCTGGACGGATCGCCCAGCAGGATGCGGCCATCCTCGGCGCCCTTGATCACCACGAAGTGGTTGTAGCCGCGGTCGCTGATCAGGACGATCGCCGGCAGTTTCGCCTCGAGCAGCTTGTCGAGCGGCTGCTGGAAGCCGTCGCCGACGAAGCCGCGGGTGGCCAGGTAGCGCTTCATGTCGAGCATGGAGAAGCCCTGCTGGCGGATCTTGGCCTGGTCGCCGGTGAGGAACATCTTCTCGAAGACTTCCTTCTCGGTCACCGGGGTGTCGTAGTGGTAGGTCAGCAGCGTGGCCAGGGCGGCCGAGCCGCAGCTGAAGTCGAACTGCTGGCGGGTGGTCTTGCGAAACTTGATCTCTTTGAGAGAGGTGACCGGCACCGTGGCGCGCTGGCCGACGGCCAGCTCGATGCTCGATGCCAGGCACCCGGGTGCCAGCAAGATGCCGCCCACGGCGGCACAGATGGCGACGTACGTTTTCATAAAGCCTTCATGCCTATTGCAGGCGCAGGTTGATGACGGTGGCGTTCTGGATCAGCACGTTCGAACCGCTGTTCTGGATCACCATCGGCAGGCCTTGCGCGTTCGCGAACGAACCGCTGTCGATGACGTTGTTGCCGCTGACCGTATTCACGGCGGTGTTGTTGCCCACCGTACCGCCCAGCACCGCTTCAGTGTGCATGGTGTCGTCCTTGCCGGAAGTGCGTCCCAGGCGCTCGCTGGTGACGGCTTCGCCCCAGATGCCGGCTTCGCTGCGTGTTGCCGGGGCCACGTTCACTTCGGCCAGGAAGTCGAGCTTGATCGGCAGCTTCTCCTGGTCGGCGGCCTGGACCGCCAGCGGGAGCGCGACAAGCGCCGCCAGCACAAATCGGTTCACAGGTTTCATAAGCACTCTCCTCGATTCCGAAAAACCGCCGCGCGGCGGATGCCGCGCGGCGGTGACTGCTGGTCTTACTGGCCGCTGCCCACCGTCATGTTCGACTGAACGTTGACGCTTTGCTGGATCAGCGAGGAGAAGCCGTTGTTCTGGCTGATCACCGAGACGCCGGCTGCCGACTGGGCGATGTTCGACATGGTGTTCGACATGTCGAAGGCGCCGGTGGTCACCGACTGGGTGCCGCCGTTGCCGCCGGTACCGTTGCCGCCGTTGCCGGCCATGGCTTCGCCGCCGGTGGTGGTGCCGCCCGCGCCGCCGGCGCCGCCGGTCGAGGTGCCGCCCATGCCGCCTTCGCCGCCGTTACCGCCGGTGCTGGCGCCCGAGGTGCCGCTGCCGCTGGTCGAATCGCCGTTGGTGGCGTCGCCGGCTGCTGCGCCGCTGCCGCTGGAGTTCGAGGCTGCGCCGCTGGCCGCGCCCGAACCGCCTGCGCCGCCTGCAGCACCCGAACCGCCTGCCGCGCCGGCGCCGCCGTCGCCGCCCGAGCCGCCTGCGCCGCCCATGCCGCCTTCACCGCCCGCTGCGCCTGCGCCGCCGGTCGAGGTGCCCGAAGCGCCCGCGCCGCCGGTCGAGGTGCCCGAAGCGCCTGCGCCGCCGGTCGAGGTGCCTGCTGCGCCTGCGCCGCCTGCGCCGCCTTCACCGCCGGTGCCCGAAGCGCCGGCGCCGCCGGTGCCCGAGCCAGCTGCACCGCCGGTGCCGCTCAGGGCTGCGCCGGCACCGCCGGTGCCGCCGGTTGCTGCGCCGCCGGCTGCGCCTGCGCCGCCGGTCGAGGTGCCCGAAGCGCCCGAGCCGCCTGCGCCGCCTGCTGCGCCTGCGCCGCCGGCGCCCGAGGTCGAATCGCCGCCGGTGTTCATGGTGTCGCCGTTGGTGCCGGCGCCCGAGGTCACCGAACCAGCGGTGCCGTTGGCAGCGCCGCTGGTGCCGCCTGCGCCGCCTTCGGTGCCAGGCATCACCGCGCCGCTCGAGGCGCCGTTGTCGCCCTGGCCTGCGCCGCCGGTGCCGGCGCCGCTCGATGCGTTCTGGGTCGAACCCGACGAGGAGCCGCCTGCGCCGCCCATGCCGCCGAAGCCGCCGGCTGCGCCTGCGCCGCCGGTGGCGCCCGAGCCGCCGCCGAAGCCGCCGTTACCTGCGGTTGCGCCGCCGTTGTTGCCGCCGTTGCCGCCGTCGAGGGCGCCGGTTGCGCCGCCTGCGCCGCCGGTTGCGTCGCCGCCCAGGCCGCCGGTGCCTGCGCCGCCCGAAGCGCCTGCGCCGCCCATGCCGCCGTTTGCGGACGAAGCGCCGCCCAGGCCGCCGGTAGCGCCCGAAGCGCCACCCAGGCCGCCGGTTGCGGTCGAGCCGCCGCCGAAGCCGCCCGCGCCGCCAGCTGCGCCTGCGCCGCCGGCGTTGCCGCCTGCGCCTGCACCGCCCATGCCGCCGGCTGCACCCGCGCCGCCCATGCCGCCCGCTGCGCCCGAGCCGCCCATGCCGCTCGATGCGTTGCCGGTGTTGCCGCCTGCGCCGCCTGCGCCGCCGGCTGCGTTGCCGACCGAGGCTGCGCCGCTCGAGGCCGCGCCGCTGATGCCCTGGCCGCCTGCGCCGGCCGATGCGCCGTTAGCGCTACCGGCTGCACCGCCGGCTGCACCGGCAGCACCATTCGCCTCGCCGCCGGTGGCCACGCCGCCTGCCGCGCCATAGCCTGCCGCGCCGTTGGCGTTGCCACTGCTGTTGGCAACGTTGCCGATGTTGTTGATACGGTTGCCGCTGACTTCACCGGTCAGGTTGCTGATCGAGTTGGCGGCCGAGGTGTTGTAGGAGTTGCTCATGCTGGAGGTCGCGTTGCCGCCATTGTTGGCGGCAGCTGCGCCGGCAGCGGAAGCGGAAGCGTTGCCCGAGCTGCGGTTCTGGCCCGAGGCGTCGCGCGAGTTGTTGGTGTTGGTGGTGTTCGTGTTGGTGCTGTTGTTCGAACGGTCGCTATTGTCCGACGCGTCGGTGTTGGTCGTGGTCGTGTTCGTGCGGCTGCTGTTGTCCGAGTTGTCGCTGTTGTTCGAACGGTCGCTGTTGTCCGAGCGGTCGGTGTTGGTCGTGTTCGTGGTCGTGCGGGTGCTGTTGTCCGAGTTGTCGCTGTTATTCGAACGATCGCTGTTGTCGGTATTGGTCGTGGTGTTGGTACGGGTGCTGTTGTTGGTGTTGTCGGTCGTGTTCGTGCTGTTGTTTGAACGGTCGATGCTGGTGGTTTGCGTGTTGTCTCCACGGACACGGTCAACAGTGGTGTTGCCGTCTTGTGCGTGGGCCAGACCAAATGCCGAAGCGATCGCGATCGCCAGAATAGTGCGCTTCATCTGTTACTCCCCTATGTGTGTCACTGAAAAAGTTGAGATGCCCGGCGTTCCATGCCACCGGTCCATCTTCCCATTAGCAGTTTGCGTGCCAGCTCTTTAATATTTTGCAAGTCCTTGATTAATCTGATGATTTTTATGCTGAGCAAGCTTGTAGGACTAGGTTGATGAGGCAGTTCAATAACTTTGAAAAAAGCTGTCTCAAAACTGTGACAGTTGTAACAGGATTGTCACCAGACTGTATCAGCCTGTAACAGCGCACAGAGACGTTGCAGAAGCAAGCGCGGAGGCCGCGCTTGCTTCGAACATGTAGGAAAAAATGAAGGGGAAAAGCGCCTGGAGAGGAGTGGTCAGGGCGCGATCGAGTGCTTGGCCATCAGGCGGTACAGCGTCATGCGCGAGACACCGAGTTCGCGCGCCGCCTGGCTGATGTTGTTGCCGCACTTGGCCAGGCTGTTCCAGATGGCGGTACGTTCCGCGCTGCCGCGCGAGTGGTCGAGGTCGTCACGCAGGATGATGGCGTCGTCCTGGGGCGCCAGCTCGAGGTCTTCCGGCATGATGAGACGGTGCTCGGCGAGCACCATGGCGCGCCGCATGCGGTTGATCAGCTCGCGAATATTGCCCGGCCAGTCGTGCTGGGCCATGGCGCGCAGGGCCTGCTTGCTGATGCCCTTGAGCTGCGGGCTCTTCTCATCGGCAAATTTGTTAAAAATGATCTCGGTGAGCAGGGGCAGGTCTTCCTTGCGCTCGCGCAGCGGCGGCACCCGGATCGGGAACACGCTGAGGCGGTAATACAGGTCTTCGCGGAAGCGACCCGTGGCCACCGCCTTGGGCAGGTCGACGTGGGTGGCGGTGATCACGCGCGCATCGACCGCCACCGTGCGGGTGCCGCCGACCCGGTAGATGGTGCGTTCCTGCAGGAAGCGCAGCAGGCTGGCCTGCAGGTCGAGCGGCAGGTCGCCGATCTCGTCCAGGAAGATGCTGCCGCCGGAAGCTGCTTCGATCAGGCCCGGCTTGTCCTTTGCCGCGCCGGTGAAGGCGCCGCGCTCGTAGCCGAACAGCTCGGAGTGGATCAGCGAGGGCGGAATCGCGGCGCAATTGATGGCGATGAAAGGCCCGCCGGCGCGCGGCGACTGCGCGTGGATTTCCTGCGCCGCCAGTTCCTTGCCGCTGCCGCTTTCTCCCGAGATCAGCACTGGCGCATCGACTGCGGCGATCTTGTCGATGTGGGCGCGCAGACGCCGGATCGCCACCGAGTTGCCGTCGATGTGGCGCGCGCTGGAAGCGCGCTGGTGCGGCGGCGTGGACCTGGCCAGCATGGCCATGCCATGCGCGTGGCCGAGCGAATGGTGCAGGCGCACGGTGTCGACCGGACGGGTATGGAAATCGCACAGGTGGGTGGCGATGGCCTGGCGCAGCTGCGGACGGTGCAGCAGGTCGGGGCCGAACACGCCGATCCAGCGCATGTGATGGTGCTGCTGCAGGAAGCGTTCGGTGTCGTCGTGCTCGAGGCTGCCGTCGCCGTCGAGCAACAGCCCGACTGCATAGTGCTGCTGTGCCAGCACCTTGCGCGCGGCCGCGATACTGTCGACCGTGCACACGTCCCAGCCCCGCAAGTCACCGCAGGCGGCGCGTACGCCGGCATTCCCCTCATTCGTGATGCATAAGAGTCGTTTGACCGACACATTGACCTCGTTCTTATTCGTTATTACTGGTAATGCAGGCGACGTTGTCGGCGGAATCCGGAAGTCCTGTAAGGAAAACGCCGGGTGGTAAATGCCGGATTCGTCCGACAAAAGCCTTGACTGTCATTTAACCAGAAATAGCCACTTTTCGGCGCACAAATATTGCCGAGTTGGTAATCTGCATCGCGAAAATTCCTACGGGAATCAATGCTTTACAGTAATACCTCCGTTTCTTCTCTATGCGGTGACGCTGGCCAGCAGGCTGACCAGGCGCTCGATCGGATAAGGTTTGGCGAGCACCCGCACGCCGGGAATCGCCGGTTGGCGTTCGGTATAGCCGGTGGCCAGCACCACCGGCAAGCCGGGGTCGCGCTGGCGCACGATGCCGGCCAGGTCGATGCCGCTCACGCTGCCCGGCATGACGATGTCGGAGAACACCACGGCGGGACGGGCGCCGCCCTCGAGCAGGGCCACGGCCTGCTCGCCGTCATGCGCGACCAGCACCTCGAAGCCGGCGTCCCGCAGCGCCTGCGAGACCGCTTCGCGCACCAGCGGGTCGTCTTCGACGAACAGTACGGTGCCGCGGCCGCGCGGCAGTGGGGCTCCCGTCGGCGCAGGCGCCGGCGCTTGCGCCGGCTGTTGCGCGCGCGGCAGCCAGATGTCCACCCGCGTGCCCTTGCCGGGTTCGCTGTCGAGCAGCAGGAGACCTTGCGACTGCAGCGCGAAGGCGTAAGCCTGCGGCAGCCCGAGGCCGGTACCCTGGCCCTGGCCCTTGGTGGTATAGAAGGGATCGAGCGCGCGCGCCTGCACCTCGGGCGCCATGCCCTTGCCGGTGTCGCTGACGGTCAGGCGCACGTAGTCGCCGGGCGCCAGCGCATCGAGGACGGAACCTGCGGACGGATGGGCGAGGGCGACATTGCGCGCCTCGATGCGCAGCACGCCGCCGTGCGGCATGGCGTCGCGCGCATTGACGGCCAGGTTCAGCAGCGCCAGGTCGAACTGCAGGGGCTCGACCTTGATCGGCCAGGCCGGCTCGTCGCAATCGATCTGCAGCGCGATGTCGGCGCGCAGGGCGCCGCTAATCAGCTGGCGCGCGCTGCGCAGCTGCTGGCAGGCATCCACCGTTTCCTGGCGCGCTTCCTGGATCCGGCCGAAGGAGCCGAGCTGGCCGGTGAGGGCGGCGGCGCGCTGCACGGTCTTCTTGCAGGTCTGCAGAAGGCCGCCCACCTTGACGTCCTTGTTCCTGAATTCGGCCAGCTGCAGCGCCGTGCTCAGGGTCTGCAGCAGGTTGTTGAACTCATGGGCGATGCCGCCGGTCAGGCGGCCCAGCGCCTCCAGCTTCTGCGACTTGAGCAGGGCGCCCTGCGCCCGTTCGGTGGCGGCGACGGCTTCGGCCACGCGCTGCTCGAGGTCCTGCTGCGCCTGGCGGATTTGCCGTCCGGCATCGAGCATGCGCTGCGCCACGTTGTCGATTTCGACGATGCCCTGTGGGCGGTAACTCGGTTCCTTGCCCTGGCCGAGTTCGTCGGCGGCAAGGCCAAGATGTTCGATCGGCCCGATCGCGCGCCGCGCCAGCCAGCGCGCCGCCAGCACGCCGGCGGCGAGCAAAGCCGCCATCAGCCCGGCCAGCATGGCCGCGGCTTCCAGCGGCACGCGCCGGATCTCGCTCACCGGGATGCTGACCAACACCTTCCAGTCCGACATCGGCACCGTGCTGAAGAAGGCGCGCACGGCGATCCGGTCGAGCGTGCGGCTGTCGTACACGCCTTCGTGCGTCCGGGCCAGCAGTTCGCGGCTGTAGGCGCTCACCGGCTTGCCGATGAACTCCCGGGGCGTGCGTGAACGGGCCAGCACCACGCCCTTGCGGTCGACGATGGTGGCAATCCATTCGGTACGGAAATGCTGGCGCTCCACCAGCTTTTGCAGGCTCGCCACGCTGACGTCCAGCAGCAGGTGGTAGCGCACGGCACCGTCCACCATCACCGGCACCTGCACGGTGTAGTCGTAGGTCTTGCCGATCGGCGCCATGAAGACATCGGACACGTAGGTCGCCGCGGGGCCGCCACGCTGCATCAGTTCGCCGACGTTGGACGAGCGCCGCGTCGGCAGCGCCGCGCCGAAGGGCTTGCGTGTGTTGATCAGCTGCTTTCCGTCCAGGTCGGCCAGCACGATCACGGTGTCCCATGCCGGCGCCATGCCGCGTGCATGCTCGTAGAACTCGCGCAGGTCGCCCCGGTGCAGGGAGGGGGCGACGGCCAGGGTGCGCAGGACCGCGGTACGCGCCTGCAGTTCGTTGTCGACCATCAGGGCAAAGGCGCGGGTGGCCTCGCTCACGCTCTGCACCTGCGATTTCTGCTCTTCCCGATAGACGTAGCTGACCGCCAGCGCGGCTGCGATGAAGGAGGGCACCAGGATGGCCAGGACCAGGATCAGGAGACGGCTGCGGATACGCATGGGATGGCGATTATACAAGAGCTGAAATGTTGCCAGGAACGCTATCGAAGCGTGCTCGGCCCGCCAAACGGCGCCGGCGCGGCCAGCTTGTATAATGTTGGCAACCCTTCACCGCAAGCACATATGACCAATACTACCCACTTCGGCTACAAGACCGTCGCCGAGGACCAGAAGGTCCAGGAAGTCGCCAAGGTCTTCCATTCGGTCGCATCGAAATACGACGTCATGAACGACCTGATGTCGGCCGGCCTGCACCGCGCCTGGAAGATGTTCACGATCGCCCAGGCTGGCGTGCGTCCGGGCTTCAAGGTGCTCGACATCGCCGGCGGCACCGGCGACCTGGCCAAGGCCTTCGCCAAGCAGGCGGGCCGCACCGGCGAGGTCTGGCTCACCGACATCAACGAATCGATGCTGCGCGTGGGCCGGGATAGACTATTGAATAAGGGCCTGGTGACCCCAACTTTGCTGTGTGATGCAGAGAAGCTGCCCTTCCCGGACAATTATTTCGACCGGGTCAGCGTGGCCTTCGGCTTGCGCAACATGACGCACAAGGACCAGGCGCTGGCGGAAATGCGCCGCGTGCTCAAGCCGGGCGGCAAGCTGCTGGTGCTGGAATTCTCGAAAGTCATCGAGCCGCTGCAGAAGCCCTACGACTTGTATTCGTTCTCGGTGCTGCCGTGGTTGGGCCAGAAGATCGCGGGCGATGCCGAGAGCTATCGCTACCTGGCGGAATCGATCCGCATGCATCCGGACCAGGAAACCCTGAAGTCCATGATGCTCGACGCGGGACTGGAGCGGGTCCAGTACCACAACCTGACAGCGGGTGTGGCTGCATTGCACACCGGTATCAAACTGTAGGATGACAGAGGAAGCAAAGATGAAAAAATTCGTGGCAACCATGGTTCTGGCGATCACCGCGGTCTCGATGATCGCGGAAGCCACTGCACGCCCGATGGGCGGCAAGCGCTCGATCGGCCGCCAGTCGCAGCCCGTGAAGCAGATGCAGGCCCCGGCCCCGGCGCCGACCCCGGGCATGCAGCCGCAGCGCGCGCCTGCCGCGGCACCGGCTGCCGCCGGTGCCGCAGGTGCGGCCGCTGCCCAGGCCAAGCGCCCGAGCATGTGGAAGGGCATCCTCGGCGGCGCCCTGCTGGGCCTCGGCCTGGGTGCGCTGCTGTCGCACTTCGGCATCGGCGGCGCCCTGGCGAGCGCGATCTCGGCGATCCTCATGATCGGCCTCTTGGTGCTGGCCGTGCTGTTCATCGTGCGCATGTTCCGCCGCAAGGACACCCCGGCCAACCCGGCCTTCGGCGGCGGCTACACCAACCCGGTGCCGGCCGGCGCTTCGCCGAATCCGGCTGCCGGTGCGGTCGCGACCCCGGAAATCGGTTCCGGCCTGCGCCAGCCTGCGGGTTTCCAGAGCCAGAGCCAGTTCGGCGGCGTCTCGCTGGGCAAGCCTGATGCGGCAGTGCCTGCGGCGCACCAGCAGTGGGGAGTGCCGGCCGACTTCGACCAGGACGCCTTCCTGCGCCATGCGAAAGCGTCCTTCATCCGCATGCAGGCTGCGTGGGATCGTGGCGACACCAACGACCTGCGCGAGTTCACCTCGCCGGAAGTATTCGCCGAGCTGAAGATGCAGATCCAGGAACGCAACGGCGCCACCGACTTCACCGACGTGGTGACGATCGACGGCCAGCTGCTGGGCATCGAGACCACCGCTACCGACTACCTGGCCAGCGTGCAGTTCAACGGCATGATCCGCACCGCACCGAACGCGCCGGCCGAGCCCTTCGTGGAAGTCTGGAACATGTCCAAGCCGCTGTCGGGCCAGGGCGGCTGGGTCTTGGCTGGCATCCAGCAGCTTGCTTAATATTTTCCAGTTAAGTTCCGTGCTGCCGGGTTTGCGCCCGGCAAACTGGTAAGATCGAACCGCCCGCTAACACCGGGCGGTTTTTTTATAACTTGTGCTGCCAATGATCCCGAGTTCTTCCATGCTGGCGACGCCTGCCGTTGCCACGATCAACCACCTGCTGGCCCAGGAAGCCTGGGCGCGCGAATCGCTCCTGCGTCACGCCGGCAAGGAAGCCTGCATTGATACGGGCCACCTCCAGCTGCGCCTGCGCGTGGCGCGCGATGGCATGCTCGAGCCCGGCACGGCCGAAGGCCCGGCAAACGTGACCATCCGCGTGAAGCTGACCGACCTGCCGCTGATCGCCCAGAACCGCGACCGTGCTTTTTCCTACGTGAAAATCGAAGGCGACGCCGAGTTCGCCAACACCATTTCCTCGCTGTCGAAAAGCCTGCGCTGGGATGCCGAGTACGACCTGGAGCGCATCGTCGGCCCGCTCGGCGCGCGCGGCCTGGTGCAGGGTGCGCGTGGGGCGGCCACCGGGGTGCTGGGTGCCGGTCGCCGGCTGGCCGAGAACATGGCCGAGTTCCTGCTGGAAGAGCGGCCCGTGCTGGTGCGTCCGACGGCCGTCGACGAATTCGCCGCCGACGTGGTGCGCCTGCGCGACGACGTCGAGCGTACCGCCAAGCGCATTGCAAAACTGGAGCAGCGCCTGGCGCAGAGCGCTGCTCCGACGAGAGCGTGATATTGAGTCCGGATAACTGATGATATTGAAATTCCTGCGCCTGCTGAAAATCCTCGCTGTCGCGACCAAGTACGGTCTCGACGAAATCGCGGTCACAAGCCTGCATGCTCCGCGCACCGCGCGTGTCATGAGCACCCTGTTCTTCTGGCGCCGCATCACGTCGCCGCGCGCCATCCGCCTGCGCCAGGCGCTCGAAGAGCTGGGGCCGATCTTCATCAAGTTCGGCCAGGTGCTGTCGACCCGGCGCGACCTGATGCCGCAGGATATTGCCGACGAGCTGTCGCTGCTGCAGGACCGCGTGCCGCCCTTCGATTCCGACCTGGCGATCGCCCAGATCACCGAAGCGCTCGGCGCCCACCCCGATCAACTGTTCGGCAGCTTCGACCGGGTGCCGGTGGCCTCGGCATCGATTGCCCAGGTGCACTTCGCGACCATGAAGAACGGCGCCGAGGTGGCGGTGAAAGTGCTGCGTCCCGGCATGCGCAAGACCATCGACGAAGACCTGGCCCTGATGGACATGGCGGCCGGCCTGATCGAGAAGGTCTGGGCCGAAAGCCGCCGCCTGAAACCGCGCGAAGTCGTCGCCGAGTTCGACAAGTACCTGCATGACGAGCTCGACCTGATGCGCGAGGCCGCCAACGCCAGCCAGCTGCGCCGCAACTTCGCCGAGTCGAACCTGCTGATGGTGCCGGAGATGCACTGGGACTACTGCTCGAGCAGCGTGATCGTGATGGAGCGCATGCGCGGCATCCCGGTGTCGCAGATCGACCGCCTGGCGGCCGAGGGCGTGGACCTCAAGAAGCTGTCGAGCGATGGCGTGGAGATCTTCTTCACCCAGGTGTTCCGTGACGGCTTCTTCCACGCCGACATGCACCCAGGGAACATCCTGGTATCGGTCGAGAAGGAAACCTTCGGCCGCTACATCGCCCTCGACTTCGGCATCGTCGGCACCCTGAACGATTTCGACAAGGATTACCTGTCGCAGAACTTCCTGGCCTTCTTCCGCCGCGACTACAAGCGCGTGGCCGAGGCCCACATCGAATCGGGCTGGGCGCCGCGCGATACGCGCGTTGACGAACTCGAATCGGCAGTGCGCGCCTGCTGCGAGCCGATCTTCGACCGTCCGCTGAAGGACATTTCCTTCGGCCAGATCCTGCTGCGCCTGTTCCAGACCTCGCGCCGCTTCAACGTCGAGGTGCAGCCGCAGCTGGTGCTACTGCAGAAGACCCTGCTCAACATCGAAGGCCTGGGGCGCCAGCTCGACCCCGAGCTCGACCTGTGGAAGACCGCCAAGCCTTACCTGGAACGCTGGATGAGCGAGCAGGTGGGCTGGCAGGGCATGGTCGAGCGCCTGCGCGCCGAAGCGCCGCGCTACGCCCACATCTTCCCGCAGCTGCCGCGCCTGCTGCACCAGACCCTCGAGCGTCACGCGCATTCGGGCATGGCGACGCAGCACGGGCACCCGGTCGGGAATGCCGACCTGCTGGCGGCCGTGCTGGTCGAGCAGCGCCGCACCAACCGCCTGCTGGTCTTCCTGGGCGCCGTGGTGGTGCTGGTGGGCAGCCTGGCGGCCGGCTACGTCGTGCTGCATGGCGGCGGCTGACCCGCCGAGCTTTGCCAGCCGCGATCCGCTCAGCCCGCAGTTCTGGGACGAGCGTTTCGCCAAATCCTTCACGCCCTGGGATCGCGGCGGCGTGCCGCAAGCCTTGCGCGACTTCGTGGCGCGCAGCCCGGCGCCGCTGCCCACCCTGCTTCCCGGCTGCGGCAGTGCCTACGAACTGGTGTTCCTGCGCCAGGCCGGCTGGGATGCCACCGCGATCGATTTCGCACCGGAGGCCGTGGCGCGCGCCAGGGCGCTGGCGGGGCAGTGGGGCGATCGCGTCGTGGAAGCGGATTTCTTTGCCTGGCAGCCGCGGCAGGCGCTCGGATTCATCTACGAATGCGCCTTCCTGTGCGCCTTGCCGCCGGCCATGCGGCCACGCGTGGCGGCGCGCTGGGCCGAACTGCTGCCGCCGGGCGGCCTGCTGGGCGGCTTCTTCTTTTTTGACCAAACGGTAAAAGGTCCGCCCTTCGGCATCGACAGGGCAGGGCTGGAAGCGCTGCTGGCGCCGTGCTTCGACCTGCTCGAGGATGCGCCGGTGGCCGACTCGATTCCCGTGTTTGCCGGCAAGGAGCGCTGGATGCTCTGGCAGCGCCGCTCAATCTAAATCGGGGTCAGGTCTAATCTAAATCGGGGTCAGGTCTGACATTCGGACACGGCCTCAAGCGAGATAAAGCAGAGCTCGTGTCTAAATGTCAGACCTGACCCCCCAAAAAAGAAAAGCCCGCATCAGCGGGCTTCCAAGTGCAGCGTTCTTTTACGGACCAGCGGCGGTGCAGCACCGCGCAAAATCTTCTGTTTCTTCTTAACTGTGGGCAGCAGAGCTTGCCTGCTGCCATCATGTTCTTAAGAAAGATGCTATTTAATCACCCACCCCTGTTCTTGCGCAAACGAAACAGCATCCGACGATGACGAAAAACAACACCTCGGGCGCCGTCCGGAACCGTCCCGGCCCGCCTGCTGCGGCCAAAACAGGCAAGGCCTCCCGTAAAAGCTTTATAATTCAGGGTTTTGAAGATTTTTGCGGAGTATCAGATGCCGATCTACGCCTACCGCTGCGACGAATGCGGTTTTACCAAAGATGTACTGCAAAAAATTTCTGACCCAGTGCTGACGGTCTGCCCGTCGTGCAGCAAGGAAGCCTTCAAAAAACAGGTGACCGCTGCCGGCTTCCAGCTCAAGGGCACGGGTTGGTATGTGACCGACTTCCGCGGCGGTACCCCGCCGGCCACTGGTACTGCCGCGGGAGCTGCCGCTCCCGCCGCTGCAGCCCCAGCGGCCACCCCGGCGCCGGCGCCGGCGCCCGCTGCCAGCGGCGGCGACAAGAGCAGTACCTGAGCAGTCAGCAAATAAGAACAAGAGAATTCGATGCGCAAATATTTCCTGACCGGCCTGCTGGTGCTGGTGCCCCTCGTGATCACGGCCTGGGTCCTGAGTGCCATCATCAGCACCCTGGACCAGTCGCTGCTGTTCGTGCCGGAAGCCTGGCAGCCGCGCAGACTGTTCGGCATGGACATGCCCGGCTTCGGCGCAGTCCTGACGCTTGCCATCGTCTTTCTCACCGGCCTGCTGACCAATAACCTGGTCGGCCGCTACATCGTACGCGTGGGTGACCGCATCATGAAGCGGATTCCGGTGGTCAGCTCGCTGTACGGCAGCGTCAAGCAGGTGTCGGACACGCTGTTCTCGTCCTCGGGCAACGCGTTCCGCACGCCGGTGCTGATCCCGTACCCGCACGCGGATTCCTATACCATCGCATTCCTGACCGGCGTGCCGGGCGGCGACGTGAAGAACCACCTGGTGGGCGACTACGTGAGCGTGTACGTGCCGACCACCCCGAACCCGACCTCGGGCTTCTTCCTGATGATGGAACGCAGCAAGGTCGTGGAGCTGAACATGTCCGTGGACGCGGCCCTGAAGCACATCGTCTCGATGGGCGTCGTCGCTCCGGAATAAAGAACAAAGAACGCAGCAAGCAAAGAACAGAGGGCCGCCGCATGCGGGGCGCCTTTCACGAATCAACCAACCTGGAACGAAAACCATGACCTCCATGCGTACTCACTACTGCGGCCTCGTCACCGAGGAACTGCTGGGCCAAACCGTCAGCCTGTGCGGCTGGGTGCACCGTCGCCGCGACCACGGCGGCGTGATCTTCATCGACCTGCGCGACCGCGAAGGCCTGGTGCAGGTGGTCTGCCACCCGGATAACGCCGAGGTGTTCAAGGCTGCGGAACACGTGCGCAACGAGTACTGCCTGCGCATCACCGGCACCGTCGTGAACCGCCTGGAAGGCACCGCCAACGCCAACCTGAAGTCGGGCAAGATCGAGATCAACACCACCAATCTGGAAGTGCTGAACGCCTCGGTGCCGGTGCCGTTCCAGCTGGACGACGACAACCTGTCGGAAACCACCCGCCTGACCCACCGCGTGCTCGACCTGCGCCGCCAGCAGATGCAGCACAACCTGCGCCTGCGCTACAAGGTGTCGATGGAAGTGCGCAAGTACCTGGACAACTTGGGCTTCATCGACATCGAGACCCCGATGCTGACCAAGTCGACCCCGGAAGGCGCGCGCGACTACCTGGTGCCGTCGCGCGTCAACCCGGGCAACTTCTTCGCGCTGCCGCAGTCGCCGCAGCTGTTCAAGCAGCTGCTGATGGTCGCCAACTTCGACCGCTACTACCAGATCACCAAGTGCTTCCGCGACGAAGACCTGCGCGCCGACCGCCAGCCGGAATTCACCCAGATCGACTGCGAAACCTCGTTCCTGACCGAACAGGAAATCCGTGACCTGTTCGAAGACATGATGCGCGTCGTCTTCAAGAACGCGGCCGGCATCGACCTGCCGAACCCGTTCCCGGTGATGGACTTCGCCACCGCCATGGGCTCCTACGGTTCGGACAAGCCGGACATGCGCGTGAAGCTGCAGTTCACCGAACTGACTGAGCTGATGAAGTCGGTCGAGTTCAAGGTGTTCAACAGCGCCGCCAACATGGCCGGCGGCCGCGTGGTCGGCCTGCGCGTGCCGCAGGGCGCTTCGATGCCGCGTTCGGAAATCGACGCGTACACCCAGTTCGTCGCCATCTACGGCGCCAAGGGCCTGGCCTACATCAAGGTCAACGAGAAGGCCAAGGGCCGTGACGGCCTGCAGTCGCCGATCGTCAAGAACATCTCGGACGAGGTGCTGACCCAGATCCTGGAGCTGACCGGGGCCGAGGACGGCGACCTGATCTTCTTCGGCGCCGACAAAGCTAAGGTCGTCAACGACGCCATCGGCGCACTGCGCGTGAAGATCGGCCACTCGGAATTCGGCAAGAAGGCCGGCCTGTTCGACGACGTCTGGGCCCCGCTGTGGGTCATCGACTTCCCGATGTTCGAGTACGACGAAGACGGCGACCGCTGGAACGCCACCCACCACCCGTTCACCGCACCGAAGGACGGCCACGAAGACATGTTGGAAACCAACCCGGGCGCCTGCGTCGCCAAGGCCTACGACATGGTCCTGAACGGCTGGGAACTGGGCGGCGGCTCGATCCGTATCCACCGCGAAGAAGTGCAGAGCAAGGTGTTCCGCGCCCTGAAGATCGACGCCGAAGAAGCCCAGCTGAAGTTCGGCTTCCTGCTCGACGCCCTGCAGTACGGCGCGCCGCCGCACGGTGGCCTGGCCTTCGGCCTGGACCGCCTCATCACCCTGATGACCGGCTCCGAGTCGATCCGCGACGTGATCGCCTTCCCGAAGACCCAGCGCGCCCAGGACCTCCTGACCAACGCGCCGTCGGAAGTCGACGAGAAGCAGCTCAAGGAACTGCACATCCGCCTGCGTAACGAGCCTAAGGTTGCCTAAGTAGGGTGGTCGGCTTTGCCGACCGCGCGTTCAACTCACGCGGGCCTGGCCACACATCGGCCATGCCCGCGTTTGTTTTATCTGACCCATGCCCCATAAAATCCCCGAATCGGTCCTGGTCGTCATCCACACCTCCGCCATGGAGGTGCTGCTGATTGAACGCGCCGACCGCCCGGGTTTCTGGCAATCGGTCACCGGCTCGCTCGACTTTCATGCCGAACCGCTGATCCAGACCGCCACCCGCGAACTGTTCGAGGAAACCGGCATCGTGGCCGACGGCGACCGGATCCGCCTGCACGACTGGGCTCTGGCCAACGTCTACGAGATCTACCCGGTCTGGCGCCACCGCTACGCTCCCGGCGTCACCCACAATACCGAGCACGTGTTCTCGGTCTGCGTGCCGCGCGACATCCCCGTGATCCTGAGCCCGCGCGAGCACACGCAATACGCCTGGCTGCCTTATCTCGAGGCCGCCGACCGCTGCTTTTCCTCCTCGAACGCCGAAGCGATCCTGCAGCTGCCGCGCCACATCCTTGCCGAAAAGTAATTTTTGTGAATTTATCCCCCATTCATGGGACTACTATTAATTCCTGTCGGAAAATAAACTGTCGTCGCACCACAACAATGACCAAATTTTTTTTTGTGCACGGTTATTCACTTCCTTGACAATTTTTTATTCATCACCGTGCATTTGATGTCAAGTTCATCTCATAAACTGTTGTTTTTGCGGATATTGCTGAGTTATCCGAGATGATTTTGGTAATTAGTTTGCTGAAGGAAATTAGCTAATTTCCTATGCGCACGATAGATTCGTCGTTTGACAGTCGTCAATCTCTAGCATATCGTCGCTGAGGTCGCTTGTAACAATTTTCGCGACGCAACTCTAACTAGATAGATCTACAGGGAGAAAACATGGACCTCGAACTGAAGAACGACGATAAGGTAAAAGAGATCAGCATCGGCAACGGCTGCATCCAGATCGACCTGTTGTCCGGCCTGAGGTTGTCCGGACCTCTGCTGTCGAACGACGAAGTGGCCCGAACGTCCGCGCGCCCGCGCCGGATGATGGTGAGCGGTCACGAGGCTATTTCTAGCCAGATGGCATTTGTCTGAACACAGCGGGCTGGCCCCGCGACCAGATCACCCGGCAGCGCACAATTGGGCCTCGTTCCACGAGGACATCCGCCCGATGCGGTTAGAATGTTCCCATGAAAATTCGTGTGGCTACCTACAACATTCACAAGGGCGTCTCGTCATTGCGTAGTACGCCCCGGGTGATCGCTCTCAAGAAAGCAATTGCGGAATTCAACGCCGACGTCGTCTTCCTCCAGGAGGTACAAGGACGGCACGACCGCTTCCAGGCACGCTACGGCAAGGAAGATCTTGCGCACCGGCACTGGCCCGAGACGGCGCAATACGATTACTTCAAGAACGAGAAGCACCACAGCGCCTACGGCATGAACGCCGTATACGACCACGGCCACCATGGCAATGCGCTGCTGAGCGCCTTCCCGATCGAGAATTCGCACAACCACGACATTTCCGACCACGCCTACGAACAGCGCGGCATCCTGCACTGCGTGCTGAACACGCAGGCCGGCAAGGTGCACTGCTACGTGGTGCACCTGGGCCTGTTCGAAGGCAGCCGCGGGCGCCAGACCGACGCCCTGATCGAGCACGTCAACGGGTCCTCGCATGGCGAGCCGGTGATCATCGCCGGCGACTTCAACGACTGGCGCAACACCCTCAGCGACCGCCTGCGCAATGCGCTCGGCGTGAAGGAGGTGTTCGACGAGCTGGGGCCGAAGTCGCCGCTGGGCGACATGGTGCGCAGCTGGGCCGGCCGCCAGCCGCCGCCGCGCCGCCAGCCGCGGCTGGCGCCGGCGCGCACCTTTCCGGCCATGCTGCCCTGGTTCCGCCTCGACCGCATCTACGTGCGCGGCTTCAAGGTGGACAACGCTCAGGTGATGCATGGCCCGCTGTGGGCCAAGCTGTCCGACCATGCGCCGATCGTGGCGGAACTGCAGCTCTCGTAGGCCATGCGCCACGTCAGCTTCGTAGACAACAACGACGTCACCCTCCTGGAAAGCGGCACCGCCTACTTCCCGGCGCTGATCGCGGCGCTCGACGCGGCGCAGTACGAGGTCTTCTTCGAGACCTATATCTTCGGCGAGGACGACACCGCGCGCACCGTGCGCGACGCCTTGATCCGCGCCGCCGAACGGGGCGTCAAGGTGCGGGTGCTGGTCGACTGGATCGGTACCGAACACCTGCCCGCCAAGCGCCTCGGTGCGGCTTTCGCGGAAGCGGGCATCCAGTACCGCATCTTCAATCCCTGGTGCCGGCGCGGCATCGCGCGCTCGCACCGCAAGATCGCCGTGGTCGACCGCGAAGTCGCCTTCGTGGGCGGCATCAACGTCAACGACGACTGGCAGTGCGACCACGCCGACCGCCACCGCCTGCCGGCCCCGCGTTGGGATTTCACGGTGCGGGTAGCGGGGCCGCTGGTGGCCCAGATCCACGACGAGGCGCAAGGGCAGTGGCTGCGCGCGGGGCGCCTCAAGATCCGCCAGCGCATCGAGCTGTTCAAGGAAATGCGCAAGGATCCGCCGCAGTCCTGCGAATATCCGGCGCGCGCCGCCTTCGTGGTGCGCGACAACCTGCGCAACCGTTCCACGATCCAGCGCGCCTACCTGCAGGCCTTGGGCCGCGCGAAGCACAGCGTGCTGCTGGCCACGCCGTATTTTGCGCCGGGGCGCAAGTTCCGCAAGGCGCTGGCCCACGCGGCGCGGCGCGGCGTGCAGGTGACGCTGCTCATCGGGGTAGGGGAGTTCAAGATCCAGGACATGGTGGCGCACTCCTTCTATCCGAAACTGCTGGCCGACGGCATCCGGGTGGTCGAGTACCGCAAGACCCAGCTGCATGCCAAGGTCGCGGTGGTCGACGACGACTGGGCCACGGTCGGCTCGAGCAACTGCGACGGCCTGTCGCTGTTCCTGAACCAGGAAGCCAACGTGGTGGTGCTGGACGAGCGCTTCGCCGCCACCATGCGCGAGCACATCGAGCGCGGCATCGCGGACGGCGTGCCGATCCGTGCCGAGGAATTCGGCCACATCGGCTGGATCCGGCGTGCGAGCTATGGTCTGGCCTATATGGCGTATAAACTGGTCATGCGGATCTTCGCGATCGGCTATGCATGAATGGAAGCAAAAGGAACACCATGGAAAACGACAACGTACGCATCGACAAATGGCTGTGGGCCGCGCGCTTCTTTAAAACGCGTTCCATGGCGGCCGACGCGGTCGACCGCGGCCGCGTGCGCATCGGCGGCGAACCGGTCAAGCCGGCGCGCAACGTCAAGGTCAACGACAAGATCTTCATCGACAACGGCTCGGACCGCTGGGAAGTGATCGTGGCCGCCATCTCGGGCACGCGCGGTCCGGCACCGGTCGCGCGCACGCTCTATTTCGAAACCGATGAGAGCATCGCCAAGCGCGAAAACGACAAGACGGCGCGCCGCCTGTTCCCCGAACCGAGCGCCGACATCAAGGGCCGCCCGACCAAGCGCGACCGCCGCGCCATGACGCGCATCGGGGACGAATAAAACCGGGGTCAGGTCTGACATTTGGACACGGCCTCTACTGTAAAAGGCTCTTCAGCGCGGTGATTCCAGTTTTTCGAAGGCAGCCACTGCGCGGCTCACGGTTTTGGTCGACACACCGAAGGCGTGAGCAATCTGCGGCATCGTGAAGGCGGTCGAGCGGTAGGCGCGCGCCATTGCTTCAGCCCTGTCGGCGTAGATGGCCTGATATTCGGTCAATGGCAGCGCGACCGCCCGGCGCTCGACCCTTGGCGCTTCCACGAAGGCTTCTGCAAGTTGCAATCGCTGGTGCGTTGAGACGAAGTTGTCTTCACCCAAAAGAACTTGATGGCGGACAGCGGCAAGCGGGCTGGCCTTGCCCAAGCCCGCCAGTACAAACGCCCGATATGCGGACACCGCGGTTGCATGCGCATCGCCGAATTGGCTGAGCAGCCAGTCGCGTTCGAACCAGGCAGGTGCAGACTTGGCACCAGTCAGGTAGTGATGGCTGCTCCATTGCCATTCATCTAGCGAGGACACCATCGCCGCGCGTAAGGGATTCAGCACGATATATCGGCTGAGTTCCAGTAGATGGCTCTCTTTCTGTACCAGGATCGCGTGATACCGGCCCTGGAAAAGATGTCCGACGAGTTGATGGCGCCGGTTGATGTGCTGCGCATACAGGCCATTGAGTTGGCGCATTCCTTGCGAAAGGTTCGCCTCCATCGTCTCCACGAGCAAGTGATAGTGATTCGTCATCTGGCAAAAAGCGTAGATGACAAACTTGTGGCGTTCGCATACGTGCGTCAGCACGTCCAGCCATAGGTGGCGATCGGCGTCGTGGTGATAGATCGGCTTGTGCCGGTTGCCGCGCGCTGTCACGTGGTAAAGCGCGTGGGCGAATTCGAGTCGGAGTGGTCGTGTCATGCCGATCACGGTACCGGACGCGGCATTGCTGGCGCTGAGGTGGCGCAGCCGTTGGCAGGGTGGACGCGAAACGCCACGCTGTCGCGGCCAAAGCCGAGTATCCGACGCTTGAGCTCGTGTCCAAATGTCAGACCTGACCCCGAGGGTAGGTTCGGATCTTTGGCCTTCTTTGCTGTAGGGAATGTAGAATGCGATTTCCCGGCCGCAAGGATCGCTGAGGCGTAAAGACGCGCGAAGCGGCTTGGCGGTCTCCGCCAACCTCTTCGTGTCCTTTCCATGCAGACTGCTGTTCCCCTCGTCACCAATGATGCCGTCGTGCTCGGCATCCTCGCATCGATCCTCGGTTTCGTCTTCTGGTCCTCCTCGCGGGCCGATGGCTTCTGGAAGAAGTTCTATACCTATGTGCCGGCCCTGCTGCTGTGCTACCTGGTCCCGGCCATCCTGAACACGCTCGGCATCATCGACGGCAGCCTGTCCAGGCTGTACCCGGTGGCGCGCGACTACCTGCTGCCCAGCGCGCTGGTGCTGCTCTGTATCGCGATCGATTTCGGCGCCATCGTGCGGCTCGGCCCGAAGGCGATCATCATGTTCCTGACCGGCACCGTCGGCATCATGCTGGGCGCGCTCGTCTCGTTCGAGGCCATGCGCGTCATCCATCCGGAGACGGTGGCCGGCGAGACCTGGCGCGGCATGACCACCATCACCGGCGCCTGGATCGGCGGCGGCGCCAACCAGGCCGCGATGAAGGAAGTGTTCGAGGTCGACGCCACCCTGTTCGGCCAGTTCGTCGCCGTGGACGTGCTGGTGGCGAACGTCTGGATGGCCGTGCTGCTGTTCCTGGCCGGCCGCGCCCAGGCGTTTGACCGCTGGACCGGCGCCGACCTCTCCGCCATCAATGCCCTCAAGGCGCGCATCGAAACCTACCAGGCCGAGCATGCGCGCATGCCGACCCTGACCGACGTGATGGTGATCCTGGCCGTGGGCCTGGGCGTCACCGGCCTGTCCCATGCGCTGACCGGCCCCACCGTGGGCTGGATCGCCAGCCTGCCGCAAGAATGGCGCCTGCAGGACTACAGCCTGACCTCGTCCTTCTTCTGGATCGTGGTGTTCGCCACCACCTTCGGCATGCTGCTCAGCTTTACCCGCGCGCGCAGCCTGGAAGGCGCCGGCGCCTCGACCCTCGGTTCGGCCATGCTGTACTTCCTGGTGGCGACCATCGGCATGCAGATGGACCTGAACGCGCTGCTCGACCGCCCGTGGCTGTTCGTGCTGGGCCTGATCTGGATCTGCGTGCACGGCGGCCTGCTGCTGCTGGTGGCCAAGCTGATCCGCGCGCCGCTGTTCTTCATGGCGGTCGGCTCGCAGGCCAACGTCGGCGGCGCCGCCTCGGCGCCGGTGGTGGCCTCGGCCTTCCACCCGGCGCTGGCGCCGGTGGGCGTGCTGCTGGCGGTGCTCGGCTATGCGCTGGGGACCTACTGCGCCTATATCACCGGGCTGGTGCTGCGCAGCCTGGCGACCTGAGACTGCAAGGAGCGGGCGCAGGGCGCCCGCTCGACATGTCCGGCACACGCCCGCGACATACGCCACAAGCACGAAAAATGCTGTACCTTTACATCTGCGACAACGTTTCCCTCGCCAGGCCTGGCCGGGAACGCTCAGCAGGCGGCTTCACCTCGCTTGCCGTTGTCCTGCATCAATAGAATCTCGCCTCTAAGTTCCCGTTTGACATTTCATCTCTGGTAGATAATAGTACGAGCGTTCGGATTTTTTCGATTCAGGGGCAGCTATCACTACTTCAGCCAAATTCATGCGCAAGGGCGAACTCACGCGGGCAGCAATCCTGGACGTGGCGCTCGAGTTGTCGAGCCGCGACGGCCTCGAAGGCCTGACCATCGGCGTGCTGGCCGACCGGATGAACATGAGCAAATCCGGCGTGTTCGCCCATTTCGGTTCGCGCGAAGACCTGCAGCTCGAGGTGGTCAAGCTCTACCACCATCGCTTCGAGCAGGAAGTGTTCTTCCCGAGCGTACGCGAGCCGCGCGGCCTGCCGCGCCTGCAGTCGATGTTCGACCGCTGGCTGGCGCGCGTGTCGGTCGAGATCGCGTCCGGCTGCATCTACATCAGCGGCGCCGTCGAATACGACGACCGCCCGGGCCCGATCCGCGAGGAGCTGGTCAAGATGGTGCAGGACTGGCAGGACGCGCTGCGCCGCGCCGCGCGCCAGGCGATCGAGGTCGGCCACCTGCGTCCCGATGCCGATGCCGAGCAGCTGGTGTACGAAATGTACGGGCTGATCCTGGCCCTGCACCACGACGCCCGCTTCTTGCGCAATGCCGGCGCGGTCGAGCGCGCACGCCGCGGCTTCGAGCGGCTGGTCGAGAACTACCGCAACCCACATCCGCCGCAAGGCACCCCGGCTTAATCACAAGGCCGCAAGTCAAACAACACTTTACCTTCGTTCAGGAGAAAACCATGGGTCAGTACGTCGCGCCAATCCGGGATATGCAGTTCGTTCTGCACGAATTCCTCAATGTCAGCGAAGAGTTCAAGAACCTGCCTGCCTACCAGGAAATCGACGCCGACATCATCAACCAGGTGCTCGAAGAAGGTGCGAAGTTCACGCAGGAAGTGCTGTTCCCGCTGAATCACAGCGGTGACCGCGAAGGCTGCCATTTCGACGCCGCCACCAAGGCCGTGACCACCCCGAAGGGTTTCAAGGAAGCGTACAAGCAGTACGTCGAAGGCGGCTGGGCCGCGCTGGCGTGCGACCCGGAATACGGCGGCCAGGGCCTGCCGGTCTCGCTGAACAACTCCTTCTACGAGATGCTGAACTCGTCGAACCAGGCATGGACCATGTACCCGGGCCTGTCGCACGGCGCCTACGAGTGCCTGAAAGAGCACGGCACCGACGAGCAGAAGAAGCTGTACCTGCCGAAGCTGGTCTCGGGCGAGTGGACCGGCACCATGTGCCTGACCGAAGCGCATTGCGGCACCGACCTGGGTCTGTTGCGCACCAAGGCCGAACCGCAGGCCGACGGCACCTACAGCATCACCGGCTCCAAGATCTTCATCTCGGCCGGCGAACACGACATGGCCGAGAACATCGTCCACCTGGTGCTGGCGCGCCTGCCGGACGCACCCGAAGGCTCGAAGGGCATCTCGCTGTTCCTGGTGCCGAAGTTCAAGGTGAATGCCGACGGCTCGATCGGTGAGCGCAACGGCATCGCCTGCGGCGCCATCGAAGAGAAGATGGGCATCCACGGCAACGCCACCTGCCAGATGAACCTGGACGGCGCGATCGGCACCCTGATCGGCCAGCCGCACAAGGGCCTGCAGGCGATGTTCGTGTTCATGAACGCAGCCCGCCTGGGCGTCGGCATGCAGTCGCTGGGCCTGACCGAAGTCGCGTACCAGAATGCGCTGGTCTACGCCAAGGAACGCATCCAGATGCGTAGCCTGTCGGGCCCGAAGGCACCGGACAAGCCGGCCGACCCGATCATCGTGCACCCGGACGTGCGCCGCATGCTGCTCACCGCTAAAGCCTTCGCCGAAGGCGCGCGCGCCCTGACCTCGTACATCGCGCTGCAGATCGACCGCGAACTGAACCACCCGGACGAGGAAGTGCGCAAGGAAGCCGCCGGCGAAGTCGCGCTGCTGACCCCGATCGTGAAGGCCTTCATCACCGACAACGGCTGGATCGCGACCTCGGAAGCAATGCAGGTGTACGGCGGCCACGGCTACATCAGCGAGTGGGGCATGGAGCAGTACGTGCGCGACGCCCGCATCAACATGATCTACGAAGGCACCAACACCGTGCAGTCGCTGGACCTGCTGGGCCGTAAGATCCTGATGGACAACGGCGCCAAGCTGCGCGCCTTCGGCGAGAAGATCAAGGCTTTCGTCGAAGAGAACGGCCTGGACGAGTCGATGTCGGAATTCGTGACCCCGCTGGGCGAACTCGGCGAGAAAGTCACCAAGCTGACCATGGAAATCGGCATGAAGGCCTTCCAGAACCAGGACGAAGTGGGCGCCGCCGCCGTGCCTTACCTGCGCGTCGTGGGTCACCTGGTGTTCAGCTACTTCTTCGCCCAGATGGCGAAGATCGCGCTGGCCAAGCAGGATTCGGACGACAAGTTCTACGCGGCCAAGCTGCACACCGCGCGCTTCTACTTCGCCCGCCTGTATCCGGAAACCGCGATGCTGATCCGCCAGGCACGTTCGGGTGCATCGAACCTGCTGGCCATGGACGCAGACCTGTTCTAACACACCATCACGTGGCCTCCGCTCTAATGGCGGAGGCCACGACTTATCCAAGGAAATAAGAATGTCCAATTTCATCGTCAAGAAAGTCGCCGTGCTGGGCGCCGGCGTGATGGGCGCGCAGATCGCTGCGCACTGCGTGAACGCGAAAGTGCCGGTCGTGCTGTTCGACCTGCCCGCAAAGCCGGAGCAAAGCTCCGGCGGCAACAAGAACGCCATCGTCCTGAAGGCCATCGAAGGCCTGAAGAAGCTGTCGCCGGCCCCGCTGGGCAACAAGGATGACGCGGCCCTGATCGAAGTGGCCAACTACGAAGACAACCTCGACGTGCTGGCAGGCTGCGACCTGATCATCGAAGCCATCGCCGAACGCATGGACTGGAAGCATGACCTGTACAAGAAGGTCGCTCCGCACATCGGCGCCAACGCCATCTTCGCCTCGAACACCTCGGGCCTGTCGATCAACAAGCTGGCCGAAGGTTTCGACGACGAGCTGAAGGCGCGCTTCTGCGGCGTGCACTTCTTCAACCCGCCGCGCTACATGCACCTGGTGGAACTGATCCCGACCGCGGCCACCCGTCCGGAAATCCTGGACCAGCTGGAAACCTTCCTGACCTCGACCCTGGGCAAGGGCGTGGTGCGTGCAAAAGACACCCCGAACTTCATCGCCAACCGAGTCGGCATCTTCGGCATGCTGGCCACCATCCACGAAGCCGAGAAGTTCGGCCTGAGCGTGGACGTGGTCGACGACCTGACCGGCGCCAAGCTGGGCCGCGCGAAATCCGGCACCTTCCGTACCGCCGACGTCGTGGGCCTGGACACCATGGGCCATGTGATCAAGACCATGCAGGACACCCTGCAGGATGATCCGTTCTTCAGCCTGTACAAGACCCCGGACGTGCTGGCCAAGCTGATCGAGAAGGGCGCGCTGGGCCAGAAGACCGGCGGCGGTTTCTACAAGAAGGTCGGCAAGGAGATCCAGCGCCTCGACTTCGCCACCGGCGAATACGTGCCGAGCGGCGCCAAGGCCGCCGACATCGTCGGCCGCATCCTGAAAGAGAAAGACCCGGTCAAGAAGTTCAAGGCCATGCGCGAATCGACCAACCCGCAGGCGCAGTTCCTGTGGGCGATCTTCCGCGACGCCTTCCACTACATCGCGTTCCACCTGGATACGATTGCCGACAACGCGCGCGACGTCGACTTCGCGATGCGCTGGGGCTTCGGCTGGAGCGTCGGCCCGTTCGAGACCTGGCAGGCCGCCGGCTGGACCCAGATCGCCCAGTGGGTGAAGGAAGATATCGACGCCGGCAAGGCACTGGTCAACGCACCGCTGCCAAGCTGGGTCTTCGAAGGCCCGGTCGCCGAAAAAGGCGTGCACACCGCGGAAGGCTCGTACTCGGCCTCGAAGAACGCCTACGTTCCTGCATCCGACCTGCCGGTGTACCAGCGCCAGCAGTTCCGCGCGCCGGTGCTCGGCTCGACCACCATCGATCCGAAGACCTTCGGCATCACCGTGTTCGAGGACGACTCGGTGCGCCTGTGGCACTCGGACGACGAAGTGCTGGTCATCTCGCTCAAGACCAAGATGCATGTTATCGGCGAAGGCGTGGTGAAGGGCCTGCAGCGTGGCATGGAAGAAGCGGAGAAGGGCTACAAGGGCCTGGTGATCTGGAATACCGACGCGGCCGAAGGCGGCGCCTTCTCGGCCGGCGCCGACCTGCAGTCGGCCCTGCCGGCCTTCATGATGGGCGGCGCCAAGGCCATGGAACCGATGGTGCGCCAGCTGCAGGACGTGTTCATGCAGATGAAATACTCGAACATCCCGGTGGTGGCTGCTGTCGCGGGCCTGGCCCTGGGCGGCGGCTGCGAGCTGGCGCTGCACGCGTCGAAGCGCGTGGCCTCGATCGAGTCCTACATCGGCCTGGTCGAAGTCGGCGTCGGCCTGGTGCCGGCCGGCGGCGGCCTGAAGGAAGCGGCCGTGCGCGCCTTCACCGAAGCCAAGGGCAACGACATCCTGCAATTCCTGAAGACCGGCTTCACCAACGCGGCCACCGCGCAGGTGTCGAAGTCGGCCCTGGAAGCCAAGGCCATGGGCTACCTGAAGGAAGACGACATCATCGTCTTCAATCCCTACGAACTGCTGCACGTGGCCAAGACCACCGCGCGCGCCATGTTCGACGCCGGCTACCGCGCCCCGGCGCGCCGCCCGATCACCGTCACCGGCCGCTACGGCTGGGCGACCATCCGCGGCCAGCTGGTCAACATGCGTGACGGCGGCTTCATCTCGGCCTACGACTACCACCTGGGCGACACCATCGCCGAGATCGTGACCGGCGGCGACATCGACCAGGGCAGCGTGGTGTCCGAGCAGTGGCTGCTCGACATGGAACGCAAGGCCTTCATCGCGCTGCTGAGCAATCCGAAGACCCAGGAGCGCATCATGGGCATGATGCAAAACGGTAAGCCGGTGCGCAACTAAAGCGACGACAGAACAGGACGACAAATCATGAGCAAACAACTTCAAGACGCATACATCGTCGCAGCGACCCGTACCCCGATCGGCAAGGCGCCGCGCGGCTTCTTCAACAAGACCCGCCCGGACGACCTGCTGGTGCACGCCATCCGCGGCGCCATGGCAGCCGTGCCGAACCTGGACCCGGCGCTGATCGTCGACGCCATCGTCGGCTGCTCGTTCCCGGAAGCGGAGCAGGGCTTCAACGTGGCCCGTAACGCGGTGGTGCTGGCAGGCCTGCCGAACACCGTGGGCGGCGTCACCGTCAACCGCTACTGCGCCTCGGGCATCACCGCCCTGGCGATGGCGGCCGACCGCATCCGCGTGGGCGAAGCCGACGTGATGATCGCCGGCGGCGTCGAATCGATGTCGATGGTCCCGATGATGGGCCACCACCCGTCGATCAACATGGAGACCTTCAAGGACGAGAACGTGGGCCTGGCCTACGGCATGGGCCTGACCGCCGAGAAGGTGGCCGAGCAGTGGAAGGTGTCGCGCGAAGACCAGGACGCCTTCGGCCTGGAATCGCACCGCCGCGCCATCGCCGCCCAGCAGGCCGGCTACTTCAAGGACGAGATCACCCCGGTGGAAATCGTCACCCGTACGCCGAACCTGGCTACCGGTGAGATCACCGTCAAGCGCCGCACCGTGGACCTGGACGAAGGCCCGCGCGCCGACGCCAGCATGGAAGGCATGGCCAAGCTGAAGCCCGTGTTCGCCGCCAAGGGCAGCGTAACCGCCGCCACCTCGTCGCAGATGTCGGACGGCGCCGGTGCGCTGATCGTCGTCAGCGAGAAGATCCTGAAGGAGCACAACCTGACTCCGCTGGCCAAGTTCTCCTCGTTCGCCGTGCGCGGCGTGCCGCCGGAGATCATGGGCATCGGCCCGAAGGTCGCGATTCCCGCAGCGCTGGCAGCCGCCGGCATCAGCCAGGACCAGCTGGACTGGATCGAGCTGAACGAAGCGTTTGCAGCGCAGGCGCTGGCCGTGATCCGCGACCTGGGCCTCGACACCTCTAAAGTGAACCCGATGGGCGGCGCGATCGCCCTGGGCCACCCGCTGGGCGCGACCGGCGCGATCCGCGCCGCGACCGTGGTGCACGCACTGCGCCGCAACAACCTGAAGTACGGCATGGTGACGATGTGCGTCGGCGCCGGCATGGGCGCAGCCGGTATCATCGAGCGCGTTTAATCATCAAGTAAGCAATGACCGCGTGGGCGGGAGAACCGTTTGCCCTGGTAGGGTGGGAGGGGTAATTCCGGGCAATGCCCGGAATTACGAACGCCCACGCGTCCAACCAGCCCAAGAATATCCGGAGACCCTGAAACATGGACATGCTGATCAACAAGGCCAACGGCCTCCTGACCATCGAATTCAACCGCCTCGAGCGCAAGAACGCGATCACCGCCACGATGTACCAGGCTATGGCCGACGCGCTGCTGGACGCGGAAAGCGACACCGCCGTGCGCGCCATCCTCATTGCCGGCAAACCGGAGATCTTCACCGCCGGTAACGACCTCGACGACTTCATGAAGAACTCGGCCCCGGTGCCAGGCGTGCCGGCCGAAAGCCGCCCGGTCTTCCAGTTCATGCGCGCCCTGCACGGTTCGACCAAGCCGGTGATCGCCGCAGTAAGCGGCGCCGCCATCGGCATCGGCACCACCATGTTGATGCACTGCGACCTGGTGTACGCCGCCGATAATGCGAAATTCTCGGTGCCCTTCACCCAGCTCGGCCTGTGTCCCGAATTCGGCTCCTCGCTGCTGCTGCCGCAACTCGCGGGCTACCCGCGCGCCGCCGAGAAGCTGCTGCTGGGCGAAGCCTTCGGCGCGCAGGAAGCGTTCGAGATGGGCCTGATCACCCGCGTGCTGCCGGCCGCCGAGCTGCGCGCTTTCGCCGAGCAGCAGGCCGCCAAGCTGGTGGCGCTGCCTGCCGCGTCGATCCGCACCACCAAGGCGCTGATGAAGCGTCCGCGCATCGAAGGCATCGAAGCCGCCATCGCCGCCGAGAACGAACGCTTCGCCGCCATGCTGCTGGCGCCGGAAGCGAAGGAAGCCTTCACCGCCTTTTTCGAAAAACGCAAACCCGACTTCAGCAAGTTCGACTAGGCAGTCTGGAGCAAGGCCGTGCTTGCCTGGGCGGCAATCGAAACACGGTTGCGCCCCAGCCGCTTTGCCTCGTACAGCTGGCAGTCGGCTTGTTCCACAAGCGCTTCCGGCGCTGGCGGAGAGTCGGCGTCGATGAGTGCAGTGCAGACGCCGAGGCTGACCGTTACCACGCTTGCGGGATTGCCGGCGTGTTCGATGTTGAGGGCGCAGACTGACGAGCGGATGCGTTCCGCGACCTGGAACGCTCCGTGTCCACTGGTCTCCGGCAGCAGAACGATAAACTCCTCGCCACCGTAGCGTGCCGGAAAATCGCTCGGGCGGTCCAGGCTGACAGGCAGGGCGGCGGCAATCTGTTGCAGGCAATTGTCGCCTGCAACATGACCGTAATGGTCGTTGTACTTCTTGAAGTAGTCGACATCGAGCATGATCAGCGAGAGCGGCTTGCCGGAGCGCGCCGCCCGCGCGATCTCCCGTTGCAGGGCTTCCTCGAAATGACGGCGGTTCGATATGCCGGTCAGCCCGTCGCGCTCCGCAAGTTCGGTCAGCGCGGCGTTGCGCTCCTGGAGGCGTTCGCGCGCGCTCAGCAGTTCTTCCTCGAGCTCGTCGCGGATGCGGATCTGCCGCACCAGGCGCGTCCCGACCAGGGCGAGCATGAGTACGACCACGCCGATCCCGCCGAACAGCTGCCCAGCCGAGGAACGCCATCCCGAGAGGATGTCGTCCTTGGCCACGCCGACGATCACCAACAGCGGATAGCTGTCCATGCGGCGGTAGCTGTACAGGCGGACAATGCCGTCGAGCTGAGCCGGCAGGGTCGCGTTGCCAACCGGACCGGTGCGCTTGTACTGCTGGTAGACCAGCCCGCCGGCGATGCTCTTGCCGATCAGCGTGTCCTCGAATGGCCGCCGGTAGGCGAGCGTGCCGTCGTCACGCGCCAGCACGATGGTCCCCTGTTTTCCAATGTCGAAGCCTTCATACAATTTGGCGAAGTACGCGATCCGGATGGTAGCAACGACCACGCCGGCGAAGCTCCCGTCAGGGCGATTGATCCGGCGCGACACCGGCAGGACCCAGACGCCCGTCGAGCGGCTCAGGATGGGCAGCCCGACATGGGCGCTGCGCCGTCCACTGGCCTTGTGAAAGCGGAAATACTCGCGATCGGCATTATTACCCTGCATGGCGTGATCGAGGGAATTGACGACCCAGTTGCCGTCGGCGTCATAGACGAGCACGCCATGCACTTCCTTGGCCTCCGCGACGACGTCGCGCAGGTATTTCCCGAGACGTTCGCCAGGTGGACCCGACCAGCCCTCGCGTTCGACCTGTGTCACGACGCTGGAGAGCACGGTGTCCGTGACCCGGATCGCCGTTTCTCCCTGGGCCGACAGCGCATGGGCCATGTTGGCGGTGGCGACTTCCGCCTCGCGCAGGCGCAGGTCGCGCCCGCGCCAGGTTTCCATCGCCTGCAAGCCGATGATCAGCACGCTGACACCGGCAATGAGCAGTGCCGCAAAGCGTGCTGCGGGCTTGCGTGCGGCGCGCAGCAGCGAGATATGGGGATCTGCGATATCGGAACGTGGCATGGCGCACCTCTGCGGATGCAGCCAGCATAACATGGTGATTTGATGTCTCTCAGAAACGCCAAATTAAAAGGCAGCCTGTTGTGCGCTGATGACGATCAAACACAGGTCTTCAAAGCAGGCAGCTAGTGTGCCAGGGTGTCAGCGGTAAGCCAGCCTGCGCCGGATGGCCACCATGCTTCCGCGGCCGCGCCTTCCGTAGACGTGAATGCTGGCGCGGATGCTGGCGGCCCGCTCGCGCATGCCCTTCAGGCCCAGTGACGCCGCGTGATGCAGGCGTTCCCTCGGGATGCCGCTGCCGTTGTCGCATATCCTGACCAGCAGGGATGCGTTGCGCATCGCGACCTGGATGATGATCCGGGTCGCGCTGGCGTGGCGCAAGACGTTGGTCAGCGCTTCCTGGCACATGCGCAGCAGTTCCCCTGCCACGAAGGGCGGCTGTTCGACATAATTCGCCGGATCGTGCAGCACGCTGCATGCGATGCCGGTGCGGCGCTGCAGGTCCTCCGCCTGCCAGCGCAGCGCCGCCACCAATCCCCCTTCCTCGAGTTCGGGCGGCCGCAGCAGCGCCGCGATGTCCTGCACCGCGGCGATCGCCAGGTCGACGCTCGACAGTACCGCCTGCAGCTCTTCGAGTATGCCGGAGGCAGGCGGCAGCCTGTCGGGTCCCGCGACACGATCCTGTAGCAGGCGCAGGTCGATCTTTGCCGCCGTCAGGATCTGGCCGAGCTGGTCGTGCACCTCGCGTGCCAGCATGCGCCGCTCGTCGTCGCGCACCCGCTGGACGGTGTCGAGCAGGGTGCGCAGTTCCTGTTGCGACTGCCGCAGGCGCAGCAGCTCGCCCTGGCGCCACACCGCATCGCGCCGCAGCCGCACCAGGCGGACGTTGGCCTCGATCCTGGCCACCAGGTCTTTCGAACTGAAAGGCTTGACCACGAAATCGTCGGCGCCTTCGCCCAGGGCCGCGACCCGCGCCGCCTCGTCGGCCTGGCCGGACAGCATGATGACGGGGACGGTGCTGAGGACTTCGTTCCTGCGCATCATGCGCAGCAGGCCGATGCCGTCCATGTCGGGCATCACCTTGTCGATCAGGATCACGTCGGGCTGGATCGAGGTGGCCAGCTCGAAACCTTCCCGCGCGTTGTGCGCTGCGTGGAAGGCGAAGCCGGCCCGTTGCAGGATGCGCCTGACATGGGCAACCAGCAGCGCCTCGTCATCGACGAGCAATACCCGGGTCTTGCCTGCCTCGGGGCCAGCCTGGCCCAGGCTCGGCGCCGTGTCGCGCAGCAGCGCCTGGGACAGCTTGTGCACGGCCAGCTCGAGCAGCGCCGCAAGCGAAGCGACATGCTCGGTATTGCGGAGCATGAACAAGGCCAGACCGCGCGGATCCCTGGAACCGCCTCCGCCAAATGGGATTGCCGCCAGGGCGCAAGGGCGCGTGCCGATCCAGGCCGGGCGGTCCGGCCCGATCTCGATGATGCGCGCTTCCCCGCCCTGGATGGCTGGCTCGCCCAAGGCCACGCCGCAGAGCTGCGTCACGTCGCCGGCGTGTGCAGGCGGCGGCCGTGCGCACCCGGCGTGCAGCAGCAAGTCCAGGCCTTGGTCGTCGTTGACCCGGTAGATCGCGAGGGCCTCCAGCTCGTCACGCAAGGACGCCAGCATGTGATTGCCCAGCGCGGAAAGCGCGTTCGGGACGGCCAGGTGCTCGACAAGACTGGCGAAGGCCAGCATCCTGCGGGCCGCGGCGTCACGTTCGCGCTTGCCGTCCGCCGGCGAGCTCATGGCGCTTTCCCCACGCCGTCAAGCACCTCCGACAAGACCTGCGCCAGGACGGTCTTTCCATAGGGCTTGTTCAGGAAGCGGATGTCCGGTCCCAGCTCGTCCTGGTGCCGCATGGCCTCGAAGGTGTAGCCGGAGCTCAGCAGCATACGCAATCCCGGCCGCATCGCGCGTGCGCGCCGGACAAGCTCGATGCCGGACATGCCGGGCATGACGACATCCGTGAACAGCAGGTCGAAGCGCTGGCCGCCGGCCAGCCGCGCCAGCGCTTCTTCGGCCCTGGAAGCCTGCGTGACCTCGCAGCCGAGCTCGCGCAACAGGGCATGGATATGGGCGCGCACGATCGGATCGTCCTCGACCAGCAAGACGGCGCATCCGCACGGCGGCCGTGCGCCGGCGCCGGCTTCGGGCGTGGGATGGATCTCGGGTTCGGCGTGCGCGCGCGGCAGATAGAGCTTGACCTGCGTGCCGCGTCCCGGCTCCGAGTAGATCGTCACGTCGCCGTTCGACTGCTTGACGAAGCCATAAACCATGCTCAAACCGAGCCCGCTTCCGGACGCTTCGTCCTTGGTGGTGAAGAAGGGTTCGAACACATGGTCCATCACGTCATGGGCGATGCCATGGCCATTGTCCGCGACCGCGATCACGACGTATTCGCCGGCCGGCAGCGGCTTGTTCAACTCGTTGTTCCGTTCCTCGATCTCGACCAGCAGGAGCTGGATGATCAGTTTCCCGCCTTCCGGCATGGCATCGCGCGCATTGAGGCAAAGATTCACGATCGCGGCTTCGAGCTGGGCGCGGTCGGCGTACACGCACCAGCGGTGCCCCATGTCCAGCAACTGGAGCTCGATGTTCTCGGGCAGGCTGCGCGCGATCAGGGGACGGATCGAGGCGATGGTTTCGCCGACCGCGAATATCTGCGGTGTCAGCGGCTGCCTGCGCCCGAACGCCAGCAGGCGGCGTGTCAGTTCCGCCCCGCGCTCGCCGGCCAGCTGGATCATGTGGGCGATGTCGCGCAGGTCGGGCTGCGCCTCGAGTGCGTCCATCAGCTCCTCGGCGCTGCCGAGGATGACGGTCAGCCAGTTGTTGAAGTCGTGCGCCATGCCGCCGGTCAGCCGGCCGAGCGACTCGAGCTTCTGGATTTGCAGCAGGCGCTGCTCCAGCGCGACCTGCTCGCTCAGGTCGGTCACCACGGACAGGATCGCGCGCGGCGTCCCGTCCTCGCGGCGCACCAGGATCCAGTGGACGTGGACCACGAACTTGCGGCCGTCCGCCGCCGAGTGCACCATGCGGCCGGAATAGTCGCCGTGCCGCATTAAGACCTGCATCGCATGCTGGAAGTCGGATGGCGCGCATTGGGCATACAGGGTCTCGCTCACTGCGCGTCCGATGACCTCGTCGCTGCTCCAGCCGTAGCGCGCGGCCGCGGCCTGGTTCCAGTACAGCACCCGGTTGTCGAGGTCGCGCACCAGGATGGCGTCGGTCGCGTAGTCGAGCATTTCGGCCTGCATTCGCAGGCGCGCCTCCTGGCGCTTTTGCTCGGTCAGGTCGGTGATGCTGCCGACCATCCGCTGCGGCTTGCCCTGCTCGTCGATGACCATGAAGCAGCGATGCAGCACATGGCGCTCGACGTTTCCCGGCAGGCGCAGCCGGTATTCGGTGGCCCAGTTCTCGCGCCCGGCCGTTACGCCCGAGCGCAGGCTCGCGCCGACCCGCTCGCGATCCTCGGGGTGGATGCAGGCCTCCCAGTCCGCCAGGCGGGTGGAGCGCGCCAGCACGCTGCCGAGCGGTTCCAGCGCACTGCGGCTGCACCACAGGGCATCGTCGGCCATGTTCCAGTCCCAGACCACGTCGTTGGTGGCGCGTGTGACATAACGCAGCCGCTGCTCGCTCAGGGCCAGCGAATCGGCCATGCGCTTGAGCTCGTACGAACGCAGCACGATCTCCGCTTCCAGCCGGGTGGTCTTGGCCCGGGAGCCATCGGGATCCGACGGCCTGTGCGCCAGCACGTAATCGGTGATGTCTTCGACACGGTGGATGATGAACATGACGCGTCCATCGGCATCGAGGACGGGAGAGTTGACCGGGCTCCAATAGCGTACTTCGAAGCCGCCTCCCGGCCGGCGAATCGGGTAGCGCTGCACTGCCATCACGTCGAGCACGCGGGTCTGCCTGACACGCTGCAGCGAAGCATTCAGTGCGGCGACAGGGCTGTCGTCGTCGTCGGGATCGTCGGGGAACACGTCGAACAGGGGGCAGCCGACGATCTTCTCGCGCGTGACCATGGTCGCCTCGAGATAGGCATTGCTTGCCGCGACAATGCGGAAGCTGTCGGGAGCCAGCACCAGATAGAGCCCCGGAGCGGACTCGAACAGCAGGCGGAACTGCTCCTGCGCCTGCGCGGCCTCGTCGGGCGGGGCCACGGCGCCGGCAGCGGGATCGAATCCGAACATGGCGTCGCCGCCGCTTGTCGCGCCGGCGCGTGCCGATACGCCGTCCACGAACAGGTCGGCGATCGGGTCCAGCCCGTCTTCGCCGGCAGGATCGCGCGGGCGTGCACCGGCGACGGCCAGCACGAAACTGGCCTGTTCCGTTCCGTGCCTGAAGCTGCGCCGGACCGCCCGGTAACTGCGCAGGCCGGTATGCTCGGTCAGTTCGCGGCAGGCGGGGGGCAGGGGGCTGGTGCGCAGGTCCGGCAGCGCGTAATCGTCGGCGTCGACCTGGGCTTCGAGCGCTTCGAGCGCGGCGTGGACAGCCGGGTTGTCCCCCGTACAAAAACGTTGTGGAGCCTTGCCGTCAGGCAGGTATAGGCTGAGCATCGCCCAGTCGTCCCCGGACGTGGTCAGCGCCAGCCCTGCGGCTTTCTCCATCCTGGCTGCGTCGTTCGACATGCTCGTTCGTCTTCCTGGACGCTTTGCGTAAATGTCACTAATAATTTCACGATAGCACAAGGCTTGGAGCATGCACGTTACGACAGGATGCGCTCATGCGCGCAGCGCGGCCAGGATGTCGACGAGCGCGTCGACCCGCATCGGCTTGGTGAAGTGGTAGTCCATGCCCGCCTCGACAATGCAGCAAGGGATATCGCCGCCGCTCCATGCCGTCAGCGCGGCAATGCAGGCCTGCGGCCCCCAGGATTGTTCGCGCATGCGGCGCGCCGTTTCGCAACCGTCCATGCCCGGCATGTCAAGGTCGAGGATGACGAGCTGGGGGCGAAGCGCTTCGCCAAGGGCGAGCGCCTCGCTGCCCGAATAGGCAACCTGCACGGTGCAATCGAAGACCGACAACAGGGTCGCCAGGATATCGGCGGCGTCCACGTTGTCGTCGACGACGAGGACGCGGGGCGTTGGCTCATGCAGGAGCAGTTGGTCCAAGATGGTGTCCTGCTGGCGAAAGCATGGAATGAAACCGTGCAGCTTACCGGGACAAGGGCTGACGGCGAAGTCGAACAGATTGCGACTGCCGTGTCGTGAACACTGCCTTCGTTGGCGGCAGAAACAGGGGACTGGGCGGGAAATCGTCCAGGATTGCGGCAAGGTTCTTGCGGATTGGTATGCCGATGCGCCGTCATCGACAGCGTGTCGTATGGATTGCGTCACGATGTCACTACCTTGCTCATCGCGCCGCGCAGGCGGAATCCTTATCATCGCAATCTTTACAGTACGGGCGTCCGGCACAGGATTCGAATCAGGCAGCATGAGAATTTCATTTTTGATAACATCGTCGCACATGATATTTTCCTTACCTGGCGATCATCAATGATCAGAGTTGTCATCGCAGACGATCATCAGTTGGTGCGCGAAGGCGTCAAGAAGGTATTGTCGGTCGACCCGGACATCGTGCTCGTAGGGGAGGCTGCGGACCTGGAGTCGACGCTGGCCGTGCTCGAAAGCACGGAAGCCGACCTGCTGCTGCTCGACCTCACCCTCAGCCCCATCCACGAACTGGATGCATTGCGGACGGTCGTCGCGCGCTTTCCAGGCGTCCGGGTACTGGTGCTGAGTTCCCACAGCGAGGAACGTTTCGGCATTGCCGTCCTCAAGCTGGGCGCCGCAGGCTATATCCCGAAATCGCTGACCGTCGACGTGGTGCTGAAGGCCATTCATCGCGTCCATGCCGGCGGAAGCTACCTGAGTGACAAGCTGGCGGACATGCTTGTCCATGAAGTGTCTTCTTCCCAGCCCCGCCACGCCCACGAGCGCCTTACCGACCGCGAGCTGCAGGTCTTGCGCTTGCTGGCATTGGGGCATCCGGTCAAGCAGGTGGCGGCCAAACTCGACATCAGCATCAGCTCGGTCAATACCTACCGCAGCCGCATCTTCACAAAGCTCCTGATCAGGAGCAATGCCGAACTGATACGTTACGCAATCCATCACGGCCTGGTCAGCTGAGCCTGCCGACGACGCCTGTCGCACCAGCTGCCACATCCGCGTCAATTTTTTCGCAGTGATAAATATAAAGTCGAAGCGTTAAAATCGGCGATGCTCCATTTTGCAACTAGCCTTCTCCCTATCCACCTGCCGGCTGTTGCGATGACCGAACGCATACTCCAAGCACCTTCCATCCTCCTGATCGACGACGAATCCTTTTCCCGGGACATCGTTTCTCATGGCTTGGCGGCATGTGGGCCGCATAAATTCCAATTCACGCAAGCGCCGGCAATGGCTGTCGAGCTCGCCAAGGAGATGACCGCCACGGTGGTACTGGTCGACATGCGCATGCCGGAAATGGATGGCTTCGAAGTCACGCGCCGTCTTTGCGCGGACAAGGAGACGGCGCATGTTGCCGTGATTGTCTTGTCGTCGGAAGACAACCCGGACATGAAAGCCCAGGCCTTCGAGGCCGGCGCCAGCGACTATCTGGTCAAGTGGCCGGATCCACGCGAGCTGGTCGCACGTGTGCGCTACCACAGCAATGCCTGCATTGCCCGGCGCCAGCTCGATGCTGCGTATACGTCGCTATGTCGCAGTCAGGAGGAGCTGGCGGCAAGCCAGTCGGCCTTGCTCCAGTCACAAAAAATGGAAGCCATTGCCCAATTGACCGGCGGCGTGGCCCATGATTTCAATAATGTATTGCAGATCATTGGCGGCAATCTGCAGTTGCTAAAGCTGAGCAATGGCGTCAATGAACCTGGTCTGACCCGTGTGGAAGCGGCAATGTCAGGCGTAAAACGTGGAGCAGAGCTGGCCTCGCACTTGCTGGCTTTCGCGCGCCGCCAGCCGCTTCAAGCAGTCGCCACGAATCCCGAACATCTGCTGCTTGAGATGGGTGTCATGATGCGGAGGATGTTTGGATTGAGTCCAAATGTCATGACAGAAGTCTCCCATGGGCTGGGGAATATCATGGTAGATCCGAACCAGCTGCACAATGTCTTGCTGAACCTGTCCATCAACGCCCGCGATGCCATGGCTGGCCGCGGCACCTTGCGCATCCGGGCCGCCAATATCGGTCCGGAGGATAGCTTGCCTCCCGACGTGGCAGCCGGCTCCTGGGTGATGATCGAGGTTGCCGATAACGGCGCGGGCATGACGCCGCAAGTGATGGCTCGTGTCTTCGAGCCGTTTTTTACGACAAAACCGCCCGGGCAGGGCACTGGCCTGGGTTTGTCGATGGCCTACGGTTTCGTCAAGCAGTCGGGTGGAGAGATTGTCTTATCCAGCGTACTGGGAGAAGGTACGAGCGTCAGGATCTACCTGCCGCGGACCGATGTCGAGCCGATCATCCAGGAAGTGCCGGTGGCGACGCGACTGGAGGGCGGCCCGGAAACCATCCTGGTGGTCGAAGACGAGGAAAATGTACGCAAATCAACGTGCAGCAGTTTGTCGATACTGGGTTACCAGGTATTGCAGGCTTCCAGCGCCGCCGGTGCGCTGGAGATTATCGACAGCGGCCAGAATATCGACTTGGTGTTTACCGACGTGATCATGCCCGGGCCGGTGAGCAGCCTGCAATTGGGCGAGGCCGTGCGCACACGTCTGCCGCACGCACGGATCTTGTATACATCGGGATATGCCGAAGGCGTGCTCACCCATGAAGGCAGGCTGGATGCGAACGTCAATCTCTTGCCGAAACCCTATGACTTGAACGCACTCAGCGCGCACATCCGCCACCTTCTCAGGCATGAGAAGGATGCGCAGATGGAGCACACCTAAAAATCGTAGCGGATGCCGACAGCAATGGCGTGGCCGCCACTGATGTCGGCATCGAAATCGTCCAGGCCTCCGCGGCGTGGCGTGAGGACGGCGGTAGTGCCCTCACGGTAGTACTCGGCGAAGAACTTGAGATCGTCGCGGAGTTGATGGTCGACACCGACATGAACGATGTTGTCGCCATAATTTTCCACTCTTGCGAGCATCAGCTTGACGGCCGTCTTGGCCATGGCATAGCTGCCGAAGAGGTTGATGGCCTTGTTGCCGTCGCTGGAAAAGCTGCCGGGCTGACGATTTCCCGAATCGAATCGCTCGAACTTGGCTGCCAGGTAGAGCTTGCCGGCCTGGTGGCTGAGGGACAGCCCATACAAGCGGTTGCGCCCGTAACCGGCGTCGCCCCGGTCATCGATGCCTGCGGCAAGGCGGGTGTCGCCGAAGGTATAGGTAGCGGCGATTTGCCGGCGCCGCGCATCGATGCGCGAGGTCGAGCGTGCATTGCCGCTGCTGCCGGTATATCCCGCACTGAGCGAAAACCCGGCGACTTCCGGCGTCGAGTAGGAAAGCGTCTGGGCGACGCGAAAGACGGTATAGGTCGCAAAGCCGCTGTAATAGGTGCTGAACATGTCCACCGGCGCCGCGACTGCATTGTAATAGGGCATCCACTGCTGGCCCCAGGTGATCGTTCCGAACCTGCTGCGTAAGCCGAGGTGGGCGAGCCTGATCCGCTCCCCATGGGGACGCTGGGCATCGCCCTGGTCGTAGGGATCGCGCATCCTGAAGTTGGCCGAATCGACAGGCAGTTCCAGTTGTCCCGTCAGCGCCAGTTCGGCGCCCAGCGGATGGTCGATCTTGATGCCCACCCGCGAATAGGCATCCCTGACACCCGCATAACTGTCCAGGCGCGCGTCGCGATCCGGACGGACCGCTTCGACCTGGGTGCGCAGCGATGCGTAAAAGTCGATAGCGGGAGCATCCTGGGCCGCTGCCTGGGTCCAGGCCAGGCAGCCCGCCAGTCCAAGTGCCAGGCTTCCCGATAAAAAACGCGGTGTCGACATACGTGCTCTCCTAGGCTGCAACGAGGTGGGACGGCACGCTCATGACCTCGAGCAGCAGTTCGCTGACGCCATCCCACACGATCTGCACCCCAAGGCACAGCAGGATGAAGGCGGTCAGGCGCAGGAAGACGGCGGTGCCGGCTTCGCCGATCAGGCGCAGGAAGTGTTCCCCGTAGCGGAAGGCGAGATACAGCAGCACGCCGATGAGCGCCAGCGCCAGCAGGGCGCCGCCCATGCGCGCCAGCGACAGCACCATCCGGACATCGTGCAGGGAAACGCCCACGGTGATAGCGACCGAGATCGAGGCTGGACCGCAGCTGATGGGGAAGGTCAGCGGATAAAAGGCCTGGCGGTGCGCATGGTCGGGTGTGTACGCCTCGGCCAGGGCGGCGCGGCTGTCGGGCGTGGACGGGGTCGCCCCCAGCAGGCGCCAGGCCACCGAGGCGAGCAGCAGGCCGCCGCCGATGCGGACGATGGGCAGCGAGATGCTGAAGAAGTCGAGCACATAGGAACCGATCAGCATCGATCCCGTCATCAGCCAGAACATGTTGCGCGCGATACGGCGCGCCAACAAGGTGCGGGTCGCAGCCGAGGCGCCATCGGTCATGCTGAGGAAAATCGGCGCTGTGGCTGCCGGATTCAGGATCGGCAGCATGGTTGCCAGCACAAACAGGAAGCCCTTGGCTGCTGCCAGCAATAATTCGATTGTCATGACAATTTCTGCGAGTTACGACAAACCGCATCGCAACAAAGTCCAATACGCGAGTATAGGACGAAGGCAAAAATCGTGACGCCCCGCTGCCGGCTTACATTGGCTGCACCAGTCGGTCGCCGACGTACACGCGATAGCGCCGGATCCGGCCTGTTACGGTATCCGGCCCCTGGCGCGGCGTGTAGCGCAGTCCGGCAATATCGACCGCTGCGCCAAGATCGATGATCAGCCGCGCCGGCCCAGCGGGCGTCTCGCCCTTGCTGTAGGCCGTATGCCAGTAGTCGCTGGCCTGGCCGTTGATGGCATTCAGGGCGCCGCCGTCTTCCTTGTGCGCTTCTTCGCTGCTGGCGTAGGCAATGGTCCAGGTGCTCTGGTTCATCGGCTTGCCGTCCAGGCCGAGCAGGGCCAGTTCGGCGACGGCCGCATGCGGCTTGCCGTCGAAGGTATCGACCACTTCCAGGCATAGCTGGCGTCCGCGCGCCGGCTGTTCGAACCTGGCTTCCTGGGTGGCGGGGCCGCCGGCGAACTGCCCGGCATGCACCGGCGCCACGCCCGCCAGGCGCGGACGCGCCGTGCTGGCCGGACGCGCCAGGTCGCGCTCGGGGTGCAGTTCGTCGAGGATGGGCGTGGTGCGCCCTTCGATGCGGCTGGCGCGTGGTCCGGTGAGGTCGAGCACCACGACCTCGTTGCGGCCGGCCCTGATCCAGGGACCGGGCAGGTACATGGTCTGGGTCGGGCCGATGCTCCAGTAGCGGCCCAGGCAGCGGCCGTTGATCCAGACGATGCCCTGGCCCCAGCTCGACATGTCGAGGAAGGTGTCGGCCTGCTCCTTCACGTCGAAGCTGCCGCGCCAGAACGCCGGGCCGGCAACGCGCTTGGCCTGCCAGCGCAGCGGCGGCAGCTCGCCGTCGTCGCCGAAGTCGATGGCGCGGATGTCCCAGCCGCTCAGTTCCTGGGCGGCGCCGTCCTTGGTACGCAGCAGCACCGGGCCCTGCAGTCCCTTGCGGTCGTGGACCTCGACGCCGAAATTGACGCGGGCGATCGTGTACAGCAGGATCTCGACCCGGGTGGGCTGGGTGCGCGCCGGCAGGTCGACGCCGAAGCGGCGGTGGCGCGTGTCCATCGTGCCGACCAGGCGTCCGCCGGCGTAGACCCAGGCCAGGTCGCGCGCGTTCGCGGCTTCCAGCCTGGCCGCCGGGCCGGGCGGCAGCACGATGCTGTAGGCGACCAGGCCGCGGCTGATGTCGTACTGTTCGATGTTGCGCGGCGACGCGTCCCGAATCACCGCTGCCGGCAGGTTCGCGAACACGGGCGCGGTCTCCTTCAGCGCAAAAGCGGGGATCGCCATCACTGGAAGGTGTGCCGGCGCCTCGGGCAGGGTTTCGCCGGGCTCCAGGTGCCTGCCCAGGCATTCGCGGTAGGTACGGAATTTCTCGCCCAGCCATCCCGCCTCGCTGATCGGAGCATCGTAGTCGTAGCTGGTCGTGTCGGGACGGAAGGGGCGGTCGCAGCCGCCCCACAGGCCGAAGGTGGTGCCGCCGTGCGCCATGTACAGGCTGAACGAGCCGTTCGCCTTCAGCATGGTGTCGATGTCGCGGATGGCGCGTGCATTGTCGCCGCGCTTGTGCGGCGTGCCCCAGGTGTCGAACCAGCCGGAATAGTACTCGCCGCACATCAGGGGCCCTTGCTGCACCGCGGCCAGCGCCTTGAAGCCCCGTTCCGGGTCGCTGCCGAAGTTGGCCACCGAGAGCAGTTCCGGGATGTGGGTCTTGGCCACCGCATTGGTTGGATTGCACTGGAACAGCGGGACATCGAAGCGCGCGTCGAGCAAGGCCTGGCGCATGTCCCGCATGTAGTCGCGGTCGTCGCCGAAGAAACCGTATTCGTTCTCGACCTGCACCATCAGGATCGGGCCGCCCTGGCTCACCTGCATCGGCGCCAGCACCCGGCCAACCTCCTTCAGCCAGCGCCGCGCCGGCTCCACGAAGGCCGGGGCGCGGCTGCGCAAGAAGCTGTCGCCCGGGTGCTTCAGCAGCCACCAGGGCAGACCGCCCATTTCCCACTCGGCGCAGGCGTAAGGACCCGGACGCAGGATCACCCACAGGCCTTCCGCCTGCGCCATGCGGCAGAATTCGGTGGCATCGCGCTGGCCTTCCCAGCGGTAGCGACCTTCGCGCCATTCATGGTAGTTCCAGAACAGGTAGGCACAGACCGTATTCAGGCCCATCGCCTTGATCGCTTTCAGCCGGTGTCCCCAGTATTCACGCGGTACCCGGGCGAAATGCATCTCGCCGCAGCGGATCTGCAGCGGTTTCCCGTCCAGCAGGAAATCCTTGTCGCCGATGGCGAAACGGGGCGATGCGGCAGTGGTACTCGGCACGTTCAGTGCCAGGGCGGTGCCGGCGGCGGCGCCCAGAAAAGTGCGGCGCGATGGATGAAGGGGCATGGCGGGTCCTGGTCGAAGGCATGTGCCCTTCATGGTAGTGGAACGCGGCGTGCCGGAGCGCGGTCCGGCCACAATACTCATCAGCTTGATTCCGGCCACGCAGATTTGCAGTGTAAGGTAGCCGGATTCACGTGGAGAGATGATGAGAATCCTGCCGATCGGCGTATCGCTTGCCTGTTCCGTCCTGCTGTGCGCATGCGCAGGCTTGAAACAACAGCAGGCCGTGCGCGTCGTCGAGGTGGCGGACGGCTGGGCGGCCAATTCGGTCAATGCCGTGGTGTTTCGCAAGAACTCGCTCGTCACGCACGAGGGCAGCCAGTACATCGCCTTCTACGACGCCGCGGCCAGGCTGGTGCTGGGCAAGCGTGGCCTGGGCGAGCTTGCGTGGCAGCTGGCGCCCACCCAGTACCTGGGCAAGGCCAGCGACGCCCATAACAGCATCAGCATCATGGTCGACGGCGCAGGCTTCCTGCACGTGGCCTGGGACCACCACAACGGTCCCTTGCGCTACGCGCGCGGCACGGCGCCCGGCGCCTTGAGCCTCGGCCCCCAGCAGGCGATGACCGGGCGCGGCGAGAAGTCCGTGTCCTACCCGGAGTTCTACCGCATGCCGGACGGCGGCCTGCTGTTCCTCTACCGCGACGGCGGTTCCGGCCGCGGCAACCTAGTGATCAACCGCTTCGATCCGCACATCCAGTCCTGGCAGCGCCTGCAGGACAATCTCCTGAGCGGGGAAGGCCAGCGCAACGCCTACTGGCAGGCTTTTGTCGACAGGGCGGGGACGCTGCACCTGTCCTGGGTATGGCGCGAGTCGCCCGACGTCGCCAGCAACCATGACCTGGCCTATGCCCGTTCGCGCGACGGCGGCCGCACCTGGGAGCGCAGCAAGGGCGAGCCTTACCGATTGCCGATCACGGCAGGCACGGCGGAAGTGGCGGCGCATATCCCGCAACGGAGCGAATTGATCAACCAGACCGCCATGGCCGCCGACGGCGACGGTAATCCGGTCATCGCCAGCTACTGGCGCGACGCCGGCAGCGCCGTTCCGCAATACCGCGTGGTGCGCCACGATGGCCAGGGCTGGCAGTCGCAGGACCTCGCCTTTCGGCGGACGGCCTTCTCGCTGTCCGGCCTCGGGACCAAGGCGATCCCGATCTCGCGTCCGCAGATCCTGGTCGGCAGCAGCGGTGCTGCCTGGCTCGTGTTCCGCGATGCGGAGCGCGGCCACAAGCTGTCCGTGGCCTGCACGCCCGATTTGCGCGGTGGCCGCTGGCAGGTGAGCGAGCTGCTCGAGCGCGCCATGGGGGGCTGGGAGCCGAGCTTCGACACCGAATTGTGGCGCGGCGCCGGCCAGCTCAACCTCTACCTACAAACCGTCCACCAGCTGGACGCCGAAGGCGTCGTCGCTACCGCTCCGACCAGGGTCGGCGTCCTCGAATGGACGCCGGTCTGCCCACCCACACCATGAACGACATGAATACAAAAAAATACTTCACCGGCATGCTGCTTGCGCTGGGCCTGGTTCTGGGCGGCTGTGCGACCCCGCAGAAATCCGACACCGGCGTCAAGCGCGGCGAAGTGCTCGCCATCATCGACAAGGTCAACACCCATTGGCAGGCGAAGACGCCGGCCAAACAGTGGGCCTTCTGGGACGTGGCGGCCTACCACACCGGCAATATCGAAGCCTATCGCGTGACCGGCAACGAGCGCTATCGCCGCTATTCCGAGGAATGGGCCGAGCACAATGCCTGGATGGGCGCGAAGTCGCCGGACAAAGCCAGGTGGAAGTACAACTATGGCGAAACCGATGAACACGTCCTGTTCGGCGACTGGCAGATCGCCTTCCAGACCTATGCGGACCTGTACCAACTGGATAAAGACCCCCGCAAAATCGCGCGCGCCCGCGAGGTGATGGAATACCAGATGAGCACCCCCAACAAGGATTACTGGTGGTGGGCGGACGGCCTGTACATGGTGATGCCGGTCATGACCAAGCTATACAAGATCACCGGCAATCCCCAGTACCTCGCGAAGCTGCACGAGTACTACAGCTATGCCAACAGCATCATGTACGACCCGCAGGAACAGCTGTACTACCGCGACGCCAAGTACGTCTACCCGAAGCACAAGAGCGCCAGTGGCAAGAAGGATTTCTGGGCGCGCGGCGACGGCTGGGTGTTCGCAGGGCTGGCCAAGGTGCTGGCCGAACTGCCGGCAAGCGACCCGCATCGCGCCGAGTATGTCGAGCGCTTCCAGGCGATGGCGAGGGCCGTGGCGCGCAGCCAGCAGCCGGAGGGCTACTGGACCCGCAGCATGCTCGACCCGGCCCACGCGCCCGGACCGGAGACCAGCGGCACCGCCTTCTTCACCTACGGGATGCTATGGGGGATCAACAACGGCCTGCTGGCGCGCGACGCCTACCTGCCGGTCGCGCAGCGCGGCTGGCACTACCTGAGCACCGTCGCCCTGCAAGCGGACGGCAAGGTCGGCCACGTCCAGCCGATCGGCGAGCGCGCGATCCCGGGGCAGATCGTGAACCAGGACTCGACCACGCCTTTCGGGGTGGGGGCCTTCCTGCTGGCCGCGGCGGAGATGGCGCGCCTGGCCGACCGATAAGCAGAGGCGAACATGGAACGACGACATTTCATGCGGGCGCTGGCTGCCGCGCCGGCCCTGGGCGCGGCGGCAGCGGCACCGGCGGCGGCGCCGGCCGGCGACGAACGCGCCTACCTGCTGCGCCTGCTGCAGCGGATGGCCGAGCCGGTGCTGACGCTCATGGCAAAGGGGGAGCTGAAAAAGACCTTCCCGCTCGAGCTGAGCCCGACCTGGGATGGGCGCGACCGCGCGGTGGCCTACCTCGAATGCTTCGGCCGGCTGATGTCGGGCATCGCGCCCTGGCTGGCCTTGCCGGCGGACGCGACACCGGAAGGGAGCTTGCGCCGGCGCCTGCAGGAGATGGCCCTGCAAAGCTATGCCAACGCGGTCGATCCGCGCAGCCCGGACTACCTGAAGTGGAAGGGAGAGGGCCAGGCGCTGGTCGATTCCGCTTATTTCACCGATGCCCTGCTGCGTGCGCCCAAGGTGCTGTGGGAGCCGCTCGACGCTGCGACCAAGGCGCGCATCGTTGCCGAAATCAAGGGCCTGCGCCGGGTCGAGCCGCCGAACACCAACTGGCTGCTGTTCGCCGCGATGAACGAGGCCTGGCTGCTGTCGATCGGGGAAGAGTACGACCCGATGCGCATGAACGGCGCAATCCGCAAGATCAACGAGTGGTACGTCGGCGACGGCTGGATCAGGGATGGTAAAGACTTCCACTTCGATTACTACAACTCCTACGTCATGTACCCGATGCTGCTGGAGGTGCTCGACGTGCTGGCGGCGAAGAAGGCTCCCTTCTGGCAGGCCAGGCCGCAGGAACTGCTGGCCCAGGCATGCAAACGCGCGCAGCGCTACTGCGAGCACCTGGAGCGCTTCGTCGGCCCGGACGGCAGCTTCCCGCCGATCGGCCGCTCGCTCACCTACCGCACCGCAGCCTTCCAGCCGCTGGCGCTGCTGGCCTGGCGCAAGCAGCTGCCGGCTTCGCTGCCGGAAGGGCAGGTGCGCGCCGCGCTGCATGCGGTGCACCGTGCCATCTGGGATGCGCCGGGCAACTTCACGGACGATGGTTTTCTCACCATCGGCTTTCGCGGCCACCAGCCCGAACTGGGGGACTGGTACTCGAACAACGGCAGCATGTACATCGCTTCCAGCAGCCTGTTGGCGCTGGGGCTGCCCGCCAGCGACAGCTTCTGGACCGCGCCCGCCCAGGACTGGACCCAGAAGAAGGCCTTCGGCGGCCGTGGGTTCCCGAAGGACTATCCGGTGAGCTACTAGACCCATGGCGGGCACCGCGGCGGCCGACGACGCGTTCCGGCCGCGCGGTGTACACTGGCAAGGCTTTCCACCGTGCTTTCCTCCATGTCCACAACATCGCCACAAGCATCCGCCGCACCGCCGGCAGTCGTGATGCAGATCCTGTTTTCGGTCGCCTTTGTCCACCTGCTGAACGATTGCGTGCAGGCGGTCCTGCCCGCCATCTACCCGCTGCTCAAGGACGAATTCGCGCTCAGCTTCACCCAGATCGGCCTGATCACGCTGACTTTCCAGTGCACCGCCTCGCTGCTGCAGCCCTGGATCGGCCTGCACACCGACCGGCGTCCGATTCCCTTCCTGCTGCCGGCCGGAATGTGCGTCACGCTGGGCGGCGTCGCCCTGCTGGCGACGGCCGGCAGCTTCGCCATGCTGCTGCTGGCGGCCGGCCTGATCGGCATCGGCTCCTCGACCTTCCACCCGGAAGCCTCGCGCGTGGCGCGGCTGGCTTCGGGCGGGCGCTTCGGCTTCGCGCAGTCGCTGTTCCAGGTGGGCGGGAATCTAGGGTCGGCGTTCGGCCCGCTGCTGGCCGCCGCCATCATCGTGGGGCAGGGCCAGGGCAGGATCGCCTGGCTGATGCTGCTGGTGCTGCTGGCGGTCGCGGTGCTGGTCGGCGTCAGCCGCTGGTACGCGGGCCACCTGCGCACCGTCACGCGCAGGTTGGCCGTCCATGCCGGACCGGGCCTGTCGCGCGGACGGGTCATCTGGGCATTGACCGTGCTGGCGCTGCTGGTGTTCTCCAAGTACATCTACATGGCCAGCCTGTCGAGCTACTACACCTTCTACCTGATCGAGCGCTTCCACGTTTCGGTGGAGGCGGCGCAGATGTACCTGTTCCTGTTCCTGGCGGCGGTGGCGGCGGGCACCTTCGCGGGCGGCCCGATCGGCGACCGCATCGGCCGCAAGCGCGTGATCTGGTTCTCGATCCTGGGCGCCGCGCCCTTTGCGCTGGCGCTGCCCTATGCAAGCCTGTTCTGGACCGCCGTGCTGTCGGTGGTGATCGGGCTGGTGATGTCGTCCGCCTTCTCGGCCATCGTGGTGTTCGCGCAGGAACTGGTGCCGGACAAGGTGGGCATGATCGCCGGCCTGTTCTTCGGCCTGATGTTCGGCATCAGCGGCATCGGCGCCGCCGTCATGGGCGCGGTCGCCGACACCAACGGCATCGAGTACGTGTACCGGATCGCTTCCTTCCTGCCGCTGCTGGGCATCCTGGCCGTGCTCCTGCCGCGGATGCCGTCGCAGCGGACCTAAGTACGTAGATGCGCTAGCATTGCCTTGCCCCTTCCGGGCAATGGAGGATGCGATGCGTATTACTGCACTGGTGGACAATTCGCCCGCGGCCCATCGGGCCGAGGTGGACACCGACGGAAGCCGCCAGGCGCTGGCGGTGCCGGCCAAGGCCTCCGGCCCCGGTTCCGGCGTGAACGGCGGCGAGTTCCTGATGCTGGCATTGGCCACCTGTTATTGCAACGACTTGTACCGCGAAGCGCGGCGGCTCGGCATCCCGATCGACGGCGTACAGGTCGAGGCCAGCGCCGAATTCCCCGGCATCGGACTGGCCGCCACCGATATCCGCTACCGCGCCACGGTGCGCTCGGCGGCACCGGCGCAGGACATCGCCCGCCTGTTGGCCGAGACCGACGCGGTGGCCGAGGTGCATAACACCCTGCGGGCCGGATGCGCGGTCGCGTTCGAGCATCCATAGCCGGTAAAGCGGGCGCGAGTCCCGGCGCAAGGTTTTTCAGCCAGCCGGCGTCGCGCCTGCGGAATTGACGCGCGGGCGCGTCACAGCGCGCCGATCATCGCCTTCAGCTGGGCCAGCCGTTCCGGGCGTACGCAATAGCAGACCCGCTGCACGTCGGACGAGCCTTCGATCAGGCCGGCTTCCTTCAGGATCGAGACGTGCTTCGAAATGGTGGAGGCGGCGAGCGGCAGCACGTCGGCCAGGCTGCCGAAGTAGCAGTCGCCATGCTTGATCAGGTGCCGCAGCAGCTGCAGGCGCGCGGGGTGGCCGATCGCCTTGCATAGCGCGGCAAGGTCGTCGGTGTCGATGGCGGCCGCAGGCAGGGCAGCCGGGGCGCAGCAGGAACTGGTCATGGATGCTTTCGATCTGGTGTTGGACGACGAGGATAGGAAGCGCTTGCCGCGCCGTCAAGCCTGTGCGGTATCCGGCACGTCCGCCGCGCGCACCGGCTTGACGGCCGACAGGTAAAGCAGCAGCGAGGCCAGCGCACAGCCGAACAGCGCCAGCGGCAGGACCACTTGGCCGGCGGCGCCTGACAGGATGGCGGCACCGATCAGGGGACCGGCCGCTTTCGACAGCAGCGAGGGCGCAGCCAGTGCGCCGGTGATGGCGCCGTAGTGGCGGGGACCGAACAGCGCGCGCGGCAGGGTGCCGCGGATGATCGTCAGCACCCCGTTGCTCATCCCGTACAGCACGCAGAACAGCGCTACCGCCCAGGCCCGCGTGCCCAGCAGCGCCAGGGCCAGCAGGCCGAAGGGCAGGGTGGCGAACACGAAGCGCCCCACTACCTGCGGCGCCCGGTCGCGCGCCAGCGTGCGCTCGCCGATGCGGCCGGCCACCTGCATCGGTCCTACCAGGGCGGCCAGCAGCACGGCGGTGCTCGCGCTGTGGCCGAGCAAGCGCAGCAGCGGGATCAGGTGCGCCGCCAGCGCCGAAAAGATGAACACGTTGGCCGAGAAGGCCAGCGCCAATTTCCAGAACACCCGGTGGCGGATGGCTTCGGCCAGCGTGTGGCTGTCGCGCGGCGCATCGGCGTACACGGGAGGGCGCGGTGCATCGCGCCCCAGCCACAGGTGCAGGGGCAGGCATGCCGCCAGCTGCAGCGCCGCATACAGCAGGAAGGTGTCGCGCCAGCCCAGCCGTGCGTCGATGGCCAGGGTCAGCGGCCAGAAGATGGTGCTGGCGAAACCGGCGAACAAGGTCAATGTCGAGATGGCGCGCGGCGCCCCGGCCTCGATCTTGCGGTTGATGGTGGCGAAGGCCGCTTCATACAGGGTCAGGGCCATCGCGAGTCCGATCAGGGTCCAGGCGCCGAAATAGGAGGCGGGCGTGGCACAGCTCGCCAGCCAGGCCAGGCCGAGCGCGCTGGCGAGCGAGCCGGCCGCCATCACGTAGCGTCCGCCGTGGCGGTCGACCAGCGCGCCGACCGGCGTCGCCGCCACGCCTGCCACCAGCAGGCTCCACGAGAAGGCGGCAAAGGCGGTCTCGGCACCGATGCCGAGTTCGCGCTGGATGGCCGGCGCCAGGACGGCGAAGGCGTAGTACAGCGATCCCCACGATGCGATCTGGGTGAAGGCGAGGATGCCGATGGTCTTGCGTGCGGGCGACAACATGATCTCCTGGAGCGATGGCGCGGACGTTCAGCAGCAGGTGGCGTTCGCAGCCTTCACTGTACAGCAGCTCGACGCCGGCTGCTGGTAGACCCTGCGGGTATTGCAGACACCCGTTTCCGGCAAATCGAGCTGGACGTCGTCGGCGCCGGCGAGGTCGCCGGCGAGCGCCGCCACCACCGAGCGCACCTGCTCGTAGCCGGCGGCCAGCAGGAAGTTGGGCGCGCGGCCGTAGCTCTTGGCGCCGACCGCGTAGTAACCGGTCTCGGGATGGGCCAGTTCGCGGTGGCCGTGCGGACGTACGCTGCCGCAGCTGTGCTCGTTGGGGTCGATCAGCGGGGCCAGCGCATCGGTGCTCTCCAACCACGGATCGTGGCGCGTGCGCAGCTCGCGCGTCATGTCCAGGTCGGGCCGCGCGCCGGTGGCGCAGACGATTTCGTCGATGCCGCCGATGCTGTTGCCGTCCGCATCGAGGGCAGTGATGCGGCCGTGCGCTTCCTGCAGCGCATGGATCGGGAAGGACTGGCGCATCTCGAGTTGTCCGGAGTCGCGCAGCGCCTGCAGGCGCTGCCCCAGCTGGCCGCGCGCGGGCAGGCCGTCCGCATCGCCACCGCCGAACACGCGCGCCAGCTGGCTGCCGCGCGTCGCCCAGACCAGCTGCGTGTCCCGATGCTCGGCGGCGAGCTGCGCCAGCGCCAGCAGGGTGCCGGCGGCGGAGTGGCCGGCGCCGACCACCAGCACCCGTTTGTTTGCATAGCGCGCACGCTGGGCGCCCAGCACGTCCGGCATGCCGTAGGCGATGCGCGCCGCCAGCGCCGCTTCGCCGATCGCGGGGATGCCGTTGGCGCCGAGGGGATTCGGCTGCGACCAGGTGCCGGTGGCGTCGATCACCGCACGGGCGAGGTAGTCGCGCGGGCCGTCCGGCGTCTCGGCGCGGACCAGGAAGGGCGATTCGGCGCGGCCGCGGGTCTTCACCTTGTCGGCATCGACGCGGGTGATGGCGCTGACGCGGTGGCGCAGGTGCAGCACGTCGGCGATCGCGGGCAGGGCCGCCAGGGGCGCGAGGTAGCCGTCAAGCAGCTCGCCGGCGCTCGGCAGCGCGTCCGGATCGGGCATGGTCCAGCCGGCGCCCTCGAGCAGGCGGCCCGCCGCCTTGTCGACGTTGTACCGCCAGGGCGAGAACAGCCGCACGTGGCGGAAGCTGTCGAGGTTGGCGCCGACGGCCGCGCCGGCCTCCAGCAGCAGGGGCGTCAGGCCAGATGCGCGCAGGTGCGCGGCGGCGGCAAGTCCGACGGGGCCGGCGCCCAGGACGGCGACGGGCAGGGTGGCATCGATCTGGTTCATGGCTGTTCTCCGGTGGTTATTCGCTATTCGTCGTTTGACGAAAATAGAATAATCGCCTTGTCATCAAGCTGTCAAATTATTTCGATAAAATTCGAAGGGTCGTCAAACAGGCTTATAATTCGAGATATCTAGAAATGACACGGGACACCACCATGGATACCAAGGCCGCCATCGCAGCGCTGGCCGCACTGGCCCAGGAATCGCGCCTGGCCACCTACCGCCTGCTGGTGCAGGCCGGACCTGCCGGAATGGCCGCCAGCAAAATCGCCGAGGCGCTCGGCATGCCGGCGTCTTCGCTTTCTTTCCACCTGAAAGAGCTGAGCCACGCGGGCCTGATCACGCCGCGCCAGGAGGGGCGCTTCATCATTTACGCAGCCCAGTTCGACACCATGAATGCCTTGCTGGCCTACCTGACCGAAAACTGCTGCGGGGGCAACCCGTGTACGCCCGCCGGCAATGCCTGCGGCAGCGCCAGCGCCTGATTCTTCCCGCATTTCCATCAAGGCTTTCCCATGAACGTACTTTTCCTTTGCACCGGCAATTCCTGCCGTTCCCTCATCAGTGAAGCGGTCTTCAACCACCTGGCGCCGGCAGGCTGGCATGCCATCAGCGCTGGGAGCCAGCCGACCGGCAAGCTGAACGACAAGGCGCTTGCCCTGCTCGCCGCCAAAGGGATCTCCACCGAGGGCTATTACAGCAAGTCCTGGGACGCGCTGCCGCTGCCGCCTGATGTGGTGGTCACCGTGTGCGCCAGCGCCGCAGGCGAAACCTGCCCGGCCTATCTCGGCCCGGTCCTGCGTACGCATTGGGGCGTGGAAGACCCAAGCCATGTGGTCGGCACGGAACAGGAAATCGATGTCGCCTTCGAACAGGCTTACGCGACGCTGCGCGCACGGATCGAGGCTTTCCTGGCGTTGCCGCTGGAAGAGCTGAAGTCCGACCGTGCGCGCTTCAAGGTGGAACTCGACCGGATCGGCCTGATCGGCGCCTGAAGGACTCCTGTGCTGATCGCCTTTCTCATATTCCTCGCCACACTCGCACTCGTCATCTGGCAGCCGCGCGGTCTCGGCATCGGCTGGAGCGCCTCGGCCGGTGCGCTCGTGGCCCTGCTGGCCGGCGTGATCCAGGTGGGAGACATCCCGGTCGTCTGGAACATCGTCTGGAATGCCACCGGGGCTTTCGTTGCCGTGATCATCATCAGCCTGCTGCTGGACAAGGCCGGCTTCTTCGAATGGGCGGCCCTGCACGTTGCGCGCTGGGGCCAGGGCAATGGCAGGCTGCTGTTCATCCTGCTGGTCCTGCTGGGGGCAGCCGTTGCGGCGCTGTTTGCCAATGATGGCGCGGCACTGATCCTCACGCCCATCGTCATCGCCATGCTGGCGGCACTGCGGTTTACTGCCCGTGCCATGCTGGCCTTCGTCATGGCCGCCGGCTTCATTGCCGACACCGCGAGCCTGCCGCTGGTGGTATCGAACCTGGTCAACATCGTCTCGGCGGACTACTTCGGCATCGGCTTCGCGCGCTACGCCGCCGTGATGGCGCCGGTCAACCTGGTCTCGGTCGCGGCGACGCTCGCGGCACTGGTCTGGTTCTTCCGCAAGGACATCCCGGCCGCCTACGACCTGGCGCAGCTCAAGCGCCCGCAGGAGGCGATCCATGATCGCGCCACCTTCCTTACCGGCTGGTGGGTGCTGCTCATGCTGCTCGTGGGCTTCTTCTGGCTGGACGACGCGGGCATCCCGATCAGCGCGGTCGCCGCCGCCGGCGCGCTATTGCTGCTGGCAGTTGCAGCACGCGGCCACCGCATTTCGACGCGCGAGGTATTGCGTGGCGCCCCATGGCAGGTCGTCGTGTTTTCTCTCGGGATGTACCTGGTGGTGTACGGCCTGCGCAATGCCGGCCTTACCGACTACCTGACCGCGCTGCTGGACCGCTGCGCCGAGTACGGCGTGTGGGGAGCGGCGCTCGGTACCGGTTTCATGACGGCCATCCTGTCGTCCATCATGAACAACATGCCGACCGTACTGATCGGGGCGCTGGCGATCGACGCCACCTCAGCCCAGGGTGTGATTCGCGAAGCGATGGTCTACGCGAACGTGATCGGAGCCGACCTCGGCCCGAAGATCACGCCGATCGGCAGCCTGGCAACGCTCCTGTGGCTGCACGTGCTGTCCGCGAAGAACATCGAGATCTCCTGGGGCTATTACTTCCGTGTGGGTATCGTGCTGACGCTGCCCATCCTGTTCCTTACCCTGTGCTCGCTGGCACTGCGCCTGAGCTGAAGAGCCATGATCATGAACCAGACAAACGATCCGGGCCGGATTCCCGGCCTGCCCAACATCAACGCCGAGCAGCTCGACATGCCCAGCATGGACAAGCTCGCCCCCGTCGGCGACCTGAACCATCCGCCGCGCATCCTGATGCTGTATGGCTCGCTGCGCGAGCGCTCCTTCAGCCGCTTCCTGACCTACGAGGCAGCGCGCATCCTCGAGCACTTCGGCGCCGAGGTGAAAATCTTCGACCCCATGGAGCTGCCGATGGTCGGCAGCGTGCCCGAGACGCATCCGAAGGTGGTCGAGCTGCGCGCGCTGTCGCTGTGGTCGGAAGGGCAGGTGTGGTGCAGCCCCGAGCGCCACGGCGCGATCACGGCAGTGATGAAGAACCAGATCGACTGGATTCCGCTGGAGCAGGGCGCGTTGCGGCCGAGCCAGGGCCGCACGCTCGCCGTGATGCAGGTATGCGGCGGCTCGCAGTCCTTCAATGTGGTCAACACGATGCGGCTGCTGGGACGCTGGATGCGCATGTTCACGATCCCGAACCAGTCCTCGGTGCCGATGGCCTACAAGGAGTTCGACGAGGCGGGCCGGATGCGGCCCTCGGCCTATTACGACCGCGTGGTGGACGTGATGGAGGAACTCTTCAAGATCACCCTGCTCATGCGCGGGCGCCTTGAATACCTGACGGACCGGTATAGTGAGCGCAGCGAGCGCGCGCTGAAGAAAATCGACGCGCAGATCGCACAACTATAGGGGAAGCGATGAAACCGGTACGCGTCCAACTGAGCAGGAAGAAGGGCTGGAAGCTGCCCCCGAACACGGTGTCGGTGGCGCGTCCCGGGCGCTGGGGCAATCCGTTCTCGGTGGCGCCGGATGCGGTGCCGGGCACGCCGGTGGGTACGAGATACACGGCGATGCCAAGCGTGGCCGAAGCGGTGGCCGCCTACCGGCGCTGGTTGGAGGCGAGCCCGGAAGGACAGCAGCTGGCCGCGCAGGCGCGCGAAGCGCTGCGCGGCAAGAACCTGTCCTGCTGGTGCCCGCTCGACGGTCCTTGCCATGCCGAAGTCTTATTGGATATCGCTAACCGCTGAGCGGCTTATTTGGCCGCCACCACGCTGCCGATGCCCGACACCGACTTGTTCACCACGCGCGGGTTGCCGTAATAAGTCAGGTCGCCCATGCCGCGCACGTTGGCGTTCAGCTTGTCCTTGGCGTAGATCTTGACCGCGCCGATGCCTTCGAAGCTGACGTTGGCGTCCTGCGCGATCAGGCTCTTGGTGTCGACCTCTCCCACGCCCTGGGCGGACAGGCGCAGTTCGCGCACCTCGCCGTCGATGGCCAGGCGGCCGGCGCCGCGGTAATTGACGTCCAGGCGCTCGCCGCGCACCTTGGTCAGGCGCATCTCCCCGGCGCCTTCGCCCTTGAAGGTCTGCAGCGAAGGCAGGGTCACGACCACGCGGTCGCTGCTTTTCAGGCTGTTGCGCGTGCTGTCCTTCATGTCCAGGCGCAGTTCGCCGTCCACCACCTCGCTGGTGACGCGCTCGATGAAGCGCGGGTCGCCCTGTACCTTGAGCGAAAACGATTTACCGGCTTCCACCACCAGGCTGACCGGGCCGTGCACGGCGATGCCCTTGAAAGGCGTCACGCTACGTACTTGCTCGTCGGCATTAGCCGTGATCGAAGCGAGGGACAGGACTGCGGCAAGGATCAGGCGTTGCATGGTGGTCTCCGGTAAGTGGTATGAATCTATTGTAGGGAGACGGAACGGGCCTGGGTGCCGTTTGCGACGAACTGCAAAAATGCGAGGGTGGACGGTTGCGAAGCTGGAATGTGCGTACTGCGCGCCCGGCGTCAATACGCCTGTGTGCGCTGTTGCACATTCGTCCTGCCAGATCATGAAAAATAGGTGCGCACGATTGATTCCGTGACAATATTGTCGAGGAGTTAAGGCTATAATTTTCTTCGTCCACTTGCGTAGCCGATACCATGCACATCTCCACTGTTACCTTACCTGAAATGAAGCTCGCCGGACTGCCGCTTGCAGGTCCGCTCTCGGAATTGGAAGCGGATATGCCGGACATCTGGAGCAGCTTCCTGGAACGCGAAAGCGAACTGGGCGAAACCAATGGGCTGCGCTACGGCGTCAGTCTGCAAGACAAGCAGGGCGTGCGCATTGAGTGCATCGCCGCCGAGGTCAGCGACCTCAATGCGCTGCCGCCGGGCATGATCGGCATCCGCATTCCGGAACGCCGCTATGCGATGCTGACGCACCGCGGACCCGTCACGCGGGTGCAGGCCACCTACCTGACCGGCCATGCCGCCATCGAGCAGCTGGGCATGGTGCAGGACGAGGAAGGCTGGCGCATCGAGCGTTACGACCGCCGCTACACGCCGACGCTCCACGACGGCAACCGTCCGGACAACGCCTACGACATCCTGATCCCGCTGCTGTGATGCTGCTGCCCTGCGTGCTCGCAGGGCAATGAATTGGTGCCGGTATATTTCCCGACCGCCGGCGCCGGTAGGGCGGCTTGCGCCGCCAGGATCCCTTCCCAAGGACAAGCGTATCTTGCCTGCCGATTGTGACAGGCGTTTGACGAGCTTCTCTCGTTTCCGTTCTCGTTTTTACCCCGTATAACAGCGCAATTGCTATACGGCTAACGTGCGCTACCTGTGAATACGCGGCGCTACACTCAAACGCGCTCGACATCGCCCGATGTCAGAAGGAGACGCCCGCCCGGCGATCCCGAGCGGCAGCCCATACCATCGAATAACAGGAGAACGTCATGCAGAAGAAACAGGCCCTCAAGCAGTTGCTCGCAGTTGGTGCCGTGGCCGCCATGTTTAGCGCTGTCGGCGTGCAGGCCCAGACCACCGGCCAGAGCGCCCAGTCGATGACCAACCAGAGCGCGACGGGCACCCCTAACCTGACCGGCAAGACCGCCGCCGACGGCACCGTCAACAACACCAGCAGCCAGGGCAAGGAAGACCGCAGCGCGCAGATGGGCGCCTCCGGCAGCCAGGGCACCACCCGTGCCGAAGGCGCCAAGTCGCACACCGCCGATACCATGCAGTCCACCTCGGGCGCGTCGGGCGCCGCCGGCGCCACCGGTTCCGGTGCGGCCAAGCTGAGCAACGCCGACAAGAAGGCGATGACGGACATGGCCATCGCCAACATGGCCGAAGTCGAAACCGGCAAGCTGGCGCTGAGCAAGAGCCAGAACGCCGAAGTGAAGACCTTCGCCCAGCAGATGATCGACGACCACGGCAAGGCCCTGTCCGAACTGCAGACCCTGGCCCAGACCAAGGGCGTGACCCTGCCGACCGAACTCGACGCCAAGCACAAGTCGATGGCGGCCAAGCTGGAAAAGCTCAGCGGCGATGCCTTCGACAAGGAATACATGAAGATGGCTGGCCTGAAAGACCACAAGGACACCCACGCCAAGCTGCAGAGAATCAGCAAGAGCGCCAAGGATCCTGACGTGAAGGCGGCCGCCGAGAAGACCATCCCGACGGTCGAGCAGCACCTGAAGGCGGCCCAGCAGATGTCGTCGGCCAAATCCGGCACGACCTCGGGCAAGTAAAAATAAGCACGCGGGCTGCCGGCCAGGCAGCCACGCCTCACCTGCCGGCGGTCGTGCATCGCGTCCGCCGGCCTACACGCAAGTGTCAAGGAGAATCCCATGCAGAAAACACTGCGTATCCACCGTGTTCTGGCGCTGTCGATCGCGGGCGCCCTGTTCGCCGCCGGCGCCAGCCAGGCCCAGGCCCAGGCGGTCACCCAGGGTACGGCGCCGGCCGCCGCAGCCGCCGCCGGCGCGCCTGCGGCCCCGGCAAGCACCACGAGCAAGCTGGATCGTTCGGACCGTAAGGTGCTCGAAATGATGGCTGAGGCCAATATTGCTGAAATCAACGCCGGCAAGCTGGCGCTGACCAAGGCAAGCAATCCCGAGGTCAAAGCCTATGCCCAGCGCATGGTCGACGAACATACCAAGTCCTTGGCCGAAGTACAGGCACTGGCCCAGGCCAAGGGCGTCGAGCTGCCGAAAGAATCAAACGTCAAGCACAAGGCCAAGGAATCGATGCTCAAGGCGCTGAGCGGCGACATCTTCGACCGCACTTATGTGAAGCAGTCGGGCCGGCGCGACCACCGCGTCACGCACGAGCAGCTGCGCGACAACATGGACAAGATCAAGGACCCGGACATCAAGGCCCTGGCCATGAAGATGCGGCCGGTCGTCGAGCAGCACCTGCTGGCGGCGGACGAGCTCATCGCCCGCACCGCGCGCGGCGCCACCGGCACGGCCGGCACGCCGGGCAACGACACCAGCACCGCCACCGGCAAGGAACCGATCCCGAACAAGAAGTGAGTGTGAATCTGGTCCACCGGACCAGATCACCCTTTCCACTTCCCTTCGATGCGCGCGATGTCGATCTCGATCCCGACGATCGCCTTGAGCATGCCGTCGATGTAAGCTGGCGGCGCATCCGTCACCGACCACGGCTGCGGCTGGTCCGCTTCGTGGTGCCGCGTCTGGCCATGCAGGAAGTCCAGCAGCCAGCCCGGATCCTCGATCGCACGCAGGCGCCCGTGCACGTGCACCACGTTGTAGTCCCAGGTCGGCACCACCTTGCCGCCGCTGGCGATTTTTTGCTGCTGGTCCGGCGGCACGTAGCCGGCGGGGCCGCGAAAGACGGCCAGCACCTGCTGGCCGGCGCGGCGCCACACCGGGTTGGCGCGCGCCACGTGGGCGCGCAGCAGGCCCAGGCCTTCGCTGCCGCCCTCGGCGAATTCGAAGGGCAGGTGATCGGCATCCGGCAGTCCCCCATGCTGGGTGACGAGCATGCCCAGGGCATGCTCCCTGATGAGCAAGCGCATTGCCCGCGGGTCCTGCTGGCGGTCTCGGGTCGGCAGGTACATCAGCGCACCCGCATGACGACGACCTCGGTCTTGAGCGAGTTCGCGATGTAGCAGCGCGCGTGGGCGGCGTGGTGCAGGGCGTCCAGCTCGTCGGCGCAGGGCTGGCGCTCGCCGCCGAACACGATGGCCGGGCGCAGTTCGATGCGCGTCATCGCGACGCGGCCCGCTTCGTCTTCGCCGAGGTAGCCCACGGCCCCATCCACATAGCTGTCCACCACGAAGCCCTGCTGCTGCGCCAGCGACAGGAAGAACAGCATGTGGCAGCTCGACGCCGCAGCCACCAGCGCTTCCTCGGGATCGAGCGCCGCCGGGTCGGACATCGGCAGCGGCACCGACAGGGGCGAGGATGAGGCCCGCAGCTGCAGGCCCCCGTCGAACTGCCAGTCATGGGCGCGGCTGTAGCGCCCGTCCAGGAAAGCCTGGCCGGCGCGCTGCCATGCCACCCGTGCTTCGAACTTTTTCATGCTTCCTCCGTGATGGACTGGTCTTATCTTAAGAGACCACTTGGCTTGTCCAAAGTGCCAATCCGCGCGAAGATGGGCGTACCAATGCACATCGACGACCTGATCGCCGCCGCGCCGCTCGAGCGCGCCGCCACTACCCCGCTGTTCCGCCAGCTCTATGCGCGGCTGAAGGAGGCCATCCTGCACGGACGCCTGGCGCCCGGCACGCGCCTGCCGGCCACGCGCGAGCTGGCGCGGCAATTGCAGGTGTCGCGCCAGACCGTGCTGGCCGCCTACGAGCAGCTGACGGCCGAAGGCTACCTGCGCGGCGGGGTGGGACAGGGCACTTTCGTGGACGCCAGCCTGCCCGCCGCGCGTCCGGCGCCAGACTCTGCCGGCACCGCGCCCGGCATGCCGCGGCCGCTGCCGGCACGCGGCCTGGCGATGGCCTCCAGCATGGCGCGGGTACGGCATCACCAGGGCCCCTTGCGGGCCTTCAGGCCGAGCATGCCGGGCCTGGACCTGTTCCCCTTCGAGGTCTGGCGCAAGCTGGAAGCGCGCCACTGGCGCCGCCGCGAGCTGCCGCTGGGCTATGGCGCCGCCGCCGGCTACCCGCTGCTCCGGGAGCTGCTGTGCGCCTACCTGAATGCCTCGCGCGGGGTACGCTGCACGCCCGAGCAGATCATCGTCACCACCGGATCGCAGCAGGCCTTGTACCTGCTGGCGCAGCTGCTGCTGGCGCCGGGCGAGGGCGTGTGGCTGGAGTCACCCGGCTACCAGGGCGCCGCCGCGCCCTTCGAAGTGGCTGGCGCGCGCATGTGCCTGGTGCCGGTCGACGCCGAAGGCATGGACGTCGCCCATGCCGCCGCCCACCATCCGGATGCCGCGATGGTGTTCGCCACCCCGTCGCACCAGTTACCGCTGGGTGTCACCATGAGCCTGGGCCGGCGCCTCGAGCTGCTGCGCTGGGCCGAGGCGAAGCGCGCCTGGATCGTCGAGGACGACTACGACAGCGAGTACCGCTACACCGGCCCGCCGCTCGCTTCGCTGCAAAGCCTCGACCGCGCCGGCTGCGTGATCTACGTCGGCACCCTGTCCAAGGTGCTGTTCCCGGGCCTGCGCCTGGGCTATGTGGTGGCGCCGCCGGCGCTGGTCGAACCCTTGACGCAGGCGAAGGCGGTGGTCGACCGCCACAGCCCGGTGGTGCCGCAGGCGGTGCTGGCCGACTTCATCCAGCAAGGCCATTTTGCGCGCCACATCCGGCGCACCCGCGACGCTTATGCCGAGCGCCGCGGCGCGATGATGGAGGCTTTGGCAAGCCGCATGGACGGCATGCTGGCCTGCGGCCCGGCGGACACCGGCCTGGACGTCTGCGTGCGCATCACCGGCGCGCTGGGCGAAGCCGAGGCCGTGGCGCGCGCCTTGGCTGCCGGCGTCGACCTGCGCCCGCTGTCCTACTACGTCCACCCGCAGGCCGGCCCGGCATGCGCGGCGCCGCCCGGGATGCTGCTGGGCTTTTCGGCCTTCACGCCGGCCGAGATCCGCGCCGGCGTGGCCCGTCTTGCACAGGCCCTGGCGCCATGAGGCGGGAATGGCATTTCAGGAAACCTTGTCCTTTGATCAGCTAGAATTGGCGTTTTGCTTGCACACGAGAGTCATATGGCGACGCAGGGGGAGTACGAGTATTTCAAGAGGATCGGCGAAGCGGGCATGCAGCATTCGACGCATAAGCCCTGGTCCGACGCCCATTGCGGCCTGTACATGATGGAACTGGGCGCCATGCTCGGCCTGATGCCCGAAGGGGGCCGCCTGCTCGACATGGGATGCGGCACCGGTTGGACCAGCGTGCTGTTCGCCAAGCGCGGCTATGACGTGACCGGCACCGACCTGGTGCCCGAGGCCATCGACGCCGGGCGCCGGCTCAGGGACAAGGAAGGCTTGCCGAACCTCGACTTCGTGGTCGGCGACTATGAGTCGCTTTCCTTTCGCGAAGAATTCGACGTGGTGGTGTTCTTCGATTGCCTGCACCATGCGGTGGACGAGGTCAGCGCCCTGCAGAGCGCCTGGCGCGCCCTGAAACCGGGCGGCATCTGCATCACTTCCGAGCCCGGCCTGGGTCACGAGCGCCGTTCGGCCGCCATCATGGCGGAGTTCGGCACGACCGAGCGCGACATGCACCCGGCGAAGATCATCCGCGCCGGCAAGAAAGTCGGATTCCGCAGCTTCAGCGTGCATCCGCATGCTTCCTACCTGTATATCGCCCTGTACCGCAAGCAGGCCGACAACCTGATAGGCAAGCTGCTGCGCATCCCCGGCATGCGCGCCCTGGCGGGCCTGGCCACCCTGCTGTTCTCGAAACACCAGGCAGGCATCGTCGTGTTGCGCAAATAAGCGCCGGCACACCAGGTGCCTGTCGCTTTTGCACCTCAGCGGTTGTATTGCAGGTAAGAACATGTAAAGATGGGGTCACCATGCATTACGTCTGCAGTTTTTGGATCAATGAAGGGAGCGGCCCGGCTCGGCCAGGCGCAGACTCCCGGAAGTCTTTCGGAAAACCGTTTCATGCATCTTGCCCTGTCTCGCATTCTGATCTGCCGCACGGATAACATCGGCGATGTCGTCCTCACCCTGCCGCTGGCAGGCTTCCTGAAAGGGGCGATCCCGGGCGTCCAGGTCGACATGGTGTGCCGCGCCTATGCCGCGCCGGTGGTGCGCTGCTGCCGCCACGTCGACCGCGTGCTGGCGCTGGAAGAACTGGACATCGACCGCCTGTTCCAGGACCGGGAATACGACACCGTCATCTTCGCCTTCCCGCACCGTGCCATCGGCCGCGCGGCGCGGCGCGCCCACGTGCCGAACCGCGTGGGCAGCAGCCACCGCCTGCACCACTGGATCAGCTGCAACCGGCTGGCGCACTTCAGCCGGGCGCGCTCCAACCTGCACGAAGCCCAGCTGAACTTTGCCCTGCTCAAGCCGCTCGGCATCGACCGCCAGCCTGCCCTGGACGAGATCTGGCCCCTGTACGGCCTGCAGGCGCCTGGCGAGGCCGCCGTCGGCCAACTCTTCGATCCGACGCGCTTCAACCTGATCCTGCACCCCAAGTCGAACGGCAACGGCCGCGAGTGGCCGCTGGCGCGCTACACCGAACTGGCCGCGCTGCTGAGCAAGGATCCCGGCATCGCCGTCTGGATCACGGGCAGCCGCGCCGAAGGCGAACTGCTGGCGCGCGCGGCGCCCGAATTGTTGGCCAGCCCGAACGTGCGCAACCTGTGCGGCCAGGTGGACCTGGATGGCCTGGTCGCGCTGATCGGCATGGCGGACGGCCTGGTCGCCAGCGGCACCGGACCGCTGCACGTCGCGGCGGCACTGGGAAGGCCGACGCTCGGCCTGTTCCCGCCGATCAAGCCGATCGACATCGCCCGCTGGGGGGCGCTCGGCCAGCGTGCCCAGTCGCTCTGCGGCGCGCAGGCCTGCGGCAACTGCACCGACGCCGCGCACTGCCGCTGCATGGAGGCGATCACTGCGCGCCAGGTGGCGCAAGTGGTTGCCGGTTGGCGCAGCACGGCGGCGCAGCAGCGCGGCCAACGCATGGAAGAAGCGGCCGCGTGAGGCCGAAGCTCCTGATCACGCTCGATTCCATGCGTTTCGAGAACACCGGCCTGCACACCTTCGGCGACAGCCTGACGAAGGAGCTGGCCAGGCAGGGGCAGGGCAGCGTCGACCTGAGCGCCTATACCTATCCCGCGCAGCACGGCTTCCTGGGCGAGGAGGCATCCTACGTCGGCCACCGCAGGTATCACCGCTGGCTGTTTCCGCGCAAGCGCGAGTTCGACCTGGTCCACTTCGCCGACCAGTACTGCCGCTTCGGCCCGGAGCGCGTGCGCGCCCGGACCGTGATGACAGTCCACGACCTCAACCAGGTGCACGAACGCACGCCGGGCACGGCAAAATACCAGCGCTACCTGCGGAGAATGCGCCGCAAGATCCGCGGCGTCGACCGCATCGTGGCGATCTCGGAGTTCGTCAAGAGCGACATCCTGCGCTTCTTCCCGGAGGCGCAGGACAAGATCTCGGTCATCTACAACGGCACCAATCCGGGCCGGGCGCCCGAGGGACACCAGCCGCGCTTCGTGCCGCAAGGGCCCTTCCTGTTCGCGGTCGGGATGGTCTGTCCGAAGAAGAATTTCCACGTGCTCGTGCCTCTGCTGCGCGCGAACGCTATGAGCCTGGTGATCGCCGGCGTGGTCAAGGAAGCCTACCGGGACAGGATCATGCAGGAAGCGGCGCGCTTCGGCGTGGCCGACCGGGTGGTGGTGACCGGTCCGGTCAGCGGGTTCGACAAGGATTGGTACTACGCGCGTTGCGAGGCCTTCCTGTTCCCCTCGCTCGCCGAAGGCTTCGGCCTGCCAGTGATCGAGGCGATGCATCACGGCCGCCCGGTGTTCCTGTCGCGCTTCACCAGCCTGCCGGAAGTCGGCGGCGACGCCGCCTTCTACTTCGACAGCTTCGAACCGGACCACATGGCCGAGGTCCTGAACAAGGGGCTGGCCCGCTTCGCCCGCGAGGATGGCGCCCGGCGTGCCCGCGAGCATGCGAGCCGCTTCAGCTGGGAGAAGGCCGGGGCGGCCTACCTCGACCTGTACCGGCAGGTCCTCAGCTAGGGGACACGGGTTTATACTGCGGGGATGAACCAGACCCGCTGCTCCTGGGCCAACATGGCCAATCCTCGCTACATCGCCTATCACGACCACGAGTGGGGCGTGCCCTGCCACGACGAGACGACCTTGTTCGAGATGCTGAACCTGGAGGGTGCGCAGGCCGGCCTGTCGTGGGAGACCATCCTGAACAAGCGCGACAGCTACCGCCTGGCCTTCGACAACTGGGATGCACAAACAATCGCCGCCTATGACGAGGGCAAGGTGGCCGAGCTGCTGGCCAACCCGGGCATCGTGCGCAACCGCCTGAAGGTGGCGGCGGCGATCACCAACGCGAAAGCCTACCTGGCGATGCGCGAACAGGGGCTCACGCTGGACGCCTACCTGTGGGGCTGGGTCGACGGCAAGCCGCTCGTCAACGACTGGCCGGACGGATCGCGCCCCGCCAAGACCGCGCTGTCGGACCGCATCTCGAAAGACTTGTCGAAACGCGGCTTCAAGTTCGTCGGCTCGACCATCATCTACGCTTACCTGCAGGGCGTCGGCGTCGTAAACGACCACGACAAGGCCTGCTTCCGTTTCGCAGGGGCTTGATGTGGACCTGCGCGCACACTGGCGCAGCCGCGAACGCTACACCGTGTTCGACACGCACTACGGCGATGGCGCCCGGGTGCGTGCGGTGCAGGAGGCCTGGCGCGCCGACCCCGACGCTCCCGCGCGGCTGCACGTCGTGGCCCTTTCCGATGGCCTGCTGCCGGGCTTTCACCGCATTCCGCAGGACGACCCGCGGCTGACGCTGACCCTGCTTGCCGCGCCGCTTGATGCGGCGCTGGCGCAGCTGGGCGCGCAGCCTGATTATTTTTTCCTGCAAGAAGTCGCCGGCGCCGCTTTCGCGCGGCCATTGGCGCGCATCGCAGCGAGTGGGGCGCAGCTGGAAGCCGATGGACTGGTGGACGAGCAGCGTGCGGCGCTGCAGGCGCAGGGTTTCGTCTTTGACGATGACGGCAGGCGTGCGGTCTTTGCCAGCCGCAAGCCGCGCCTGCCGCTGCCGCCGCTGCTGCCGCAAGCGCACAAGCGCGCCCTGGTCATCGGCGCAGGGCTGGCCGGCTCCGCCGCCTGCGCCAGCCTGTGTGCGCGCGGCTGGCAGGTCACCCTGGTCGAGCGCCACCCGGCGCCGGCGATGGAAGCATCGGGCAACCTGGCCGGCATCTTCATGCCGCTGCTGTCGCGCGACGACAATATCCCGACCCGCCTGACCCGCGCCGCCTACCTGTATGCGCTGCGCGCCTGGCGCAAGCTGGGCGGCATCGGCGGCGCCATCGAAGGGCAGGCCTGCGGCGTGCTGCAATTGGCGCGCGACCCTGGCCACGCCGAGGTCTCGCGCGCCATCGCGCGCGAGGCGCATTACCCGGCGGATTTCGCGCGCTGGCTCGAGGCTCCCGAAGCCGAGGCCTTGCTCGGACTGCCGGCACCAAGCGGTGGCTGGCTGTTCCCGCAGGGCGGCTGGGCCCGTCCCGGCAGCGTGTGCGAGGCGATGCTGCAGTCCTGCGGCGAGCGGCTGGTGCGCCGCTTCGGCGCCGGCAGCATCGCCCTGGAACGCAGCGGCGACGAATGGCTGGCGCGCGCCGCGGACGGTGCCGTGGTCGCGCAGGCGCCGACCGTGGTGCTGGCGAGCGGCGCCGGCGCGCGCAGCCTGGCGCAATCGCGCGAGCTGCCGCTGGCGGCCCTGCGCGGGCAGGTCAGTCACCTGGACAGCGGCAGCCTGCCCGCCTTGCCCCTGGTGCTGTGCCGCGAAGCCTACCTGACCCCGGCGGCCGGCGGCATCGCCTGCGCCGGCGCCACCTACGACCTCGACGCCGACCCGCAGCTGCGCCTGTCGAGCCACGAAGAGAACCTCGAGCGCCTGCGCGGCCTGGTGTCCGACCCGCTGGCTGCCGCAGGGGCGCCGCTGGCCGGCCGCGTGGGCTTCCGCTGCGTGGCGCCGGACCGCCTGCCGCTGGTCGGCCGCCTGCCGGACTTCGGCGCCGCAGGCAGGACCGAGCGCCTGCGCGACGTGCCGCGCCACCCCGGCCTGCATGCGCTGCTCGGCTATGCCTCGCGCGGCCTGATCTGGGCGCCGCTGGCGGCGGAACTGCTGGCGGCCCAGCTCGAAGGCGAACCGCTGCCGCTGGAGACCAGTCTGGTCGATGCGCTCGACCCGGCGCGCTTCGTCCTGCGGTCTCGCCGGGCGCCACGTGGACCCGTTTTGGCGGATGAGTAACGTGTTGCGTTAGCGCAATAAGTTACATTCCGCCAGAAAGTGTCAAATCGCCGGCGGTATAATTGACTTACGGTAATTTTTAGGCTGGAAGCCGGCCAATTCGATGGAAGACCCACACTCGCCCCTGTCCATGTTCCTCGCGTCGACTGCGCACGACATGAAGAATTCGATCAGCGTCCTGTCCGGCACGCTCGAGCGCTTGCTCGACGACGCCTCGCCCGAGACCGAGAAGGCCTATCCGCAAATGGCGCAGATGCTGTACCAGACGCGCCGCCTGAACGACAACCTGATGCAGCTGCTGGCGCTGTACAAGCACGTCGGCACGCCGGAGTATCCCTTCGACGTGCAGCCGCTCGAAGTCGGCCAGCTGGCCGAGCAGGTGGTCGCCCTCGAACGGGTGCTGCTGGAGTCGCGCGGCATCGCGCTGGAGCTCGACGTCGATCCCGAGCTGGTCTGGCACTTCGACGAGGACCTGATCGTCGGCGTGGTCTCGCATGCCGTCAACAACGCCGTGCACTACACGCGCGACCGCATCTTCCTGAGCGCGCGCGAGCGCGATGGCTGGCTCGAGATCCGCGTCGAAGACAATGGCGCGGGTTTTCCGGCCACGCTGCTCGAGGCGGGGAGCGCGGCCATGAACGGCATGGCGGCCGGCGTCAACTTCCTGACCAACAGCGCCGGCCTGGGCCTGCATTTCTCGCGTGAAGTCGCGCGCATGCACCGCCACCGCGAGCGCAGCGGCGCCGTGCGCCTCGAGAACGGCGGCCGGCTGGGCGGCGGCTGCTTCATCCTGACCCTGCCATGAACGCCGTGATCAACGCCGTGGCGGCGCCGAGCGCCGAACAGGTGGACTGGGCGTCCAAGACCTACCTCGTGGTCGACGACTTCATCGGCGTGCGCCAGCTGCTGCGCGAAGCCTTGCGCAGCCTGGGGGCGCGCAACATCGACCAGGCCTCCAGCGGCGGCGAGGCCATGGGCCTGCTCAACAAGACCCGCTACGACGTGGTGCTGTGCGACTTCAACCTCGGCGAGGGCAAGAACGGCCAGCAGGTGCTGGAAGAAGCGCGCATGCGCAACCTGCTGCTGCCCTCGAGCGTGTTCCTGATGGTGTCGGCCGAGAAGAGCGTGGAGTCGGTGATGGGGGCGGCCGAGCACCAGCCGGACGCCTACCTGGTCAAGCCGATCACCGAAGGCGTGCTGCTCAGCCGCCTGAACCGGGTGTGGCGCAAGAAGCAGGTGTTCAGCCTGATCGACCAGGCCTATGCCGAGAAGGACTACCTGCGCGCCGCCCGCCTGTGCGACGAGCAGATCGCGCTGAGCAAGGCGCACGAGATCGACCTGCTGCGCATGAAGGCGCGCCTGATGGAGAAAAGCGGCGAGCCGGGCAAGGCGCGCGAGACCTACGAGCGCGTGCTGGCGCAGCGCGAGTACCAGTGGGCGCGCTCCGGCCTGGCCAAGATCCGCATGGCGGACGGCGACTATGAGCAGGCGCGCCAGATGTTCCAGACCGTGATCGCCGAGAACCGCTACTACATCGATGCCTACGACCAGCTGGCGCTGGCCTGGCAAAAAATGGGCAAGCACGAGGAAGCGCTGAACGTGCTGGAGCGCGCGGCCAAGCTGTCGCCGAATTCCGTGCCGCGCCAGCGCAACCTCGGCCAGGCCAGCCTGAAGCTGGGCAACGTCGGCATGGCCGAGAAGGCCTTCCGCAAGTGCATCTCGATCGGCGAGTACTCGATCCGCAAGACGCCGGACGCCTATCTGGGACTGGCGCGCGTGTGCGGCCTGAAGAACGATCCGAAGGAGGCGCTGCAACTCCTGATCGCGGCGCAGCGCGAGTTCGGCGCCGACCATCCGGACATGGAACTGCGCACCAAGATCACCGAAGGCCTGGTGTACCACGAGAGCGGCGACTACCGCCGCGCGCGCAAGGCCGGCGACGAGCTGGAAGCGCTGCTGCAGTCGACCGGGGAACGGCCCGACGTGCCGACCTGCCTCGAGATGGCGATCCTGCTGTTCGCGGTGGGCGTCAAGGAAGCGCCGGTCGACCTGCTGTGCTACGTGATCCGCAACAACCATGACAACAGCTTCCTGCAGGACGAGGTGCAGCAGATCTTCGAGAAGGCGCGCATGGGCGAGGAGGGCGAAAAGCTGATCCGCGGCGCGCGCAAGGAAGCGATCGACCTGATGAACCAGGGCGTGCTGCTGTGGAAGACCGGCAAGCTGCCGCAAGCGGTCGAGTGGATGCGCAATGCCAGGGCAGCGCTGCCGCACAACGTGCGCATCCTGTTCAACTCGGCGCAGATCCTGATCTCGCACATGCAGCAGCGCGGCTACAGCGCCGAGCTGATGGAAGAAGCGCACGGGGTGCTGGCCCACGTCGACCGGGTGCAGCCCGGGCAGCAGCGCTTTGCCCAGCTGATGGAGCAGTTGATGGCGCTGGTGCCGAAGGTGGAAGAGGACGCTGCACAGGAGGCGGCCGGCCCGGCTGCCGCCGGCCAGGCTGCCGCCGCCTGAGTCAGCGCCAGTTTCCCCGCACGTCTTCGCAACGCTGTCCCTGCGCGGCATTGCCGTGCCGCCGCGCCAGCTCCGCGCACAATACCGCGACATCGAGCCCCCCATCGCGCGCGCGCGCCGCTTCCACCGCGCCGTCCAGCGCGCACTCGCCGATGTACTGCCCCAGCGCCCGGTAGCTCTAAAACTGGGTCTCGTCGAACCACTGGTCCACCGAGCTTTCGTGCGGATAGGCGGGGTGCACCTTGCGGTAGTTGAGCAGGTCGGCGTTCTCGCGGCCGACGATGGCCGGCTTGATGTACAGCAGCGTGCCGTCCACGCCGCCCTGGTCCACCTGGCTGTAGCGCACCGTGCCGACCGCGCAGCTGGCGCCGCACAGGCCGCCGTCCAGTTGCGCCAGTTTCGAGACGTCGAGGTCGATGCGCACGTGCAGGTCGGTGCCGACCTTGCGGATCGCATTGCCGAGGTCCGCGAAGGCCAGCGCCCCGTCGCTGGCCACGTCCACCGCGATGATCAGGCGGCAGCGCCGCCGCACCAGTTCGTAGATGCCGAGGTTGTCGAAATGCCCGCCGTCGGACAGGTAGACGTAGGTGGCGTCGGCATTGGTCAGGCCGAACAGCTCGGCCAGCAGGCTGAACAGGCCGACGCGCGGCGAGGACTGCTGCCAGGCCGCCTTGCGCGGATTGGGACACCAGCGCCCCAGGCGCACGTTGAACATCGTCATCAGGAAGTTCAGCGGCGGCGAAGAGTGCGCGCCCATGTTCGGGCTGGCCGCCGCGCCGGACACCGCGACCGCCATCCCGAGCCGCACGCCGGCATCGTCGTCGGCCCCGGCGCCCGAGCGCGCGCCGTAGGCGCCGGTAGGGCGGTAGCAGCCGCGCGCGGCGTCCAGCGACTGCGCGCTGCCGGCCACGCCGTGCACCGCGGCGCTTTCCACCGATCCGGCCGGCAGTTCGAAGCCGCAGTAGCGCGGCGTGAAGGTGAACGAGGCCGCCTTGCGGGTGCGCCAGGCCAGCTCTTCGCCGCCGACCAGGTTGAGCGAGGTATTGATGATGTGGCAGGGGCGCTGCTGCTTCAGGTCGGCCAGCAGCGGGTCGTCGCCGGGATCGAAGCCGGTGAAGGGGTGGGGCTTGCGCGCACGGCTGCTGGCGCCGAAGTAGGCGCGCACCAGGCGGTTCCGGTACAGCATGTAGAGCGAGAACTTGTTGATGTCGACGCGCCAGCCGAGCAGCAGCGCGGCGCCCAGGAAGAGCGCGAAGGCCCAGGCCAGCCGGCTGCCGCTGGTGGCCAGGGTGGCGTTGGCATGTGCGCCATAGACGCAGGTCAGCGTGATCGGCTCGGGGCAGGCGATGCGCGGCGGCGCCACCGCCGCCTGCACCAGTGCGCTCAGCAGGGCGAACACGCCGGCGGTGAACACGTAGGGCGCGATCCGCGCCGCCACCTCGAAGCGCGTGTCGCCCGCGCGCAGGCTGCCGGCCCAGGTGCCGGTCCGGCTGCCGCTGCCGGCCTTCAGGCCGAACCAGGTCACGAGCAGCCAGCTGGCCGCAGTAGTGATGTGCGACCACACGTTCTGGGTCAGCCAGGCCCAGTGCAGCAAGGGGGCCAGGAAGAAGGAGACGCCGAACATCGAGACCCAGGCGAGCGCGAAGATCCAGGTCCAGGCGCCCTGGCGGCTCCACCATTCGCGGCTGGCGTCGCTGTACAGGCGGCCGATCAGGCCGATCATCAGCGTCATGGTGCCGGCGAACAGCGCCATCATCAGCGGCATGCCGAAGGTGGTCAGGGCGATCGCGTTGTTCAGCACCGGGTGCGTCTTCGGGGCGGGCAGCAGCGACAGCCCGGCCAGCAGCAGCAAGGTGCCGATCCCGAGGGCGCCGAGGGCGCAGGCCAGGTGCGACAGGCCCTCGAACATCTCGGCGCGCGTCAGGTCGGCCGATGGCGGATGCGGATGCAGCAGGCGCGGCACCACGGCGAGGGCGGTGGCCACCATTAGCAGCACCACGAACAAGGCCAGCAGGCCGTTGACCAGCAGGTCGCAGGTCTCGCGTGCCATGAAGCGCATCATCGTTTCGGGGGCGAAGGTGCGCGCCGCCGCGCACAGCACCGCCAGTACGGCCACGATGAATGCGCCGCACACCACGTAGCCGGCGCGCCGGTAGATGCTGGTGCGGTCGTGCGCCAGGTACCAGCCGCAGGCCCACACCACGAAGTAGGCGAAGCCGGGCGCCAGCAGCCAGTGGGCGCGTCCCGCCAGCTGCGCCGGCAGCGCAGTCCATTCCCAGAAGGGCGTTTCGCCGCCGTGCCGCCACAGGCCCAGGCTGCCGAGGAAGCCCGCCAGCAGCAGCGGCAGGTTGATCCACCACAGCACCGCGCCCTGCGACAGCGGGAAGCGGCGCCGCCCGCGCGAGCCGGTGGGCTTGCTGGAGACGCTCAGGGCGATGCAGAACACGGCGAACAGGAACAGCAGCACACCGGCCATCCAGCACAGGTCGGCATACACGGCCCACGGTCCGCCGGGGTCGACGATACGGTGCACGGCCCACACGGCGGCGCGCGGCAATAGGAGCAGGGCGCACAGCCAGGCCACCAGCATCGTCAGGTTCAGGCCGGTGTTGCGGGCATAGGTGCCGATCAGGGTCCAGGTGTCGGCGCTGAACATGCCGCCGCGCGGCGACAGGTAGTTGCAGTACTGGCGCAGGAAGCGGATCGCCGGCGCCTCGGCGCGGCCGGCTGCATTTGTCCCCCCTGGCGCTAGCATCTCCTCGACCTTGCGCACGTCGCCGCCCTGTTCGTGGATGCACTTGGACAGCCAGCCGCCGATGAAGCCGCCGCCGGAAACGGTCGACAGGTAGTCGAGGTGGCGCAGCAGCCGCTGGTTCGCCAGTGCCTGCAGCACGCCGAGGCCGAAGGTGGCGCTGCGCACGCCGCCGCCGGACAGCGCCAGCCCGACCATCCCGGCCTTGTGGGCGCGGGCGGCAAGGTCGGCGCCCGGTGCGGCGTCGGGGTCCGGGTGCAGCAGCTCGAGTTCGTCGCGGAACACGTCCTGGAAGGTCGCGCCGCTGACTTCGTCGAGGCGCTGCAGGGTTGCGTCGTCGAGCACGCCGCGTCCGGCGATGCCTTCGCGCCGGCGGAATTCGACGATCGCCTCGGCCAGCTCACCCAGCGTGCAGGCATGGGCCGGCGGGCGGCAGCCGGCTGCTTCCAGTTTGCGGCGCAGGTCGGCGATTTGCGCCGGAACCAGGCTGGCTGGGTCGAACGAGGACACGGGCACTCCTCTTGATGAGGGGCGGGATCGGAAACCGGTCCCGCTGAGTCCAGTTCAGCACGCCAGGTAAGCGGACGCTACCGAATAGATCAAGAGTGCGCCCTCCAGTAAGTCTGGTAATCTTGCTTATGGTAAAAGCAATGATGTGAAATATGGAAAGCTCATGGCCAACATCTACCTGTTCATCGGCGTGCTCTTCCTGGGCATCGCCGCCTTGCTCTATTTCGTACCGAAGCGCAGGATCCTGAATTTCGTCGACTACGATGGGCAGGCATCGATCGTCCGCATCAACCGCTATGCGGCGCCGCGGCTGCTCCTTCCCGTGGCCGTGAGTGCCGGATGTGCCTATATCGTCGAGACGCGGCCGGAACTCGCCGTGCCGCTCCTGTTCCCGACCATTATTTCCATCCTGGCCGCCGTGGTCTGGATTTCTGCCGGCCTCACGCGCCTGAAGGATCGTTGAGGGAATCCTCCACAGGGCCGCAAGCCTCGCGATTGCGCAGGTAGTGTTTGTCGAGCGGAAACGGCGGCAACCAGGACTCGCGCCGTACGGTCCAGTTCTCGTAGGTCGGCATCAACTGGTCCGGCGCATCGAGCGTGCCCAGGTGCACCTCGATCTCGTCCCCGCTGCGCGCGAACACCGAGGACCCGCAGCGCGGACAGAAGTGGCGGCCGCAATAATCGCGGGTGTCGCCGCTGACCGTTACCGCATCCTGCGGGAAGATCGCGGCGGCGTAGAACAGGGCGCCGTGGTGCTTGCGGCAGTCGAGGCAGTGGCACAGGCCTACCCGGTGCGGCCGCCCCGAGGCCAGCAGCCGCACGTCGCCGCACAGGCAGCCGCCGCTGACATCCATCTCAGCCCTTGTCGGCTTTGACGCGCGGATTGCGGCCCACCCGGCCGGAACCGCCCGGGCTGGCAGGCGCCGCCGGCTCCGCGCCGCCGGACACGTCCAGCGGCGAGCCGCCGCGCGCTTTCGGTTCGGCCGGGGGCGGGTTTGCCGCACCATCGTTGCCGCCGGAGGGCGCTTCCGGGGTGGCGCCGGCTGCCGGCATGGCGCTGCTGACTGCCTGGCGGAATTGATCCTGCAACAAATTCCACCACGCGACCGCAGCCGGCATGGCGCTGTTCGCGGCCGACTGGGCTGCCGATTCCGCCTGGCCGGAAGAAGCGTCGGCCTTCGGCTCCGGCGCCGGCGGCGGGGGAGGTGTCGGGGCGCCGCCGGCCTGCTGCGCAAAGAACTGCGTGAAGGGCGCCGCCATGGCCGGGTCGCTGCCGGCGCGCTGCATGGCCTGCGCCATGCTGTCGCCCATTGCTTTCAGGGTGGCAAGGGTGCCGCGCTGGACTTCGAGCGCCTGGATGGTTCCGCGTAGCATGCCCAGGTTCAGGTTGAGCCAGGATTCGACCGCCTTGAGGTCGGCGATCTTCTTGTCCAGTTCGTCCACGGACAGGCTGGAGCCGGTCATGCCCGGCATGCCGACGCCGGGGATGTTCATGCTTCCCCAGAGGTTTTTCACGAATTCGAGCGTATCGGGCATTCCGGCAGCATTGGGCGGCTTGAGCATCGTTTTCTCCTTGGGTAGACACCTAAGCGTAGCAGATAAATAACACGCGACAAAGCTGGTACCGCAAAGGGCCCAATGTGCCGCGCCCCTGCACCCCGGCTGCGCTCAGGCTACACTAGCGGCATGAGTTCCGCTTTTCCTCCTCAGCGGCTGCGCGCCCTGGTGCTGGGCACGCTCATCGTGCTGCTGCACTGGCTGGTGCTGGGCTGGCTCACCGCGGGCACGCAGGGCATCGCGCTGCCGGGACGTGAGGGCGAGGCTGCGATCACGCTGGCGCAGCTGCTGCCGCCGGCGCCGTTTGAAACGCCGGTGGCCGAGCCCGTGCCGCCGCCGGCGCCGAAGCTGATGCAGCCGCCCCTGCCGGACTTCGTACCGCTGCCCACGATTACGGTGACGGAGGACGTGGTGGGCGAGCCGGTGCGACCCGGTCCACCGGCGCAGGCGACCACGCTTCCCGCCGAGCCCGCTCCGGCGCCGCAGGTCGCTGCTGCCGCCGAACCCGCTCCGGCCGAACCCGACCCTGGCCCGGCGCCTATCGTGCACACGATGCGCCGCTACAAGGTGGACGTGCCGCCGCCGGCCGAGCTCAGCTACAAGGTGGCGCGCACCGATGCCGACGGCACGACATGGAGTGGCCAGGCCCTGCTGTCCTGGAAGCGCAACGACCAGTCTTACCGGATGCGCTTCGAGGCCGGCATCAAGATCGTGTTCGCACGGGTGAACCTGGCGGTGCTCACCAGCGAAGGCCATCTCGGCAACACCGGCCTGGCGCCGGTGAAAATGACGGAAAAGCGCCGCGGCCGTTCGCTCACCGCGACCCATTTCGACTGGCCCGGCAACAAGCTGACCTTCTCGGCCTCCGAGGGCAACTATGCCTTGCAGCCCGGGGCGCAGGACAAGGCCACGGTGCCGCTGCAGCTGGCGGCCATCGCGCGCGGCGACCAGGCCCAGCTGAGCGGCGACATCGACATCTTTGTCGGCGAAGAACGCTTTGGCGCTGTGTACACCTTCAAGGTCGTGGGACCGGAGGAAATCGACACCCCGCTCGGCCGCCTGCAGACCGTGCGCATTACGCGCCCGCCGAAACCGGGCTCGTACAAATCGCGGCTGGACATCTGGCTCTCGCCCGCGCATGGCTGGCTGCCGGTGCAGATCCGCAGCAGCGAAGCCAACGGCGCGGTAACCACACAAACGGCGAACGACATCGCCATGACCCAACCAGGATTCTAGATATGCAACATTCTGCCCTACGACACGCCGGCTGCGGCCTGCTGCTGGCGCTCACCCTGGGCACTGCCGGCGCACAGGATGCCCCGGCCGCCATCAAGCGCAAGTTCGAACTGCCGCCCTCGGCCGATCTGCACTATGAACTGCAGGCCCGCCAGCGCGGCTTCGGCCTGAAAGGCGAGGCCATCGTCACCTGGCGCGCCGGAGACGGCAAATACGCCGTGAGCGCCGAATCCAAGGTGCCGGTGCTGGGCACCATCACCCATGACCGCAGCAGCGGCACGATCGACGCCTTCGGCCTGGCCCCTGCCGAATTCACCGAAAAGCGCATGCGCAAGGACCCGACCACGGCTACCTTCGACCGCGAGGCGCGCGCGCTGCGCTTCAGCGAAAGCAAGCAGGTCTATCCGCTCAAGGGCGGCGAACAGGACCGGGTGTCGATCACCTGGCAGCTGGCCGCCGTGGCGCGCGGCGCCGGCGAGCGCTTCAAGCCGGGCAGCGAATGGCCCTTTTTCGTGGCCGGCCGCCGCGATGCGGAAACCTGGGTGTTCAAGGTGATCAAGCGCGAAAAAGTGCAGACCGGCCTGGGCGAGGTCGAGGCCGTGCTGGTGTCGCGCCAGCCGGTGGCGGACAAGAAGGACCAGGTGCTGGAGGTCTGGCTGGCGCCGCAGCACGAGTGGTATCCGGTCAAGCTGCGCTATGCGGACGGCGACAAGGAACAGATCGAACAGACGCTGAAAACTGTGACAAAACCGTAAACTGGATTTCACAAAGCACAATATTGCCTTGTTTTCAAGGCAATGGATGGGTGTGTCTTTCCTGCAATCAGGGGCCCCCGCGGAAGCTAGTTGCCGATCCTAAACTGTTATACTGGCGCCCCCGCGGACCGGTTGAGCCTGTCCGCGCCAGAGAACGGTACTTATATGATCGACCACCTTGGCAGCGCGGCGCTCGCCGTAGAATCCCTTTCGACACCCCTGGAAGACGACCCGCTGCAGGCGCACTTCCAGAACGGCGTCGCGCCCGACGAGATCGAGCAGGTTTACCACCTCAAGCGCGCCCAGCCCATGCTGTCGGCCTTCACGGCGCTATTCCACGGCACCCAGGACGGCGTGCTGGTGCGCCTGCTGGTGCTGCGCGAGCTGGCCAGCGATACCGGCGCGTCAAGCTTTTCGCGCGCCGACATCAACAACAAGCTGGCCTACCTGACCGCGGAAAGCCTGGAGACGGTCCTGAACCGCCTGCGCGGCCACGGCCTGCTGGCCTGGGACGGTCCCAGCGCCGTCTACCGCATCACGCCGCTGGCGCGCAACGTGCTGTCCGCGCTCGACACCCTGATCGCGCTGGGCAAACCGGAAGAAGACGATGCCGAGATGGGCTTCCTGCTGTCGCAGGTGGCCGGCGCCCAGGCCGTGGGCGGGGTCACCGTGGAGCAGCTGCGCCACCTGCTGGGCCGCCTGGTGGAACTGACCGAGGAGTTCCGCGACGCCATCGCCTCCGGTTCCGAATTCCGCCTGCGCACCTCGCAGGCGAAGTGGCACATGGCCTGCGACTGGGTCGAGAAGGGTTCCGTCATCCTGCGGGCGATTACCCAGGATCCCGCCGCCGATTCCGCCACCCACAAGGCGGCGCAGGCCATCGGCCGCGCCCAGAGCGCGCTCTTGAACATGCAGGGCATGTTCTCGCGCGCCCTGAACCAGATCGAGCGCCAGCGCGTGCACCTGGGCCAGTCCGGCCTGTCGACCACCGACGTGAAACGCTGGCTGCTGGCCCACGAAGACCTGGCCAGCCTGGCCGAGGAGGCGATCGACCGCCCGGTGGTGCCGCTGTTCGGCACCCCGGCCGAGATGATCGACGTGGCCGAGACCGAGCTGCTGCTCGAGCGCGTGGTCTCGACCGGCCCCAAGGGCCTGCCGACCGGCACCGACGCGCCCTTGACGGTCAACGACAACCCGGCGATGCAGGCGGAGCTGAACGACTGGATCAACAAGCTGGCCGACTTCGCCAACCTCGGCAACTTCCCCGAGTTCTCGGACAGCGGCCCGAAGAAGGTGGCGCTGCACGAGTCGCTGCTGCCGGCCAGCTTCGCCGTGGCGTCCTACCGCGCCTCGCTGCTGCCGCTGCTGGGCGATGCATCCGAGGCCAGCCTGCAGGGCGCGACCGCCGAGCTGGCGCGCCTGCCCGTGAAATTCGAACCGACGGACGAGATGATCCAGCTCGACGACCCGGAAGTGGCGGCGATGTCGATCGCCTCCCTCTCACTGAATCTTGAAAGCGGAACACCCGATGAATGACGACGCACAAATCCTGATCGCGCGCCTGCTGACGCACCAGACCCTGCGCCGCGACGACAAGATGGTCAAGCGCGCGCTGTCGGACGAAGCCTTCCGCATCGAAGTCGACAAGCGCCTGCTGGAATCCGGCCTGAAGCTGCTCGACAACGTCTACGCCGACCACGTGACGATCGCCCTGCACCGCAACGTCGAGCCGAAGATCTTCGGCGCCAAGGACATCTGGCAGAACAACAACTTCGGCCTGACCCGCGACGGCGTGGCCCTCCTGGTGGTGCTGTGGGCGCAGATCATCCTGCCCAAGCGCGAGCGCCAGGAAACCCACGTCACGGTGGCGGACGACCAGACCGACATGTTCGGGCAGGACACGCCGATCCCGCGCGCCGAGGATACCTCGATCGGCATCTCCTATACCGCGCTGCTGTCCGACTTCGGCGACAAGCTGGGCAAGAAGACCCGCATGGACATGAACCTGGGCGTGCTCTCCAAGCTCGGCTTCATCGAGCGCCGCGGCGACGTGATCCTGGAAGGCCCGCTGCTGGACCTGATGATGGACACCGACCTGCTGAAGGAACGCATCATCAACGGCGCCCTGGCCGACGTGTTCAAGCGCGCGCCGCTGGCCGCGGCCCCGCGCAAGATCGAAGCCGCCAACGACGAAGTGGCCGACGCTGCAACCGACGCCGCCGATGCCACCCAACTGAGCCCGAACTGAGATAGCCCATGTTCCACATCAAATCACTCGAACTGGTCCACTGGGATTACTGGCAGCGGATCAAGAACATCCCGCTGGACGCCAAGATCATCACGATCGCCGGCCAGAACGGTTCCGGCAAGACCACGCTGCTCGACGCCCTGCGCACCCTGTTCGGCCTGGACTGCTCGATGGGCCGCACCTATAAACACTATGCGCGCCACTCGGGCCAGCAGAGCGCCTGGCTGCGCGCCGTGGTCGACAACAAGCCGTCTGGCCGCCAGCTGTCGAACCGTCCGTTCCGTCATTCCGGCTTCTTCGCCGACGACGAGGTGACCCTATTCTGCCAGGTGCAGAAGAACGGCGGCGACTGGAAGCGCCAGTACCTGATGCGTCCGGGGAACGTCGAGATCGAGGAAGTCACCGACGCCACCGACTGGCTGGGCGTGGAGAACTACAAGAAGCGCCTGGCCTCGGCCGGCCTGTCGCCGGCCATGTCGAAGGTGCTGGCGCTGGAGCAGGGCGAGACCGATAAACTGTGCGAATACGCGCCGCGCCAGCTGCTGGACCTGGTGTTCCAGGTCTTCGGCGACAAGGAAGTGCTGGACGCCTACGACGAAGCCAAGCGCCACCAGCGCGACACCGAGACGGAACTGAAGCGCTTCGAGGCGGAACTGGAAACCTCGCGCATCAACCTGGAAGGCTTGCGCCTGCGCGTGGCCAACTACCACCAGTGGGAAGACCTGCACAAGGAAAAGCGCGAGCTGCAGGAAGACGTGCTGCCGGCCCTCGAATACCACGAGGCCCGTGAAAAGGCGGCCACCATCAGCCGCAATCTCAAGGAAGCGCGCAAGCCGCTGCTTGCCGCCGATTCGATCCTGGCCGAGAAGCGCCAGCAGCTGGCAGCCCAGCAGCGTGCCCTGACGGAAGCGCAGAAGCAGGAAACCCAGCTGGAGCAGGAAGCCACCGAGCTGGCGAGCCGCCTCACCCAGGTCAACCAGAAGCTCAAGCCGCTGGAAAGCCTGCTGGAACAGAAGGAGCGCCTGCAGAAGCTGGCCGCGGACGCAGGCGCCGACCTGGCGGAAGTCGCCAACCAGCTGAACGAAAAAGAAGCGGAACTCGCCAAGCAAAAGCAGCAGCGCGACAACATCGCCGCAAAAATCGCCGGCGAGCTGGCCACCATCTCGGCGCTGCAGGGCAAGAGCGCGATGCCGGAGCCGGAAGCCCAGCGCCAGATGCGCCGTGCGCTGCGCGACGAGGGCATTCCCCACGCCATGCTGTCGGACATCGTGGAAGTGACCGATCCGAAATGGCAGGGCGCGGTCGAGGGTGTGCTGGGCGGTTACGCCTCGGTGGTGCTGCTGGAGAAAGCCAAGGATGCGCCGGCGGCCTACCGCCTGGCCGAGAAGGAGCGCTATCGCCACTTCATCGTGCCCGATTGCGTCGAGGCGCCGGTGGTCAAGGACGCCAGCCTGCTGTCGGTGGTGCGTTTCTCCGGCAAGGCGCCGGGCTGGCTGATCGACCAGCTGGAACGCATCGAGCGCGTCGATTCGGTGGACGCCGGCTTCAAGTCGGATTGCGACGAATGGATCACCCCGGACGCCTACCACCGCGAACGCCGCGGCGGCCGTTCGCTGTTCGTGGAACCTTCGCGCTACCGCTTCGGTTCCGCCGGCAAGACCCAGCGCCTGGAAGCGATCCAGAAGTCGCTCCCGGCCCTGGAAGCGCAGGAAGACGCGCTGACTCTCGCCATCAGCAAGCTGGCGGCCGAAGTGGGTGCGCTGAAGGGCCGCATCGCCGGCGTCGACGCTGCCAAGGAACTGGCGGCGCGCCAGGCCGAGTTCGAGGAAGCCACGCGCGCACTGCAGCCGCTCAAGGCCGAGCGCCTGGAAGTAGGCGCGCGCCTGGGCGAGCTGTCGATGCTGACCAAGAACGCGACGGTGGCGCGCACCCGTGCCGACACCGTGTGGCAGAACGCGCGCATGGCCCTGTCCGAAGCGGAAGCGGGCATGCGCCTGAACAACCGCCGTACCATCGAGCAGCGCACCGAGCATGCGAAAGCCCTGCTGGCATTGCGCAAGGGCTGGCGCGACCTGCCGAAGAACTGGAAGAACGCCGGCTGGCGCGGCGCCCTGGTTGCCAAGCACCAGAACGCGCACCAGGTCAACCTGCGCCTGTCCTCGCTGGAGCACGCCCTGGCGCGCGACGACTGGGAACAGGACAACACCGTCATCGACCAGTACGCGCGCCTGAACGACCAGCTGTCGGGCCGCCAGAGCGAGACCGAGGAGCGCCGCTACCAGAACAACCGCGCGATCGAGGCCACCGCCAACGCGCGCGGCGCCTACATCGAGCGCCTGCGCTACACCATCAAGACCTACTCCAAGAACATCAAGGAGCTGGGCGAGCTGGCGGGCATCGACGTCCAGGCCGATCCGGTGCGCCTGGAGAACGACGACGTGCAACTTGCCCAGGCCGGCCTGCACGTGCGCTTCAAGTTCGACGGCAAGGACCAGATCGGCATGAATGACGGCGAAGCCTCCGGCGGCCAGCAGGTGATGAAGTCGCTGGTGCTCTTGATCGGCCTGCTGAAGTCGGAAGAAGGCTCGGGCGGCTTCGTGTTCATCGACGAACCGTTCGCCCACCTGGACATCCGCAACATCCAGCTGGTCGGCGAGTTCCTGAAGAACACCGACGCCCAGTACCTGATGACCACGCCGCTGACGCACAACACCGACGTGTACGATCCGTCGGAGCTGACCTTGATCACCAGCAAGAAGAAGAAGGACGTGCAATGGGCGCAGCCGATCTTCGTGCTGCAGCGAAGGAAGGACGAGGCGAAGGCCGCGTAAAAACGAATGGGGCCGATGGCCCCATTTCTCATTCGAACTCCGGGGTCAGGTCTGACATTCGGACACGGACTGAGCAATACAATCGAAGTAATGCTCGAGCTCGTGTCTAAATGTCAGACCTGACCCCAATCTTCAAAAGAATGGGGCCGATGGCCCCATTTTTCATTCGGCGTCGATCGCCTTGCGCAGCTTGCGCCGCCACAGCAACAGGCCGGCAGAGTAGCGTCCGAAATAGCCCGCGGTCAGCCCCACGCACAGCATGGTCAGCATGTCGTCCGTCAGCTTCGGCGCCGGGATACCTTTGCCCTGGTTGGCATAGATCTCGACCCCGAGGTAGAGGATGCGCGCCACCAGGATCATCGCGAACAGGATGCCCAGCTGCGCCGGCGGGGTGAAGTAGTAGCCCTGTGCGGTGTCCTCGAAGCGGGTGCGCTTCAGGGCGTAGTGGCCCCAGCCGAGGCCGAAGGCCGCACCGGCCAGCAGCGCAGCCAGGTGGGTCGGGCGGTCGAACAGCTGCGCCAGCGGCACCAGGATCATGGCGCCGAACACCAGTACGCCGGTGTAGTGGCGCGAGACGATCGAGCGCTGGCGGACCATGCGGGCCTTGATGCGGTTGTAGACGCGCCAGACCAGCAACGGGGTCAGGACGAGCAGGGCGAGGGTGGTGATCGAAAGTTCTTGCATGGCGCGATGAGTTGGTTCAAGCCTGCCATTGTAGCCGCCTCGCACGCGAGAGGCAGCAAACGGCGGCCTGCGGGCCATCATGGTAAGGTGTCCGCTCCGCTTTGACGAGGAGATTCCCGCCATGAATGCAGAGCTGTTCGCGAATGTTCCTGCCCGGTTTCCTGTACAGGCGCACCGCGCACCGGACCCGGCCCCGATCGAGGAACCGGCGCCCGATCCTTTCGACACGCCCCATCCGCACCACCAGCCCGGTCACCCCCATCTGCCGCAGGGCGAGGAGGAGCCGGTGCCCGACCCCAAGCCGAGCCTGTTCTCCTGAGCCTTATCCCAGCAACGCGCCGGCCAGCCAGGCATAGGCGGGAATGCCCAGCAGGATGTTCAGGGGGAAGGTGACCCCGAGCGACATGCTGAAGTACACGGACGGGTTGGCTTCCGGGATCGCATAACGCAGCGCTGCCGGGACGGCAATGTACGAGGCGCTGCCGGCCAGCACCATCAGCAGGGTCGCGTTGCCCGCCGACAGGCCGAGCAGGGCCGCCAGGCCCAGGGCAAGGCCGGCATGCACGACCGGCGCAGCGGCCGCGTAGGCCAGCAGCCAGCGCGACTGGCCGCGCAGCTTGCCCAGGTTGCGTGCGGTGTGCAAGCCCATGTCGAGCAGGAAGAAGGCCAGCATGCCCTTGAACAGGTCGATCGAGAACGGCGCCATGGCCGCCTTGCCGGCCTCGCCCGTCAGGATGCCCACGGCCATGGCGCCGATCAGCAGCAGCTGGGTGCCGTCGGTAAAGGATTCGTGCAGGATTTTCCCCAGGCCGACGCGCGGGCCCGGCGCTCCCAGCGTGGCCGTGCCGTTCGCACCCGGCTGCACGGCCGGCACTCCGGCCTGGCGCAAGGAATTGGCCAGCACCACGGCGATCACGATGGCGGGCGATTCCATCAGGGCCATTGCCGCCGCCATGTGCCCGCCATAGGCGATCTGGTGGACGTCCAGGTATTGGGTCGCCGTGATGAAGGTGACCGCGCTGACCGAACCGTAGGTGGCCGCGACCGCGGCCGCGTCGAAACCGGACACGAAGCGCTTCAGCAAGGGATAGGCGGCCAGCGGAATCGCGACCGCCAGCAGTACGGCGGCGCCCAGGCTGGCCGCGACTTCGGCGGTGAGGCCGGTTTGCGCGAGGGCGAAACCGCCTTTCAGGCCGAGCGCCATCAGGAGGTAGAGCGACAGGAAGCGCGCGATCGGCTGGGGGATCTCGAGGTTTGATTTCACGCAGCCGGCCAGGATGCCGAAGGCAAAAAACAGGATGGCAGGATCGAGGAAGTTGTTCATGTGTTCGGACTCAACAGAAGGTCCTGCATCCTAAGCGCTCACGGCAATAAAGAAAAATCGATTATTATGATGCGTGGTATAGATAAATCTCTATGAACGCGACCTTTCGCCAGCTGCGCCTCTTTCTTGCCTTTGCCGAACACTTGAGCGTGACGGCGGCCGCCCGTGCCTGCCACGTGACCCAGCCGACCGCGTCGATGCAGTTGCGCGAACTGGCCGAGGGGATCGGCATGCCGCTCTACGAGCAGGTCGGCAAGCGCTTGTACCTGACCGCGGCCGGGGAGGCCCTGGCGCGCACGGCGCGCGCCATGATGGACGAGTGGACGGCCTTCGAGCAGCACATGGACGGCATCCAGGGCATGACCCGCGGCCGCCTGCGGCTGTCGGTGGTCAGTACGGCGAAATACTTCGTGCCCCGTCTTCTCGGAACCTTCTGCGCCGCTTTTCCGGACATCGACATCGCGCTCGAAGTGCTCAACCGCGATGGCGTGCTCAGGCGCCTGCACGAGAATCTCGACGACCTCTACATCATGTCGATGCCACCAAGCGACCTGGAGCTCGAGCGCCACGCCTTCCTGGCCAACCCTCTCGACGTGATCGCTTCCGCGTCGCATCCGCTGGTCGGGCGCGAGCGTATCGCACTGGCCGAGCTGGGGCCGCTGCGCTTCATTCTCCGTGAAAAAGGATCCGGCACCCGGCTCGCCTGTGACAGGCATTTCAGGGCGCTGGGTTTTCGGGCAGACATACGCATGGAGCTGGGCAGCAACGAAGCGATCAAGCAGGCAGTGGCGGCCAGCCTGGGTCTGGGTGTCATTTCACGCCATGCGCTGGGCGAGCGGCCAGAAGAAGAGCAGCTTGTCACGCTTCCGGTCGAGGGCTTTCCCGTGCAGTCGAACTGGTGGACGCTGTACCGGAAAGGGAAGAGGCTGTCGCCAGTCGCCACCGCCTTCCTGCATCATCTCGAGCATGCCGGCCAGGCGGAAGTCCGGAAATCCTAGTTGCGCCGCGCCGGACAGCGGTAGCGGACCAGGGGCGGGGTGCTCGTGACGTCAGTGAGCGTACGTCCGTTGCGCGACAACTGGAAGTGCGCGGCATGCAGCCGTGTTTCACCTTCACCCTGCAGTTCAGCAACCAGGACCAGTTCCTTGCCGCGCGTGACCGCGGTCTTTACCGGCCCCGTGCTTTCGAAATAGGCGATGCTGTCGGGGCGAAGGCGCAGCGTGGAGTCGTTGCGCGAGGTGCCGCAGTCCTTCACGCGCATGTTCCATTCTCCCTGGTAGACGCGCGGGATCTGCTGCTGGGTCTGGGCCTGGACCGGCGCCCGGGGCTGGGCCTGGGCTGGGCTGTCGAGGCTGGCAAGCATCAGCAGCAGGGGATATACAAGTTGTTCCGTCATCGTGTCCCCCTCCGGTTGCGTCCAGTTCTGTCAGTCGAAAGCCCAGGCGTACAGCACGTCCAGCGCGGTATTGGTGCCGGTCTGGAACTGCAGCGTGATGCGCGGGGTCCACTTGTAACGCAGGCGCACCAGGCTCGAGGCGGTGGTCGCGCCCTGTTCGAAGCTGAGGTAGGTGCGCGACGAGATGCGCTTGCCGACCGTCACCACCGTGTCCGCCAGGCCGCCGTTTCCGCCGTTGGCCTGCTTCAGCCCCAGTTCGTCCACGCCGAGCGAGGTCGCCAGCTTTTGCGTGATGCCGCCGGTGCCGCCCTTGCCGCCGAGCAGGGCGCCGGCGGCCGCCGCCAGCACGTCCTTCTCGTTGCCGCTGGTGCCTTCCATGCCGTGGCCGAGCACCAGCCAGGACAGTTTTTCACTGTCCGGCACGTTGGGCGTCGACACCAGCCGCGCTTCCGGCGCCTGGGCCGTGCCGCGCACCTGCACGCCGGCTTCCACGTTGGTGTCCGACAGCTGCTCGCCCTCGGGGCGCGCGCGCACCGCGAGCACGTCCAGCGCCGGATTGTCGTGAGGGCCGCTGAAGGTGATGACGGCGCGCCGGATTTCGAGCTTCTGGCCATAGGCGGCGTAGTCGCCTTCAACGGCGCGGATGGTGCCGTTCACGCGCGGCGCGCCGGCGCCGACCTTGCGCATGCGCACATTGCCGGCCAGCGTGGCGTCGATGCCCAGGCCGCGCAGCCTGAATTCCTCGCCCAGGTCGGCCCGCAGGTCGATGGTGAGCGGCAGCTCTTCCTTCTTGTTCGAGGGCTGCGGCCTGGTGCCGCCCTGGCCCAGCACGATGACGTCGTCGGACATGGTCGGCCGGCCCTGCGGCGCGAATTCGATCAGGGCGCGGTCGGCACGCACGTTGCCCTCGATCGCGAAGCGCTCGGCGTCGCGCACCAGCGAGGCCTTGCCGCTGAGGACCACGGTGCGGTCCGGGCGCGACAGCGCTTCGAGCTTGTCCAGCGTCAGGCGCAGGTCGGCCGCGGCCAGGCCGCTGGAAAAGCGCAGGAAGCCGTCGGCCGAAGCGCTGCCCTGGCGGCCCTGGAAGTACAGGCGTTGCAGCTGCAGCTGGTCGCCGGCCAGGCTGGCGCGCAGCTCGCCGTTTTGCAGGCGCACGCCCTGTTCGGGCCAGCGCACCGCCAGCCTGTCGCCCTGCACCCTGCCGTCCAGGCGCGGCGTGCCGATCGTGCCGGATCCTGTCAGGGCCAGGCGCAGCGCGCCGTCCAGCTCGAGCCCGGACTGGCCGGCGAACGAGGCCAGCCAGGCGATCGAGCCCATGTCGGCCCTGGCCGTCATGCGCAGCGGGCTGTCGCCGTCCAGGCGGCCCTGCAGCAGCTGGGCGGTGGCGTCGACCTCGACGCTGCCGGTGCGGGCGCCGTCGAGGTCGAGGCCGACCTTCAGCGAGCTGCCGACGACGTCGGCGCGCGCCTCGAAGGTGCGCAGGCCGAGCGGCACCGGCCGGTCGCCGCCGGCGATCACGTCGCCCTTTTCGCGGAAGACGTGGACCATGCCGTCCAGTGCCGGCGCGCCGCCAGTGGCGGTCGCGGTACGCAGGTCGAGTTCCCACTTGGCGCCCAGGGTCAGGTCGCCGCGCGCGTTGTCGCGGATGGCCGGCGAGAACTGCGACAGGTAGGTGAGCGGTACGTTGTCCGCATGGCCGCGGCTGGCCCAGCGCGGGCCGTTCTTGACCAGCGAGTCGACCGTGATGCTGCCGGCCGGTAGGCGAATGACGGCGCCGTTGAAGGCGATGCTCTGCGGCTTGGCCAGGCCCATGAATCCGCTGCCGGGCGCGCCGCTGATGCGTAGCGGCACCGGCGCCTGCAGCGTCATCGCGTAGCGGCCGCGGTTCTGCAGCGCGGCCAGGGTGCCGCTCCAGGTGTCGCGCGCGAAGCCGCCGCGCACCTCGAGGTTGGCATCGAAGGCGTCGCCGACCGCGGCCGCGCGCAGGGTGTGGGCGCCGCGCGTGCCTTCGGTCTTCAGGCTGGCCGACGCCACGCGCGTATCGCCGCTGGCGTATTCGGTGACCTGGATGTCGGTTGCCAGCGCGTCGTTGGCGCCGCGGCCGGAGGCCAGGTTGGCGTTGGCGCGCAAGGCGCGGATGCTGTGGGTGCCGAGCAGGCGCAGGTTCTGGCCTTCCAGCGCGGCGCTGAAGGACGGCGCATCCATGGTGCCCGACAGCGTGCCCTGGCCGCGCAGCACGCCGGCGAAGTCGGGCCCGAGCGCGGCCAGCTGCGGGGCGTCGATGCGCCAGCCCAGTTGGTCCTTGACGGCGCCGAAGCTGCCCTTGGCGGCGAGCACGTTGGCGCCCACGTGCAGGTCGACGTCGGCGTTCGAAACGTGACGGCGGTCGGCCGTGAGTTTGGCGTGGCCCCACAGCGGCGAATTCGACAGGGTCGAGTCCTGCACCCGCAGGTCGACCGCGCCGCGCCAGTCGGCGCCGCTGCGGCCGCTGGCGTCAAAAGCGCCGTTGATCGATCCGGCCAGGGGCGAACCGAAGGCAGCCGGATTGAAGCGCTGCATCGCGCCGCTCATCTTCGCTTCCACGAAGCGCGCGCCTTCGCTGCCGGCCAGCCAGGCGTCGCCGCTGGCGCGCAGGCTGCCGTTGGCGTTCTTGCGCTGGGCGGCCACCCAGCCCAGGCCATTCGCATTCACCTCGAAGCTGGTGCGCAAGGTGGGAGAAGGGGCCATGGTGCCGGTGGCGACGCCGTTGGCGGTGATCGCGCCGTACAGGTCGCTGCGCAGCGCCGACAGCTGGCGTCCGTCGACGCGCCATTGCAGGCGGTCATTGGGGCCACCGAAGGCGCCGTTCAAGGCCACCGTGTTCTGGCCCAGCGCCAGGTCGGCGTCGATGCCGCTGATGCGCTTGGCGTCGGCGTGCAGTTTGCCGGCGCCCGACAGCGCCTGGTTCAGCAGGCGGCTGCGGCGCACCGCGAAGTCGGCATCTACACGCCAGGCCGGGGCGAGCGCACCGGCCACGTTGACGCTGGCGTTGATGTCGGCTGCCGGGAAGTCGCCGAAATCGGCCGGGTTGAAGCGGCTGGCGTTGGCGCTGGCCTTGAAGGCTTTGTCGTCCAGCAGGTTCATGTTGCCGCTGACGTCCACGCGGCTGCTGCCGCTGGACAGGCGCGCTTCGCGCATCGTGACCACGTTGTTCTGCAGCGTCGCCAGCGCGGCCAGGCGCAGGGACTTGTCGGCCAGGTTGGCCTGCAGGGTTTGCGTATCGCCGGCATTCGTCACCTGGATGTCGCCACGGATCGCGGTCGGTTTCATGGTGGAGTAGATGCCCTTCAGGTCGAAGCGGTCGGTGTGCAGGGTGAAGCGCGCAGTCCCCAGACCTTCCTCGTCCTTGTCGCGCTGCACGCCGCCGGTGCCGGTGAAGCGGCCGGCGGCGCCGAAATCCATCAGCACGTCGGACACCTGCAGGGCGTCCAGGTTGCCGCCCAGCTGCCCGCGCATCAGGCGCAGCGGCAGGCGTTGCTGGTCGATCGTGCCTTCCGGGCCGTCGTTGCTGATGTCGACCCGGCCGCTGATGTTGCGCTTGTCGTCCAGCTTGCCGGCGATGGCGAAAGTCAGGTCGGCGGTCGGCAGCGCCGGGTTGAAGAAGCCCGGGTCGACATTGCGGCCGTTGATGCGCATTTCGCGCAGCGGGATCTCGGCATAGGGCGAGAGCACGAAGTGGGCGTCGCCCACGGCGCGGCCGGCCTGGCCGGTGGCGTCCACCAGGGTGGTCTGCAGGTCGCCGCCGAGCTTGAGGCGCAGCTGCGCGGCGCGCGAAGTTACCCCACCTTCGGCTTTCGCCTGCGACTGGGTCAGGCTGGCGGTGGCGTCCAGCTTGAACGGGCGCTGGGCGCCGATCGTGCCGGCGCCGGCAACAATGCCCCAGGGCGTCACGGCGGCGGCGTCGCGCAGTTGCCAGCGCTGCTTGTTGCCCTCGACGCGCAGGCGGATGTTGTCGATGTGGGTTTCCGCGCCCTGGTTGACGAAGGTGGCGCGGTTCAGGCGCGCATCGTCGATCGAGACCGTGAAGGGCGGCGCGAGTTTCGCCGGCATCGGCGAGCGCTCCTCGGTTTCCTTGAGGGTCTCGACGCGCAGGTTGGCCGCGTGCAGCTTGTCCACCAGGATGCCGCGCGAGACGATCTGCGCGGGCGACCAGTGCAGGTTGATCTTGTTGGCGATGACCAGCTGCTCGTCGGTGCGCCACACCGCGCGTTCGATGTACATGGCGCCGTACAGGGAGCCGCGCACGCCGGTCAGGGTGAGCTTGCCGCCGGTGGAGGCGGCGACCTTCTGCGCGATCATCTGCAGCGTGGTTTCGCGGCCCAGGTACCAGAGCGTGCCGCCGACGATCACGCCGGTGACGACCACGCCGATGGCGACGCGGCGCGGCCAGCGGCGCTTGTGCGGTGCTGGTGCCGGCGCCTGGGGCGGGGTGTTGTCGTTCGTGTCCATCAGAAGGTGAATCCCAGGGAGAAGTGCAGGCGCGCCTTTTTCACGGCATGGCCGTAGGCCAGGTCGACGTTGATCGGGCCAACCGGGCTGCGCCAGCGCGCGCCGACGCCGAAGCCGGATTTCGGTTTCAGGTCGCCGACCTTGTCGGCGGCGTTGCCGACGTCATAGAACACGGCCACGCCCCAGGGCGGGCGGAAGAAATACTGGTATTCGGCGCTCGCGGTGAGCAGGTACTTGCCGCCGACGATGGCGCCGTTCTCGCGCACGCCCAGTTCGCGGTAGCCGTAGCCGCGCACCGACTGGTCGCCGCCGGCGCGGAACAGGAAGGTGGACGGCACGCCCAGCTTTTCCTTGGCCGCTACCCCGCCGAACTCGCCGCGCAGCACCAGGGTGCCGGCTTCGCCGAGCGGCTTGAACATCTGGCCGCGCAGGTAGAGGCGCAGGAATTTTTCGTCGGTCAGGATCGGCAGCAGCGCGCCGCCCAGCTGGCCCTGCAGCACGTAGCCGTTGGTCGGTTGGATCAGGCTGTCGAGCTTGCGCTTGGTGATGGCGTAGGTGAGCGGCAGGCTGCGCGTCGTGGTCGGCTCGCTCGGCGGCACTTCGCGTTTTTCGACCAGCGCTTCGAGCGTCAGGCTGCGCTCGAGCAGGGGCGAGCCCCACTGGCGGCGCGCCGCGACCGTGGCCAGGGTGGTGATCTCGCCGCGCACGTCGTTGCGCTCGACGCCGGCGCCGACGCTGTCGTTGTAGCCCTTGGGCGTGGTCGGCCAGAAGAAGTCGACGCGCGCGGTCTGGCGCTTCTGTTCATAAATGAGGTCGCTCTTCATGCGCTTGCCGAGCACGTTCAGGTCGTCGTAGCTGGCCTGGACGCGGGCGCCGGTGTCGGTCGAGAAGCCGACGCCGACCTCGACGTTCTTGCGCTTGTTCTCGACCACGCGCACCAGCACCGGCAGCACGGTGGGGCCGGTGGGCGGTTCCGGCGTGGCCGGGTTGGCGTCCGCGTCGTCGTCGCCTTCCTTCAGTTCCTGCAGCTCGGCGTTGAGCACCTGGCGCATGTCGGCGCTCACCTCGACGCTGCTGAAGTAGCCGGTGTCCTGCAGGCGCGACTGCAGGGCGGTCAGCGCCGCCTCGCTGTACTGGTCGCCCGGATTGATCTTGTTCAGGTTGGTGATGACCTCGCGCGGATAGCGCTTCAGGCCGCGGATGCGCAGCTCGCCGAAGCGCATTTCCGGGCCGCTGTCGATGACCACGCGCAGCAGGGCGCGTTGTTCTTCCGGGTCGACGGTGGCGCTGGTTTCCACCAGGCGGGCGCGCGGGAAGCGCGTCTGTGACACTTCGCGCAGCAGGCCGCGCTTGGCGGCTTCCCAATCCTCCTGGCGGAAGCGCGCGCCGACCGGCAGCGACCAGCGTTGGCGCAGGGCGCCGGCGTCGAACGGGACGCTGCCCTCGTCGATCGGGGCGAAGCCCTGCAGCACCAGGTCGACGTCGCCGACCACGGTAGCCGGGCCCGGATCGACGATGATGCGCGCCACCGGCTGGCCGCCGCTGGTATCCAGGCCGGCCGAGATCTTGGGCGAGTAATAGCCCTCGGTAGCGATGAAGGTCTTGGCCTGTTCCGGGGCTTCCTTGACCAGGCGTTGCAGCTGTTCCATATCCACGCGCGAGTTGCCGCGCCAGCGCATCAGGTCGAGGTTTTCCTCGAGCATGTTCTCGATCTGGCGCGGGGCGTCGATGCGGACCTGGTAATCGATTCCCTGTGCATGCAGTGTCGTTGCAAATAGCAATGCGCCCATGCCGGCCAGGAGACGGGGCAGGGGGCGCAAACGGCGCGGGATCGATCTTGCAGGAAACATAACACTCCGTGGATAAAATTCATGGCAATCTTAACGGATTGGCAAAAACGATGACGGACTCTTGGCCCAGCAGTGCGGCCAATGCCGGTTCACGCAAGCGTCTCTTTTATGCCAGAATTCGCGGTTTCTTCCGTCCACGGACTACGATCATGCAAACCAACGATAGCGCCCTCGTCCTCTTCAGCGGCGGCCAGGACTCCACCACTTGCCTCGCGTGGGCGCTGCAGCGCTATGCTCGCGTGGAGACGATCGGCTTCGATTATGGCCAGCGCCACGCCATCGAGCTGGACGTACGGCTGCCGCTGCTCGCGAAAATGCGCGCATTGAGGCCGGACTGGGATGCGCGCCTGGGCGAGGACCACATGATCGACCTGTCCCTGATCGGCAAGATATCGGATACCGCCCTGACCAGCAACGTGGCGATCGCGATGCAGGAAAACGGCCTGCCCAACACCTTCGTGCCGGGCCGGAACCTGATGTTCATGATGGTGGCGGCCACGGTGGCCTACCGGCGCGGCCTGAATGTGCTGGTGGGCGGCATGTGCGAGACCGATTTCTCGGGCTACCCGGACTGCCGCGACGACACCATGAAGGCGCTGCAGGTGGCCCTGAACCTCGGCATGGCCACGCGCCTGAAGGTGGAGACGCCGCTGATGTGGATCGACAAGGCCCAGACCTGGCAGCTGGCCCAGGATTGCGGCGGCGACGCGCTGGTGGACCTGATCCGCTTCGATACCCATACCTGCTACCTGGGCGAGCGCGGGGAGGCACATGCCTGGGGCCACGGTTGCGGCACCTGCCCGGCGTGCGCGCTGCGGGCGCGCGGCTACGAGCAGTACGTGGCGGGCAAGGCCGCCTGATTATGGGCTGTTGCGCAAGAGCTCCGCTTCCTGCCTGCCGTCCATGAGCAGCTGTTCCGGAATACGGCTGACCCTGAGGATTCTTCCCTCTTTAGCGTAGACAAGAAAGGTCTGGCCGACGTCTTTCACCGTCGGCAAGCTGTCCCGAATGTTGCTCTGGCAATTGACCACGACCCGGGTCTGGTTGGTCCGGAAGCCCAGCGCCAGGCCTGTCGGGTACTTGCCTTTGATTTCAGTGGGATGGAGGAAGCTTGCCTGGTGTGCCCGCATGACGGTGGGCGAGGCGGAATCGGCATCGACGGTCATGTCATGGTGCGTCAGTTTCTGCAGGTAGCCGACAAACACCAGGTCGGCTTCGTCCGTGAGCGCCAGCACCTTTGCTTGCATCCTGCGCAGGGCATCCTCGCGGCCGCGGGCGACTTCCTCTTCGGAGTACAGCCGGCATGCCGAGGCCGGGATGGCCGCGCTACCGGCCAGGATGAGCAATACGGCAACGAAGGTCGGTATCGAAGCAGGCATGGGATGAAGGATGGCGGATGGTATGTCGCCATCATGCCCGATTCCGCGCGGCCGAAAATGCGCGGAAGATCACATCGCCGGCCTGCGCGTCATTCCGGTATCCGGGCGATCGCCTTGATCTCGAACTGGAAGCCGTACAGCCAGGTCACGCCGACCGCCGTGATGTTGGGGTAGGGGGCCTCGCCCCAGTATTCGCGCGCCACTTCCCAGATGCGTTCGAACTTCGCTTCCGGATCGACGATGAAGATGGTCACGTCGACCACGTCCCCAAAAGTACAGCCGGCCGCATCCAGCACGGCATTCAGGTTCTGGAAGGCCCTGCGTACCTGGGCGTCCAGTTCCGGTTCGGGCGAGCCGTCCTCGCGGCTACCCACCTGGCCGGATACGAACAGGAAGCCGCCCGAGCGCACGGCCGGGGAATAGCGGTTCTTCTCATACAAGGCCTGGCGGCCGGCGGGGAAAACGACGTCACGGGTAGTCATCAAGGCACTCCTTGCTGTTGGTGGATGCCTGCACTGTAGCGCTCTGATTTGCACAAATAAACCGTCAAATGGCGTCAAGACTGTTTGTATAATCTGCACAATTCTGGAGTGGGGGCGACATGGACAGGTTTGACGGCATGCGGGCATTCGTCCGGGTAGTCGAGGCGGGCAGCTTCACCAAGGCGGCCGAGACCCTCGGCATGAGCCGCACCAGCGTCACCCAGCTGGTGCAGCAGTTGGAAGCCCACCTGCGCCTCAAGCTGCTCAACCGCACCACACGCAAGGTGAATGTCACCGCCGATGGCGCCGCCTACTACGAACGCGTGGTGCGCCTGCTGGCCGAGCTGCACGACATCGAGAACAACCTCCCCGGTTCATCCACAGCGCCGCGCGGCCTGCTGCGAGTGGACGTGCCCAGTCCGTTCGCCAACATGATCCTGGTGCCGGCGCTGCCGGCCTTCCACGCGCGCTATCCGGAGATCCAGTTCGACCTCGGCGCCAGCGACCGCAAGGTCGACCTGATCGGCGAGAACGTCGACTGCGTGGTGCGCGGCGGCCAGGTGTCCGACCTGTCGCTGGTGGCGCGCCACGTCGGCGACCTGCAGCTGGGCGTGTACGCGGCGCCTTCCTACCTGACGCAGGCCGGCACGCCACTGCACCCCAATGAACTGCAGGACCCGCGCCACCGCATCGTGCGCTTCCGCTGGGCCAACGGCCTGCCCTACGCCATGCACAGGGACGGCGAGACGGTGAAGATCGGCGGGCGCTACGTGCTGGCGATCGACGACGGCAACGCCTACCTGACGGCCGGGGTGGCGGGACTGGGCGTGCTGTGGCTGCCCGACTACATGGTGCGCGAGCATGCGGCCAGGGGCGATCTGGTGCGCTTGTTCGCGGACTGGGAGATCGATCCGATGCCGCTGTACGTGGCCTATCCGCCCAACCGTTACCTGGGCAAGGCGCTGCGGGTGTTTATCGACTGGATCGTGGAGTTGATGGGGCAGCATGCGCCGGTGGCGGGAAAGCGCGAGAACGATCGGTACGGCTGATACGAACGGCGGTTTGTGCTTCGATCGACAAGCTTTTCCACCAAGCATCTTCAACTGCGCGCGATCGGGCAGGGGCGGATGCAATTTGCTGCCGTCGAATTCGCCGGCATGCCATTTCCAGTTCGGCGCTATCGACGCTCGCAGGATAGCCATCGCCGGTTTTACTGCGAACGTGTTTTCGCAGTCCGCTTTTGGCACTGGTTCTACCGCAGTAACTGCCTTCGCGGCACTTTCTCGATGTGTTTGCTAACTGGACCGGCATGATTCCTCGGCGCTGTACAAGTTAGCTACATCGTAGTCCTTGGGTGCTCGACAATAGTGCCAGCAGGCGGAGCGTTTCCTTGTCGGAATTGTCGTACTCACTATGACTGGCAGCTGGACAGGTCAATCCAGCTCTCACTTCCCCGCACAGTCATCGTCGATTGACGCTGAGCCAGCGAAACTGCATGGCGGACCGATCACGGCGGACAGCGAGGGCGTTGCCGTGGCTGCTGATTCTCGATTTCGCTTCCATTGGCGCAGGGCGGACACACGGCCTTGCACTTCGTGCATTCCCGGTTGGTGCAATGACTACTGGTGCGGCTGTCCGTTAGAAGCCATCAAGCCGGCATCCACCGGCAGGTTCACCCCCGTGATCAGGCGCGCATCCTCGCTCGCCAGGAAGGCCATCGCCGCCGCCACCCCCTCCGGATCCTCGGGCGCGCCGAGCGGCATGCGCTTGTTGAATTCGGCGACCAGCTCGGGATCGTTCACCATGTCCTCGGTCATCCGGGATACCGTGAAGCTCGGATTGACGGCGTTCACCCGCACCCCATCCTTGGCCGCATCCATGGCCATCGCGCGCACCATGTTGCTGACGGCGCCCTTCGAGGTGTTGCAGGCGAACAGCTCCCAGTCGCCGCCCAGCCCCGACCTGGGGGCGGTGCCGCTGCGCGAACTGATGCGCCGCAACCCGGGCGTGGACTGGCGCGCCGTCGACGACGTGATTCTCGGCTGCGCCAACCAGGCCGGCGAGGACAACCGCAACGTGGCGCGCATGTCGCTCCTGCTGGCGGGCCTGCCCCAGGAGGTGCCGGGTTCCACCGTCAACCGCCTGTGCGGCTCGGGGCTGGACGCGGTCGGCAGCGCCGCGCGCGCCATCCGCAGCGGCGAAGCGCGCCTGATGATCGCCGGCGGCGTCGAATCGATGACGCGCGCGCCTTTCGTCATGGGCAAGGCCGACAGCGCCTTCTCGCGCAATGCGGCGATCTACGACACGACCATCGGCTGGCGCTTCCCGAACCCGCGCATGAAGGAGCTGCACGGCCTCGATGCGATGCCGGAGACGGCGGAAAACGTCGCCGTCGACTACGGCGTCTCGCGGGCCGACCAGGACCTGTTCGCCCTCAGGAGCCAGCAGAAGGCGGCCCAGGCGCAGCGCGACGGCCTGTTTGCGGAAGAGATCGTGCCGGTGCTGGTGCCGCAAAGTCGCCGCGCAGCGGGGACGGCGCAGGCACTGACTTTCGACCGTGACGAGCACCCGCGCGAGACCAGCCTGGAAGCGCTGGGCCGGCTCAAGGGCGTGGTGCGTGCGGACGGCAGCGTCACCGCCGGCAACGCTTCGGGCGTGAACGACGGCGCCTGCGCGCTGCTGCTGGCGAACGCGGAAGCCGCGCAGGCCTACGGCCTGGTCCCGCGCGCCCGCATCGTCGGCATGGCCGCGAGCGGCGTGGCGCCGCGCGTGATGGGCATCGGTCCGGCGCCGGCGGCGCAGAAACTGCTGCGCCAGCTGGGCATGACGCTCGACCAGGTCGATCTCATCGAACTGAACGAGGCGTTTGCTTCCCAGGGCCTGGCCGTGCTGCGCGAACTGGGTGTCGCCGACGACGATCCGCGCGTGAATCCCTACGGCGGCGCGATCGCGCTCGGCCATCCGCTCGGCATGTCGGGCGCGCGCCTGGTGACGACCGCGACCTACCAGCTGCAGCGCACCAAGGGCCGCTTCGCGCTGTGCACCATGTGCGTCGGGGTCGGCCAGGGCATCGCCCTGATGATCGAACGCGTGTAGATCACGCAGGGGCGCTCAGGCCGGGCGCCCCAGCAGCGCCTCCACATCGGCGCTTTCCAGCGGTTTGCTGAACAGGAAACCCTGGTATTCGTCGCAGGCCATCTCGCGCAGCATCGCCAGCTGGGCCTCGGTCTCGACGCCCTCGGCCACCACCTGCAGCTTCAGGCCGCGCGCCAGGTTGACGATCGACAGTGCAATCGCGGCGCTGTCCTCGTCGCGCCCGAGGTCGCGGATAAACGCTCGGTCCACCTTCAGGCGCGACACCGGAAAACGCTTCAGGTAGGCCAGGCTCGAGTAACCGGTGCCGAAATCGTCGATCGCCAGGTCCACGCCCAGCCGGCGGATCTCGCGCATCAGCCGGTCCACTTCCTGCTCACGGCTCATCAGGGCGGTCTCGGTGATCTCCAGTTCCAGGCTGCCTTCAGGCACCCGGTACTGGCTCAGGCAACGCCGGATGGTGTCGAGCAGGGACTTCTGATGGAACTGGCGCGGAGACAGGTTGACCGCCACCTTCACGGGACGGCCGAAGCGCGCCGCCCAGTCCTGCATCTGGCGGCAGGCCTGCTCCAGCACCCAGGCGCCGATCGGGATGATCAGGCCAGTGCGTTCCGCGATCGGCACGAAGTCGAGCGGCGAGACGGCGCCCAGTTCGGGATTGGTCCAGCGCAGCAGGGCTTCGAAACCGACCAGCTGCTGCTCGCGCACCGTCACCTTGGGCTGGTAGACCAGGCGCAGCTCGCCGCGCTCGAGCGCGCGGCGCAGGTGCGCCTCGACGGTGAGGCGCTGCCCGAGTTCGGTGTGCCGGCTGGCCGAGAAGAAGTGCACCGCTTCGTCGAGCTCGATGCCGGCGCCGCTGGCGGCGCCTTGCGCGCTGCGGTACAGCGCGTCCGCGTTGCGGCCGTCGCGCGGATACAGGGCCACGCCCAGCACCGGCTCGAGGAAGAAATCGCGCCCATCCACGTGCAGCGGTCCCGACATCAGCGCGTGCAGCTTCAGGGCGAAGCTTTCCACCTGCCGGCGCCCGCCGCCGGCATCGAGCACGAAGGCGAACTCGCTGCCGCGGATGCGCGCCGCCACGGCGCCTTCGTCACCCTCACCGCAGGCCCCGCGCAGCAAATCGGCCACCTGGCGCAGGGCGCGGTCGCCGGCCTCGTGGCCGAGCAGGTCGACGATCTCGTGCAGGCGCTCGAGCACCAGCGCGACCACGGCCAGTCCGCGCCCGCCCTCCGCGGCGGCCGCATCGGCCGAGATGCGTCCTTCCAGCAGGCGCCAGAACTGGGCCTGGTTCGGCAGGCCGGTGATGGCGTCGAATTCGGCCAGCTAGGCCAGGCGCGCCTCGGCGCGTTCGCGCTCGGTGATATCGGTCAGCACGTTGACCAGGTGGGCCGTGCCGTCGTCGCCGGCAAGGCGCGAAGTCAGCTGGATCACGGTGCGGCTTTCGCCGCTGCCGTCGTGCATGGTGCCGGTCGCGTCCACGGTGCCGCCATGCGCCAGCACCGCGGCGTAGCGGCGCTCGCGCTCGGCGGCGGCGCCATCGAGCACCGCGCTTTCGTCCAGACCCGGCAGGCTCTCGCGCGGGCGTCCGACCAGGCGCGCGAAGGCCTCGTTGGCCAGCACGATGCGGCGCGCGCCGTCCAGCACCCAGATCGGCGCGCCCACCGCGTTCACGATCGAGGCCAGGTAGTCGAAGCTCTTGGCCAGCCGCGCCTCGCTGCTGGATACCATGTCGATCAGGCCGAACTGGCGGCGGGGGGCGCGCGCCACCCGCCAGGCCAGCAGCGACAGCACGAGCGCGAGCAGCAGGTAGAAGGCCAGGGCTGTCCACAGCCGCCCGTACCATGCTTCCAGCGCGACCGAGCGTGCCATGCCGGTGATGATCACCAGGTCGAAGCCCTCCACCACGTCGTAGCCGTACAGGCCGGCCGTGCCGTTGATCGGGCTGGTTGCCTCGAAGCTGCCCCGGCTGGCGCGCGGCAGCTGCACGCGGAACAGCGGCGTGTCGGCGAAGGAGCGGCCGATGCCGGCCGGGAAGCCGGGGCCGCGTACCAGCATGGTGCCGTCGCGGTGCAGCAGGGTGACCGAGCCGCCGTTGCCGAGTTCCACCAGGTTGTACAGCTGCTCGAAACGCACCGAGTCGACCTGCGCCACCACGGTGCCGATGCGCCGGCCGCTGCGGTCGCGCACCGGGTGCACGAAATTCAGGATGCCGCGCCCGGTGCTGCGATCGATGTCGGTGATCGTGATGCGGCGCGGGATGTCGCCGGCGGGCGGCTTGATGGGGGGCAGGTCACGCGAACTGCTGCCCGGCATGACGCTGCCGACTGTTTGGCCGGCGGTGTCGAACAGGACGATGCGTGCCAGGTAGGGGTGGGCCAGGCCATCGCGGCCGTCGGCTATCCCGGAAGAGGGTGGCGCGTCCTGTACCAGCAGCATGCGCGCCGCCTGCTGTGCGGCGCTGTCGATCGCCTGGGCCACGCCCGCGGTCTGCGCGGCGAAGGCGATGGCGACGTTGCGCAGGGTGACCTGCTGTTCGCGCAGCGCGTCCTGGTAGCTGGCGTACAGCATCGCACCGGTAATCAGGCCCAGTGCGGCGATCAGCCCGGCCGTGACGATCACGAGCCGCGACAGCGGAGTAGGGCGGATCGTGCGGACGGCGGGCGGGGGCCGGACTTGCATCTTGGAACAGGCGTAGTGGTCTTACGCCGATTTTACCTGTTCCGTATTGACGGGCGCCGCACGTCGCACCGCCAAGTAAAACGGCCGGGAAGTTCCCGGCCGTCCTGGACTCGCGCTGCGGAGATCAGGCCGCCTTGTGCACCGGCTCGGCGACCGGGGCCTTGCGGCTGCGGCTGACCAGGTACCAGATGATCGCCACCGGCACCAGCAGCGGCAGCAGCAGCGGCGACAGTGCCAGCGCGACGGCCACCGCGGCAAAGCCGAGCGCGCCGACGACGATCACGCCCACGCCGGCGAACACCACCGCCAGTACTGCGCCCACCACCAGCATGACCACGCCGGCAATCACCAAGCCGCCGCCGGCGAAGATCACGGCCAGCAGGGCGCCCAGCGGACCATCGACCTCGTCGCCGTCGATGTTGAAGCTCATGAAGTCGGCGGCATCGAAGGCGATGTCCAGCAGCAGGACGGCAAACAGGAACAGGATGGCGATCTTGGCAAAGTTTTTCATGGTGGTCCTCTTCAGTGGGCTGGTTTTCGGGTGCGCTTTTCGTCGCGGCATGGTTGAACTGTAAGAGCCCGCGCCGGCTGCGGCCACGGCTTTGCGACAAACTGCATAATTGACGCGCCGGGACGCGTGCAGACGCGATAAGTGGATGAAGACAGTACAACCGCGCGGCAACAAACGTGGTCGATTTGGCCTTGTAATGAACGTATCCTTTCCTATACTGACAGCCTGTTCCTGAAGCAGGGGGATCCTATGCACGCTGTCATCCAGAAAATGGGGGACCACCTGGCCGTTCTGCATCCCGCGTTGGCCAACAGCGGTCCCAAAGGCCCGCCATCGGCGCCACCTACCATCCCGCCGATCATCATCAATCCGTTCAATCGGGAGACGCCCTCTCCCGCGGTCGATCCGCGCCCGACCCCGGTGCGCCCGCCGGTACGGCCGCCACGCGGTCCCGACTGGCGCTGCCCCCGTTATGCCTGAGGCTTAAGCCAAACGGGCTTCTTCCTGGGGCCGGTTTCCTCTATGATCTCTGCTTTGAGGCATAGGGAAACACGACCATGAACGAACACGACGAACACGAGCACGAAGGCGAAGAGAACGCCCTGGTGCAGGAACCCCGCCTGTGGCAGGGGAACGGCTGGACCGCGCGCGTGATCAAGAACGACGACGACGAAGGCTGGGCGGTTGCCATGTACAAGGATGGCGAGCGGGAACCGGCCCTGGTCGGCCCCTGGACCATGGGACGCGACAAGAAGAACCCGAAGCCGCTCGACGTCAATGCCTTCAACACGCTGATCAAGACGGCGTCCGAAGTGATCCGCCGCCATGAGCAGCACCTGCACGCGATCCTGCACAAGAAGACCACGGTCTCCACCGAGAACGGCGAACTGAAGGTGACGCTGGACATCGTGCCGGACGACGACGACCCCTACGCCATCCTGGCCGCCACCGACGAAATGGGCGAGCAGGTGGCCAAGGTGCGGGTGCCGGCCAGCTTCAAGCTGACCCCGGCCTCGGCTTACGCCTGGATCGAGAACGATTTCCGCGCCCCGCGCGCATAAGAGCGCTTTGCGCCACACTTCGCGAATAAGGCTTCGGCTGGACGGTCTGAACTGCTAATATTTCCCATTGGAATTAATTACCTTGGGGGAAGCAATGGACCGTCTCGCCCGGCTGGAAGCAGTCCAGTCGATGCTGCTCGAAATCGGGGAGCTGTCGACCAGCTGCAACGACATCGTCGACTTCATCGGCGCGGTGCACCGCGCGCTCGGCCGCATCATGTATGCGGCCAACTTTTATGTGGCCTTGTGCGACCGCGAGGAGGGGACGATCTGGTTCCCGTACTTCGTCGACGAAGCCGACGCCGAGGTGCCGGTAAGCGGGCAAAAGGTGCGGCTGGCGGCGCCGGAAGAGTCGCCGACCTCGTGGGTGGTGGTGAACAAGCGCCGCCTGATGATCACCGCCGACGACTTCCTGGCGCGCGAGCGCGAAGGCATGCAGTGGGGCCACGGCGCCGCCGCCGAACACTGGATGGGCGCGCCCCTGCTCGACCGCCACCACCAGGCGCTGGGCGCGATGGTCATCCAGAGTTATACGCAGGGCGTCACCTACAGCGAGGAAGACCAGGCGCTGTTCTCGGAAATCGCCAACCACGTGTCGAATGCGCTGCAGGGCCTGCAGAGCATGGACCGGCTGGAGCGCGCGGTGCAGGAGCGCACCGCGGCGCTGGCGGTCGAAGTGGCCGAGCGCCGCCGCGCCGAGCAGGTGCAGCACGCGCTGTACCAGATCGCCAGCCTGTCGGCCCAGGCGCTGGACACCGCCACCCTGACCACCAGCCTGCATGACATCATCGGCGAGCTGATGGTGGCGAAGAACTTCCTGATCGCGCTGCACCATCCGGATACCCAGGAAATCAGCATTCCCTACTTCGTGGACGAGAAGGACGGTACGGCCCCGGTGACGCGCTTCCCGGTGGGGCAGGGCATGTGCTCTTACGTCCTGACGAGCAAGCAGGCCCAGCTCCACGACGCCACCAGCGTCAAGCACCTGGTCGCCAACGGCCTGGTCAGGGCGCCCTTCGGGAACCCCGACATCGCCAGCTGGATGGGCGCGCCGATGCTGGTGCATGACCAGCCCTACGGCGTGCTGGTGGTGCAGAGCTACGACCCGTCGGTGACCTATACCAAGGCGGAACTGGACCTGCTGGCCTTCATGGCCAGCCATGTCGCGGTGGCGCTGGCGCGCATGCAGGCCGACCGCAAGATCCGCAAGACCAAGGAGGCGCTGGAAGTGCAGAACGCGGCGCTGAACGAAGCCCTGCACAAGCTGCAGGTGGCGCAGGGCGAACTGGTACGCCAGGAGAAGATGGCGTCGCTGGGCGGCCTGGTGGCCGGCGTGGCCCACGAGATCAATACCCCGCTGGGCATCTGCGTGACCGCCACCAGCCACCTGGTGCAGGAACTCAAGCTCACGCGCGAAGAGCTGGCCGCGGGCACGATGACCGAGGACAGCTTGAACAGCTTCCTGGACATCGTCGACCAGTCGCTGCGCATCATGACCACCAACACCCAGCGCGCGGCGAGCCTGGTGCGCAGTTTCAAGCAGGTGGCGGTGGACCAATCCTCGGGCGACATCCGTAACTTCAAGCTGTGCAGCTACGTGCAGGAAGTGCTGCTGTCGCTGCAGCCCAAGCTCAAGGGGCGGCCGATCAAGGTGGAACTGGACTGCCCGCTGGACCTGGTGCTGGACAGCTCGCCGGGCGCGGTCTCGCAGATCGTCACCAACATGGTCGTGAACTCGCTGCTGCACGGCTTCGAGCGCGACCAGCCGGGACGCATCACGATCCGCGTGGCGCAGGAGGGGGAGCAGGTGCTGTTCGACTATGCGGACGACGGCGTGGGAATGGACCAGGAGACGCTGGGCAAGCTGTTCGACCCCTTCTTCACCACCAAGCGCGGCACAGGGGGCAGCGGACTGGGGGCGCACATCCTGTACAACCTGGTGACGGGGGCGCTGGGCGGGACGGTGACGGCGGAGAGTGCGCCGGGGCAGGGGCTGCGGTATCAGCTGCGCTTCCCGCGCTCGCTGAAGAAGTAAGAGTGGATCGGTACCAGGCTTATTGCAGACGCCTCTAGCCGCCCGCGCCTTTGGCACGTCATTCCGGCGAAGGCCGGAATCCAATTTTGCATGCATACCGACTGCGATCGTTCTGGTGGTACGCGACGGAATTGGATCCCGGCCTATGCCGGGATGACGGTTCAACTGATAAGGGTAAGAATGTTGGATGGAGGCTGTTCATGTTGCGAGAGCAGCCCGCGCATTCAATCCGGCCACTGCGCATTGATCTCCAGCGCCTTGTCCATGTTCTTGATGAGCAGATCCACGTAATACGGATCCAGGTGGTGCCCCGCCACCTCGCGCAGGTGCTCGGTCACCTTGGCGGCCGGCCAGGCGTCCTTGTAGCAGCGCTTGTGGCTCAGGGCGTCGAACACGTCGGCCACCGCCACGATGCGGGCATAGGGGTGGATGGCCTCGCCGCGCAAACCCTGCGGGTAACCGCTGCCGTCGAACTTCTCGTGGTGCTGGTGGGCGATCACGGCGGCGGCCTTCAGGATCGGGCGCTGCGAGCCGTCCAGGATCTGCAGGCCGACGGTCGGGTGCTGCTTCATCACTTCCCACTCGTCCTCGGTCAGCTTGCCCGGCTTGAGCAGCACCGCGTCCGGGGTGGCGATCTTGCCTACGTCGTGCATCGGCGCGGCGTGCATCAGGGTCGCGACTTCGTCTTCCGGCATGCCGGAAGCCTGGGCCAGCAGGTGGCAGACCTGGGCCATGCGGCGCACGTGGTTGCCGGCTTCGTTCGAGCGCGACTCGACCACGTCGCCGAGGCGCAGGATCAGCTCCGCCTGGGTATCGGTGATCTCCTGGTTCAGCAGGATGTTGTCGAAGGCGATCGCCACGCCCGAGCAGAACACCTCGAGCAGCTGGGCGTCGATCTCCGCGATCTCTTCCACGCCCTTGAGCACCAGCAGCGAGGCCTTGCCGGTGCGGTTCGGGAAGTAGCCGACATAGGTGTCGCCGTGCAGGCGCGAAATGCGGTTGTGGCGCGCGTCGTCCAGCTGGGCCACCAGCTCGTGGCCGATCTCGTGGCCTTCCATGTCGCCGATCTGGGCCAGCACTTCGTACTGGCTCTCGCCCGTGATCACGCTCGCGCCCTTCAGGCGCAGCAGCATGCTCTGCTCCAGGCGCAGCAGCGCCACCACCTGCTGCAGCAGGCCGTTGGCGAAATCCTTCAGGCTGCGCTGTTGGAAGATGTGGGTCGAGGCGGCGATCACGCGTTCCAGGCCTTCGCGGTAGGTCTGCTGCGCGCGGCGCGCATCCTCGACCTTCATGATGTCGCGGTAGGCGCGCAGGGCGGCGAAGGTGGTGGTGAACAGCTTGGTGCGATCGAGCTCGGTCTTTTCCTTGTAATCGTTGATGTCGTAATCGACGATCACGCGCTCTTCCGGCGCCTGGCCCGGCTGGCCGGTGCGCAGCACGATGCGGGTGAACTGGTTGTCCAGGTCCTGGCGCATCCAGCGCGCCACTTCCAGGCCGCTGTCCTCGCGCTCCATCACCACGTCCAGGAACACCAGGGCGACGTCCTTCTCGCGTGCCAGCACCGCCTTGGCCTCCTCGCCGCTGTAGGCGTGCAGGAACTGCAGCGCGCGGCCGTCGAGGCGGAAGCGGGACAGGGTCAGCTTGGTGATGTCATGGATGTCGGGCTCGTCGTCGACCAGCAGGACTTTCCATGGAGCCAGCTTTGGCGCCGCGTTGGAGAGGAAGGACATAGGCTTACCGTTTGCTCGAGTTGATCAATCGCAACATTTGGCGGCGGGAAACGTATAAGACATAGCCGCAAGTCAAAACGATTGTAGTACGACCATCAGTCCTTAACAACAGGCAACATTAAAAGTGTTGGTTAACGATGTCACATAGCCGGAAACCATGTCCTAGTGGTAGCGTTTCTGACAGCGCTCGCAGTAGAAACTGCGGCGGTTGCTGCGGCCGAGGTTGGCTTTCAGGAAGGGAATGTTGCAGCGCGGGCAAATGCGTTTTGCATGGGCCAGCCAGTGCTGCTTGAGTACGTATTGACGCTTCCATTCCAGGAAATCGAAGGAGTATTGGCGGGCTTCGTCGACCAGTAGACGAAGCTTGGGCGCGGGCAAGGCGCCGACCGTCGACAGCGGATGCACGCGGATGCGGAACAGGACTTCGTTCTTGATGATGTTGCCGACGCCCGAAAAGATGTCCTGGTCGAGCAGGGCGTCGCAGGCCAGCATGTCGGGCTGGGCGCGCAACTTCTTGCGCGCTCGCTTCGGGTCCCAGGCGTCCGACATGACATCGGCACTGAAATCGTAGGCCTCATACGTGGCGCGGTCGATCTCCCGGACCTGGCAGGCATAGAGGTTGAGCTCGTTGCCGTTGGCGGTTTCGATGGACAGGCGCGGGGTCTTCTCCTCGCGCCGCTCGTTGATGCGGTAGGTGCCGAACAACAGGAAGTGGACGCGCACCACCATGCCCGGCGTCTCGATCAGCAGGTGCTTGCCCCAGGTGTGGATGGCCTCGATCTGCTGGCCCACCAGGCGCGCCGGGTCGATGGCGCGCACGTTGCCGTCGGCGCGGACGATCTCCTGGCCGGTGAAATCCCTGACCAGCTCCTTCAAGATATATAGCGACGGTCCTTCGGGCATGGTTCGACCTCCTCCCCCTCATTGTCGGCCAGGCCCGGCATATGCCCTGTGCGTAATCTAACTCTTGGATGCAAAACTTCCACAAAAGAGGCGTGGCAAGCGGACACAAAGGGCGTATATTTATTGATGGGTAAGAATATTGAACAGTAAAAGCGGCTAACAAAACCTTCAGGGCAAGGCGTAAGGTCGAAGACAGTACACCTGTACGGCAAGACCTTACAACTCAGCCATGGAGGTTTTATTAGCCGCTTTAAAAGGGAGGGGGAGAAATGAAAGAAATGGTGAGTAAAGCAGCTTTCGCGGTCGCACTCGCACTGGGCGCCGCCACCGCCTCGGCGGAAGTGACCGTTAACTACGTCAACATGGAGCAGTTCGCGGACCTCCCGAGCGGCGACTGGGAACGCAAGGATGTCCTGAACAAGCTGGCGGACTACATCAAGAAGCTGGGCGAGGACCTGCCGGCCGGTACCGACCTGACCGTCAATATCTACAACGTCGACCTGGCCGGCCGCGAATACCCTGGCCAGCGTGCCAGCGGCGACATGCGCGTCCTCGAGGGCAAGTCCGACTGGCCGCTGATCGAGCTGCAGTACGCGCTGAGCAGCAAGGGCCAGGTGTTCGACAGCGGCACCGCCCAGATTTCCGACGTGGGCTACATGAACCGCAAGGTGAAGATGTCCATGGAAATGGACAACCTGCGCTACGAGAAGCGCATGCTGCAGGACTGGTTCAAGAAGACCATCCTGACCAAGAAGCCTGGCTGAACCGCCATACCGGCAGGGGGAAATGCGGCGCCGCAAGGCGCCGTTTCCATTTGCCGAAGCCATTTGTCTTGCGGACCTAACATTTCGATACAAAACGCCGACAATCCGGCACTGAAAAGGCGGCGCAAAGGGCGTATATTCGGAACATGAAGGGGTCCGGAACAATGAAAGGGAAAGCAATGAAAACGCTGGTTGGCAAAGTGGCCCTCGCGGCCCTGCTCGCGCTGGGTGCCGGCGCCGCCTCGGCGGGCGTGACCGTCAATTACGTGGAGTCCGACAAGTTCTCCGACTTGCCGTTCGCGCCATGGGAGCGCAAGGAAGTGCTGGAAGACCTGGCGGATTATTTTGTCGAACTGGGCAAGTCGCTGCCGGCCGGTCAGGAGCTGACGGTGGACGTGACCGACATCGACCTCGCCGGCCGTGAATACCCGAACACGCGCGGCGGGAACGACCTGCGCGTGCTGAAAGGCATGGCGGACTGGCCGGTCATGGAATTGCGCTACACCCTGAGCGCCAACGGCCAGGTGATCCAGACCGGCAAGGCCAAGCTGTCGGACATGAACTACCTGCAGCGCGGCAGCCGCCTGCACGACAGCGAACCCCGGCGCTTCGAGAAGCGCATGATCCAGGAGTGGTTCGACAAGACCATCCTGCAGAAGAAGTCCTAATCGTTTCCTGATCCACTCAACCGGCGCCTCGGTGAACCGAGGCGCCGTTTTATTTCGTAGGCCGATCAGCCGTTCCTGCCGGCCTTCGCACGCGCCGCAGCCGCTTTCTCGGCCGCTTCCCTGGCCAGCGCCGCCGAATCCTTCACCGTGTAGTCCGAGGGCACGGTGAACAGGGCCGCGGCAGGCTCCTCGCGCTTCAGGTTGTCGGCGCGGTAGACGAATTCGCCGCTGCGCGGGTCGCTGCGCTTCTGGTACACCACGGCCTGCAGTTCCGGCGCGGTCCAGGTCTCGGTGCTGACGACGATCGGGCTGCGGTTGCCGATCTCGCCGGCGGGGATCTCGTAGCTGCGCTGCACGCCGGTGGCCTTCACGCCGTTGAATTCGCGGGTGCCGAGGTCTTTGGTTTCCGCCTTGCCGGCCCATTTGTGGTCGCCGAGCGCGCCGGCGAGCACCGGCGCCACGCGCGCCGCCGCCTGCGGTCCCGCCACCTGGGCGATGCGGATCTGCACGTCCTTGTGTTCGCCGGCCTTGCTGCCGGAGCGCTCGACCTGCTTGATGATGAAACGTTCGCCTTCCGGCAGCTTGCCTTCGCGGCGCAATTCCTCGATCCTGGTGCGCGCCTGGTCGGCGGCGAGGCGGGCCTGGGCGCCGGCCACGCGCGCCTCGGCGGCCGAGGCAGCGGCGGCCGCGCGGGCCTGTTCACGCACGGCGGCCATCGCCGCGCCGTTCGGCGCCGAGACCTTGATCGCGGTCTTGTCGCGCGGACGCAGGACATAGCGCACCCCTTCCACCGGATCGTGGATCGTCACGGTGCGCAGTTCGCCGTCTTCGCCGCGCACCTCGGTGCGGGTGCGGCCGGCGCTGTCGCGGTAGCTCATCGTGCTGGTCTTGCGCACGATCTGGTTGCCGTCGCCCAGGGTCTGGGTGCGCTCCGACACCATCTCGGCGCTGTAGGGCGCATTCTTGATCATGCGGGCACGCGACATGTGCACCATCGTGGCGCCGCCGCCCACGGCATCGACGAAGTTCATGGCGTCCGGGTGGCCGGCCTGCAGTTCGCCGCCGGTGCGGGTGACGATGCGGCGCTCGACGACCTGTTCTTCGTCGAAGCCCATCTCACCGGCCAGGGCCGGGGCGAAGGCGCAGGCCAGCAGTGCTGCAAGCAGAATCTTCTTGTTCATGTCATGTCCTCTTGTGGGTAAAGATCGTTGGTCCTAGTTGGTGGAACTGAGCCGCACGGCCAGCGGATGGCCGTCGGCGGCGACAAGCATCTCGGCCCGCACGGTGTCGGCCGCGTTTTCCGGGCTGACCGGCACGCCGAGCGGCGCCAGCGCGGTGCGCGGCACCTCGGTCTCGACCAGCCGCGCATCGGGTTCGGCCTCGATCCGCTCGAGCGAATCGAGGGCGACGAAGGCGCCGCCGCTGTCGAAGCTGACCAGGGGCTGGCTGCTCACGCTCACGGCCTGGTGCGGCGAATGCGCCAGCAGCAGCACGACCACCGTCAGCGAGCACAGGGCGCCGGCGGTGCCCCATTGGGGCAGGCTCAGGGCCTGGTACCAGCGGCGCTTCGTCGGTGCAAACTGGCGCTCGAAGGCCTGCAGCAGTTCCTTCTCGACGCAGCGCGGGGTGTCGATGCCGGCCAGCTCGCTGCGCAGCGCGGCAAAGCAGGGGGCCAGTTCGTCTTGCTTGTCCTTGGTATCCATCATCTACTCCATCAATTCGCGAGGCATGCGCTTGGTGCGTGCGCCTGCAGGCGCTTGGCCAGGGCCGCCCGGCCGCGCGACAGGCGCGAGCGCACGGTGCCGATATCCACCTGGCAGACCGCGGCGATCTCCTGGTACGACAGTTCATGCAGTTCAAACAGGATGACCACGTCGCGGTAGTGCGCCGGCAGCAGGCTGAGTGCGCGCCGCACTTCCTCGGCTGCCTCGTTGCCCAGCAGGCGGGCGAGCGGCTCGGCGCCCTCGCAGGCGAGGTCGAGCTCCAGCTCGCCGTCTCCGTCCTCTTCCACCCGCGGCTCCGGCAGCGCCACGTGGCGCCGTCGCGCTTCCTCCAGCTTCAGGATCACATTGCGCGCTACGCCGAACAGGAAATGCTGCAGCTGGCCGCGCAGCGGATCGAAGCCGAAACGCTTCGTGAGCAGGCCCATGAAGGCTTCCTGCACCACGTCGGCCGCCATGTCCGCGGACCCGCAGCGCATCAGCGCGTAGCGGTACAGCGGACCCTGGTGGCGTCGGTACAGCGTCGTGAAGGCGGCGGCGCGGCCCGCATGCGTCAGGCGCAGCAGTTCGTGGTCGGCGGTGTCGGGGGTGATCGTGGTCATGGTCGTCATCTCTTGCCTGTATTCCGCCGAGGCAGCGGAAAAGTTCCAACTATTTTGGAAAATGACGACGAGCCCTGGCAGGCCAGGCTCGGAAAGGGGGTAGGCCGGGAGAGCCCCGGCCCGAAAAGCTGGGCCCGATTGCCGGGCCAGCCTTCTCAGTCGATCCAGTTGACCCGGTCGAACTTGCCGCGGAACTCTTCCGGCATCATCACGACCTGGCTGGACTTGTAGTTGAAGAAGACGAAGCCCTGCTTGGCCATGGCGATCAGCTTGCGGTCGCGCGGGCGCGTGATGCGGAAGATGATGTCGCCGCCGTACTTGTTGAAGTCCATGACGCCCACCTCGAACAGCAGCTGGTCGCGCGCATGCGCTTCGGCGCGGTAGGTCGTGGCCAGGTCGGTGACGATGATGCCGGTGCCGTCGCGCTCGGTCTCGGCGACGCCGAACTCGAACAGGAAGCGCGCCCGTGCCTCGGAGATCATCGAGATCATCGAGTCGTTGCCGAGGTGGTTGCCCGCATTGATGTCGGTCACGCGTACCGACATCGGGGTGGAATAGTAGAACTGGTCTTCGGGGAAGGTAAGTTGTAAGCGTGCCATCTCTCTATTTTAAGCGCATGAATCGCTCATGGGTTGGCGGAAGGTCCAATTCTATAGACGATGCCGCGCGACGTCATGAGGTACAACTCGCCCTGGCCGTCCTGCCCGAAGGAGACCACGTTGCCGATGTCGCCCACGCTCCAGTCGCGCTGCTCGCTGACACTGGCGCCGCCGGCGAGGAAACTCTTCAGGAATCCGCGGCAGTAATCGGAATAGAAATAGCGTCCCTGCAGCCCGGGAATGGCACTGCCGCGGTAGACGAAGCCGCCCGTGATCGAGCAACCGTTGGCGTCGTTGCTGCCATGGTCGTATTCGAAGACCGGCAGGGTCAGGCCGCTGCGCTCGCAGCTGGCGGCGTTGTAGCACAGCGTGCCTTCCTTCGTGTTCCAGCCGTAGTTGAGTCCTGCCGCGGACACCGGGCCGATATTGACCTCTTCGCGCCGGTCCTGGCCGACGTCGCTCAGGTAGAGCTGGCTGCCATCGAAAGCGAAGCGCCAGGGATTGCGCAGCCCGGCCGCCCAGATCTCGGCGCGCCGCCCCGCCTGGTTGATATATGGATTGCCGGCCGGGATCGCGTAGGGCTGGGCGGCACTTGCGTTGCGCACGTCGATCCGCAGCAGCTTGCCGAGCAGGGAGTTCAGGTTCTGGCCGTTGCGGTTCGGGTCGCCCGCGCCGCCGCCGTCGCCGGTGGCCAGGTACAGGTTGCCGTCCGGGCCGAAGGCGACCTGGCCGCCGAAATGGTTGGTGAAACCGGGGTGCGGGATGCGGATGATGACCAGACCCGAGGTCGGATCGGCCAGGTTGGGATTGGCGCCCAGGCTGAAGCGCTCGATGACGATGTTCTGCTGCGGGTCGGTGTAGTAGAGGTAGAAGTAGCGGTTGCTGGAAAACTGCGGGTCGAAGGCCATCGACAGCAGGCCGCCTTCGCCGCCGGTGAAGACGCGGCCGCTGATGTCGAGGAAGGGGGCGGTGAGCGTAGTGCCGTTGTCGACGATGCGGATGCGTCCGGCCCGCTCGACGATGAACAGGCGCGTGTCGCCCGCCGGGGCGGTGAGGTAGGTTGGGTTGTCGAGGTTGGCCACCACCTGGCTCAGCGCGATGTTCACCGGCGCGTTCGCATACGCCACCGTGGCGCTGGCAGTGGCGCCGGCGCTGACGACGGCGCTTTGCGAGGAGGGCGAGGGCGTGTAGGTTACGCCGCCGGCGGTCACGGGTGCGGCGGCGAGGTTGTAGCTGCCGGGCGCGAGATTCGACAGGGTTTGTGAGCCAGTCAGATCTTGCTGGTAACTGGCGGGGCCGTTGACGCGCACCGAGGCGTTCACGCCGGCGGGCAGGCCGCTGGTGGTGATCGCCAGCGAACCGGTGGTGGCGGTCGGCGGCGTCGGGGTGGGGCCGGTGGTGCCGGGGTTGCCGCCCCCTCCGCCGCAGGCGCTCATGCAGAAGGAAATAAGGATCAGCAGATATGTCCACGCACGCATGACAGCCTCCTGGATGGTCGCGAATGCTCCGGCAAGCCTATTCTGCAGCGAAGCGGCTGGCTTTGCCATCGAATTTCGCCAGCCGTGCGGGGCATCTATCGCGTCAGGCGATACATCAACAGTGCGGCGCGGATCGCCGAGCGCTCCAGCGAAGTGAGGTCGACGCGCTCGTTGGGCGAATGGGCCGCGCCGCCGCTGGCGCCCAGGCCATCGAGGCTGTCGATGATGGGGGCGACGAACTGGATGTCGCCGGCGCCGCGCATGGTGGCCGGCACCGCGCCGACCGCGCCCAGGCCGGCGTCCAGGCTGGCCTGCGAATACAAGTCGAGCAGCTTCAGGTTGCCCGGCGTGACCGCCATCGGCGGATAGGAATCGCGGAAAGCGATCGTGGCGCCGGCGCCCGGCAGGCTTTGCGCGACGATCTCGCGCATGCGCGCGTGGGCGCGGTCGCGCTGGGCGTAGTCGAGGTAGCGCAGGTCGCCGCGCACGGTCACCGTGTTGGCGACGACGTTGGTCTTGCCGGCGGCCGTGCCTTTCGCATTGGCCTCGTCGAGCGTGACGTCGGTGCCGCCCAGGATCACGCCCGGATTGAAGGTCAGGCCCGGCTCCACCACCTGCTGGCGGAAGCCGTCGAGGATGCGCGCGGCCTCGTACACGGCGCCGTAGCCGGCGGGACCGAACACGCCCTGCGAGTGGCCTTGCCGGCCCTTGACGTCGAGGTCGAAGAAGGCGGTGGCGCGGCGCCCGACGGTCGCCATCGGCTGGCCATCGGGACCGGTGACGGCGCCTTCGAAGCTGAGCGCCACGTCGCTCAGCTTGGCCAGCTCGATCATGTCGCGGCGCGAGACTTCGCGCGGGTGGCCGGCTTCTTCCTCGTCGCCGGTGAACACCACGGTGATGGTGGTGTTCTCGAGCGCCCCGGCGCGGTGCAGGGCGCGCAGGGCCGCAATCGCGACCACGTTCCCGCCCTTCATGTCGGCCACGCCCTGGCCGCGCGCCGTGGTGGCGTTCTCGCGCTCCCACAGCGGGGTGGAAGCGTCAGGTTCGAACACGGTGTCGAGGTGGCCGAGCAGCAGCAGGCGCTTGCCCTGCTTGCCCATGCGGTTGGCGACCAGGTGGCCGGCACGCCCCATTTCGCGCGGCATGTCGATCCAGACGGTCTTGAAGCCCAGGGCTTCCAGCTCCTTGCGAAACACTTCGCCGGTGGCGCGCACGCCGGCCAAGTTGAAGGTACCGCTGTTGATGCGGGCGCTGCGTTCGAGCAGATGGATGGCCTCGGGCTGCCAGGCCTTGACCTCCTCGAGGATGCGCTGTTCGGTGGCGGACAGGCCGTGGGCCTGGGCGGAGGCTGCGAGCAGGAGGCTCAGTACGAGGGAGAGGGCAGGCTGGCGCGGCATGTCGGCATTCGGTCATCGGGACATGCAACTCTACTACGCTTGCACGATGTCATAAAGCTTGTCGGAATTGCTTGACAATAATTTCTAGTGATCCTAAAGTGATATCACTTTGATGTTACTTTCTGAGGGGAGTCGAGCATGCACGCAGCACATACGCGCCACGAAAAGGCGTTCTCATCCGTGAATGGTTACCTGGCAGCCGCTGCCGGCGTTGTCCTGCTCCTGGCTGCCCTCTCCCTGTTTGGGACAGGGGAGTTTCCCTCGATCCTGCTGAGTTTCGCGATGGGCCTGTTCTCTGCCGTCTGCCTGGGCGGCCTGTTCATGCTCCAGCCGAACGAAAGCGCCATCCTGACCCTGTTCGGCAAGTACATCGGCACCGACCGCAGCGAAGGCCTGCGCTGGGCCTTTCCGCTCTATAAGAAGCGGCGCCTGTCGCTGCGCGCCCGCAATTTCAACGCCCCGACGCTGAAGGTCAACGACAAGCGCGGCAACCCGGTCGAGATCAGCGCGGCCGTTGTCTGGCGGGTGCGCGACACCGCCCAGGCCGTGTTCGACGTGGATGACTTCGAGCGCTACGTCTCGATCCAGGCGGAAGCCGCGCTGCGCCACCTGGCCTCGCAATATGCCTACGACGAAGGCGAGGACCTGCCGGAAGGCGAAACCACGCTGCGCGCCGGCATGGACGTGGTGGCCGACGCCCTCCAGCGCGAGCTGCAGGCGCGTTTCGAGGCGGCGGGTGTGGAGGTGCTCGATGCAAAGCTCACCCATTTGGCATATGCTGCCGAGATTGCGCAGGTCATGCTGCGTCGCCAGCAGGCCGAGGCGATCATCAGCGCCCGCGCCAAGATCGTGCACGGCGCCGTCAGCATGGTCGAAGCGGCGCTGAGGGGATTGTCCGAGCGGGGCATCGTCGAGCTCGACGACGAACGCAAGGCGGCCATGGTCAGCAACCTGCTCGTGGTGCTGTGTTCGGACAAGGAAACCCAGCCGATCGTCAACACGGGCACACTGTATAACTAGCACCCGAAAAGCATGGCAAGTCCTGGCAAAAAAGCGTTTCCTCTACGGATAGACCCGGCCTTGTGGGAGGAGTTGCAACGCCTCGCCGCCCGCGATCTGCGCAGCGTGAACGCGGAAATCGAATTCCTGCTGAGGGAGGGCCTTGCTAGGCGCGGCATCAAGCATGTCGAGGCCAGGGGCAAGGGTGGTGACGAGGTAGGCGAAAAAGTATCAGGCAAGATTTAACAATATGGTGTCGGACTTCTTTACACTAATGAATTTTTCATAGGGGCACTAATTCTTTCCTCATAGTAGAAATTATTTGGTGGCATGGATGTTGCTTGATAAGGGATATTCACCATCAATAATTATGAGGTAACTAGTCCATGAAACAATTCTTCAAGGTTGCTGTCGCAACCGCCGCCTTCGCCGCCAGCGCCTTTGCACAGGCAGCCCTGATCGACATCAATCCAGTCTATACGTCGAATACCAAACTATCGGGTTCGAAAACCAGCGCCGGTTTCGAGTTCAACCTCAACCAGCTGACCTTCGATGGCTTCGCTTTCAAGAAAGGCGTCGATACGATCGAGTCGGCACTGCTGACCTTCAGGCTGAGCGACAATGGCAACGACAAAGGCAGCAACAATATGGAGTCGTATGCAGTCCAGGTATACTTCGATACCATCTATTCGAGCCCGTCGATCAACGTTCCCAACGGTGGCGCCAACTATCCGTTCCAGCTGCTGAGCAGTGATCTTCTGACCTTTAGCACCACTGGTCTGCTGTCCGGTAACGTGACCCGCCTTACCGGCGATTTCACTTTCAACACCGTCACCCTCAACGCCAGCATCCGCCAAGGCCAGGAAGGCTCGTCCGGCGAAGTCCCTGAACCGCTCGGCGTCACGCTGTTTGGTATCGGCATGGTGGGACTGCTCGCGGCACGCCGTAAAGCAAAGGCCTGAACCGCTTTTTGCTCATCAAATAGCTGCGCTTGCGGGCTATTTTTTTATGCAGGCATTGTCCGGATTGCCTTAGCGTGAGGGCTGGGCGGCCGGGCCTGTTCGCGTCTTTGCAACCATGCCGGCGGGATCGATAAGAACGACAAATTCGAAAAATCGTCCTGCGCCGCTTGCGGCCTGATACAACCAGGCCTCGTAGCCGCTGTCGAACACGACGCTCTTGGTCGGCCCGAACGCCGCCAGCAATTGCGCCTTGGTGGTCGTGCCTGGAACGACGGTCTGCAGCCGCTCGGCCGGCACCTGGGTACCCGGCGGGGCCGGCGTGGTAGCGCAGCCGGCCAGCAGGAGCGCCGCGAACAGGGCCCGCTTCATGGCGCATCCTCCATGTACTCGAACTCCACCAGCGTGTCGTCCGGCCAGGACTTGTCCCAGATCGGCGCATAGAAGGTACGGTCCAGCATGACCTGGCAGTCGCAGTACAGCAAGTCGGCCTTGCTCTGTTCCCCACCCGCATACAGCATGTTGAAGGGCAGGGTTTCGACCCGCTCGTTTGCCCCATTCACGGCGCGCAGACGCACCGAAAACACCGGCCGTTCGGCGAAGAACAGGTAATTGCCATTCGGGCTGTTGCACACCTGCTCGGGCGTGGTCAGGGCGTTAGCGATCCAGCCGAATAGCGGAGAGCTGTTGGACACCAGTCCGGCCTCGACGCCCACCAGGCATTCGAGGCGCATGTCGCCCAGGCGCCGCGTGCCGGCGGGCAGGCCGGGCGTGATGATCTGCGCGCGCCAGGTCATGCTGGTGGTCTTGCGGTTGGCGACCACGGCCGCGTCCTCGCGCAAGGCTTGCTCGTTACGGGGCAGGACGAAGCTGTTGTCCGGCGCCACCTCGACCGGTACGCTGAGCGTATCGCCCGCGATCCGCAGGCTGATGCCCGTCATGTCGACGGTCGGCAGGCGCGGCAGCAGCTGGAAGCGCAGCGGCGCCGTGGGTGCCAGGGCACGCTCGCGTTCGAAGCGTTCCATGCCCTTGATCATTTTTCTGTAGGATTTGTCGACCGGGTCGCGGGTGGATTGCACCTTGACCGTCGCGGGCTGCCCGGCAGCTTGTGCGTGGGCAGCCTGGTGCCCGGCCAGAGCGGCCAGGCCGAGGACGACGCGGACCAGGAGCCGCGTCATGGCCTTACCAGTAACGGACGCGGCCGGTGTCCATGTGGACGAACTGCGAGCTGGCGTAGTAGCCGACGCCGCCGCCCTTGAGGGACATGGCCGCCTTGTGCAGCATCTTCAGGTCCTTGCCAGGCAGGCGGATGTCGATCGCCTTGGCATCCATGTGCAGGCTGCGCTTGGCGACGCCGCCGCTGGCGGCGTGCAGCTTGGCGTTCGACTCCGGCGAGCGGTAGCCGGAAATGATGTGCAGTTCACGGTTGTTCTCCAGCCTGTCGTTGAGCTGGGTGAGCAGCAGCAGGAGTTCCGGGTCCATCTGGGCGACCTTGTTGTTGCGATGGTCGCGCAGCACCTTGTTGATGTCCTTCATCGCATCGGGGATGAACTCGCCCTCGGCCCAGAAGGTGCTCTTCAGCTTTTCGCCGGTATGCGTGTTATACAGACGCAGGACACGTTCGCCGGTGGCGGGTTGTGCCGTTTTGGCAAGAGCTGGGATGCTGAGGGTGGGTGCTGCGAGGAGGAGGGAGGACTTCAGGAATGCGCGGCGTTGCATCATCGTGGGAGATCCTTATGGTGAGTTTCTCTCAAACGTAAATTCTACGCCTCTTGTGTTAAACGTGCAGAGAAAATGCAGGAAAATGCGGTAAAAAGGCCACTTTATTAATGCTTTGACCAATCCCGGGAGATATTTTAATGACGACTTATCAAGCTTATGCCGTGTCCGTTGCCACCCTGATCACCTTGGCATGCTCCAGTAGCGTGGCGCAGGAAGTCGAACCGGTGGCGGAGCCGCCGGCCGCCAAGGGCTGGAAAGTCGAGACCGTGGCGGATAGCCTGCCGCAGCCATGGGGCATGGCCTGGCTGGCCGATGGCCGCATGCTGGTCACCGGCAAGAAGGGCACGCTGCACCTGGTCGACGGCAAGCGTGTCCAGGCCATCCCGGTCGAAGGCCTGCCCGCGCTGTTCACGGAGGGGCAGGGCGGTCTGCTCGACATCGCCGTGCACCCGTCCGACAAGGGCCCGAACCCGCGCATCTACATGACCATGGCCAGCGGCACCGCGGACGCGAATTCGACGGCACTGGTGCAGGGTGTCTTCGACGGCAAGCGCGTCCACGCCATCAAGACGATCTTCAAGGCCTCGCCCACCAAGAGCGGCGGCCAGCACTTCGGCTCGCGCATCGTGTTCCTGAAGGACGGCACGATCCTGATGAGCATCGGCGATGGCGGCAACCCGCCCGCGCGCGTCGGCAACATGCTGGCGCGCGACCAGGCCCAGAACGTGGGCAGCCACAATGGTTCGATCCTGCGCCTGACAAGCGAGGGCCAGGCGGCGCCGAACAATCCGCTGGCCGCGCAGAAGGGCGCGCTGCCCGAGCTGTGGAGCATCGGCCACCGCAACATCCAGGGCATGACCGTCGACCCGCAGGGCCGCGTGTGGGCCAGCGAGCATGGCCCGCGCGGCGGCGACGAGATCAACCTGATCGAAGGCGGCAAGAACTACGGCTGGCCGCTGCAAAGCTATGGCCTGGACTACAAGACCCGCGAACCGATCGGCAAGCGCGTGGTCGCGGGCATGGTGAATCCGCTGGTCGTGTGGACGCCGTCGACCGGCGCCTCGGGCCTCACCTGGTACACCGGTTCGGCCTTCCCGGCCTGGCACGGCAGCCTGTTCTCGGGCGGGCTGGCCACCGAGGACATCCGCCGCGTGGCATTCGATGCTAAGGGCAAGGTGGTCAAGCAGGAGCGCCTGGACATCGGCAAGCGCGTGCGCGACGTGCGCCAGGGACCGGACGGGCACCTGTATGCGATCACCGACGAGGCTAAGGGCAGTCTGCTGCGGATCGTGCCGCAGTAAACATCCCACAGCGTGATGCAGTGCGCATGGATTCCTCCTCCATGCGCAATTAGTTCTTTGTTGCAATAACAAAAGCTGCCTAAAATGCAAGGATCGGCAACCCGCCGTTTCCTTTGGAGGAGTAGCAATGGCAGTATCCGTTCGTCGCACTCTCCAGATGGCCGTCGCGCTCGCGCTGGCCACTGGCGTATCCGCCACCCAGGCAGCCCCGGCCCCAGGCAAGTCCGCGGCCAGCACGCCCGACATCCCGATCCCCGACATCAAGTACACCAAGTTCACCCTGAAGAACGGGCTGACGGTGCTGGTCCACGAGGACCGCAAGACCCCGGTGGTGGCGATCAACACCTGGTACCACGTCGGGTCCAAGAATGAAAAGCCGGGCAAGACCGGCTTCGCGCACCTGTTCGAACACCTGATGTTCGGCGGCAGCGACAACTTCAAGAGGACCTACCTGAGCGCGCTGCAGGGCATCGGTGCGACCGACCTGAACGGCACCACAAACCAGGACCGCACCAACTACTTCCAGAACGTGCCGACCTCGATGCTGGACTATGCGCTGTTCGCCGAAAGCGACCGCATGGGCCACCTGCTCGGCACCGTCGACAAGAAGACGCTCGACCTGCAGCGCGGCGTCGTGCAGAACGAGAAGCGCCAGCGCGAGAACCAGCCCTACGGCCTGGCCTACGAACTGCTGGTGACCAATACCTACCCGGTTGGCCACCCGTATTCCTGGACCGTGATCGGCAAGATGGAAGACCTGGACGCGGCCTCGATGACCGATGTGCAGGACTGGTTCAAGACCAACTACGGCCCGAACAACACGGTGCTGGTGCTGTCCGGCGACATCAGCCCGGAAGTGGCGCGCCAGAAGGTCGAACAGTACTACGGCCACATTCCGCCGGGCCCGCCGCTGGCCAAGCACCAGGCCTGGATCGCCAAGCGCACCGGCACCCACCGCACGGTGGCGCAGGACCGCGTGACGCAGACGCGCATCTACCGCACCTGGAACGTGCCGGGCGCGCACACGCCGGAAGAAGCGCAGCTCGACCTGGCGGCCCTGGTGCTGGGTGGCGGCAAGACTTCGCGCCTGTACAAGCGCCTGGTCTACAAGGACCAGCTGGCCACCAGCGCATCCGCCAGCGACGACGCCTCGGAAATCGGCGGCCAGTTCGATATCACCCTGACCGCGCGTCCGGGCGCCGACGTGGCGAAGATGGAGCGCATCGCCGACGAAGAACTGCAGGCATTGATGAAGAACGGTCCGACGGAAAGCGAACTGCGCCTGGCCAAGACCACCATCCTGGCCCAGTACACCCGCATGATCGAGCGGGTCGGCGGCTTCGGCGGCAAGAGCGACCTGCTGGCCTCGTGCCAGACCTATACCGGCAATCCGGACTGCTACAAGGTTTACCTGGAACGCATCAAGGCCGCCACCCCGGCAAGCGTGAAGAAGGCCATGAACGACTGGCTCAGCACCGGCGACTTCGTCCTGCAGGTCGATCCCTACCCGACCGGCCTGGCCGCGGGCACGCCGGGCGTGGACCGCAGCAAGGAGCCGGCCATCGGCAAGCCGATGGCGCTGAAGCTGCCGGAAATGCAGAAGGCCACCCTGTCGAACGGCCTGAAGATCGTGCTGGCAGAACGCCATGACGCGCCGGTGGTGAACTTCCAGATGCTGGTGGACAGCGGTTATGCCTCGGACGCGGCGGACAAGCCTGGCGTTGCCAGCCTGGCCATGCGCATGCTCGAAGAGGGCACCAAAACCCGCAAGTCGCTCGAGATCGGCGAAGCCTTCGAGAGCCTGGGCACGAACTTCGGCGCCGGCGCCAACCTGGACAGCGGCATCGTGTACATGAACACGCTCAAGGCCACCATGCCGCAGGCGCTGAGCTTGTACGCGGACCTGGTGCTGAATCCGTCCTTCCCGCAGAACGAGTTCGAGCGCCTGCAGAAGGACCGCCTGGCCGCGATCGCACGCGAGAAGACCGTGCCGCAGACGATGGCGATGCGCGTGCTGCCGAGCATCCTGTACGGCCAGGACCACCCGTATGCCAAGCCGTTTACCGGCACCGGCACTGAGGAAGCGGTCAAGCGCATGACCCGCGATGACCTGGTCAAGTACCACGCCACCTGGTTCAAGCCGAACAACGCCACCTTGCTGGTGGTGGGCGACACCACGCTGGCCGAGGTCAAGCCGATGCTGGAGAAAGCCTTCGCCTCTTGGCGCGCGGGCGAGGTGCCGAAGAAGGTGCTGAACGAGGTCGCCGCACCTGGCAAGAACGTGGTCTACCTGGTCGACCGTCCGGGCGCGCTGCAGAGCGTGATCGTCGGCGCCCAGCTGGCCGTGCCGCGCAAGCACGAGGACGCGCTGCCGCTGGAAATCGTCAACCACCTGTTCGGCGGTTCCTTCAATTCGCGCATCAACATGAACCTGCGCGAAGACAAGCACTGGTCCTATGGTGTGCGCAGCTCGCTGCAGCCGGCGATCGGCCAGCGTGCGTTCATGAGCGTCTCGCCGGTGCAGACCGACAAGACCCGTGAAGCGATGCAGGAACTGGTGCGCGAGTACCGCGACATCGCCGGCGGCAAGCCGATCACGGTGGAAGAACTGAAGGCGGCGGTCGACAACAACACCCTCGGCCTGCCGGGCGGCTTCGAGACGGCCGGCCAGCTGACCAGCGCCTACACCAACATCGTGCAGTACGGCCTGCCGGAAGACTACTACAACACCTACACCCAGAAGGTCTTGTCGCTGTCCCCGGAGCAGGCTAATGCACTAGCGGCGCGCAGCTTCACGCCGGACCGCCTGGTATGGGTGGTGGTCGGTGACCTGAGCAAGATCGAGCCGGGCATCCGTGCGCTGAACATCGGCGAGGTCCGCAAGATCGACGTGGACGGCAAGCCGATTCAGTAAAGAGCGCTCTAAGCCTTACATGTCCTGGAACAGCGCAGTGGCGATCCTCGCCTGTTCCGACTGCGGCATGTCGGTGTTGTTCAGCAGGACCACGACCCGGCCGTCCGCCGGGTCGTAGGCCAGCAGCGTCTTGTAGGCCCCGATGGCGCCCGCTTCCCACGCAAGGGAGCGGGCGCCGTTTTTCGTGCTCACGGTTTTCACCTTCCCACCCAGCGCATAGTCTTCCGCCGGCACCACCACGGTGGACAGCGCCTTGCGCGCCTTGTCCGACAGCAGCTTGCCGCGGTAGACTGTGTCCGCGATCGCGACCAGGTCGCCCGCGGTGCTGTACAGGGTGCCGCTGGCCGCGATCATCGGCGGCACGGACGAGGTCTTGCGCTGGCCTTCGGCGTTATAGGCAACGGCCATGCCCACTTCGTCCTCGTAGCCGGTGGCGGCGAAACTGGTGTCCTTCACGCCGCTCGGCGCCAGCACCAGTTCCTCCACGGTTTCCGTGAACGGCTCCTTGCGGGCGCGTTCGACGACCGCCGCGACCAGGATCCAGTTGGTGAACGAATAATCCCATTTCTCGCCCGGGGCCGCGCTGGGGGTGCCGGCGCCGAAGCGCAGGGCCGCCTCGACCGGGCCGATCTCGAGCTTTTCAACCGCTCTGTCCTTGCGCAAGGCTTCCGCCAGGCCGTTCGGAATGCCGCTGCGGTTCGACATCAGCTGGCGCAGGGTGACGGCGCCGTTCGCCGCCGGCAGTTCCGGCAGGTGGCGGGAAATCGGCGCATCGAGGTCGAGCGTGCCCATGTCGGCCAGGCGCAGCACGGTGACGGCGGTGATCCATTTCGTCATCGAGCCGACCAGGAAGCGGGTGTCCTTGGTGACGGGCTGCTTTTCTTCGCGCAGGGCCAGGCCGCTGGCATGGATCACCAGGGGCGATGCCGCATCCTTGCGCACGGCGACCACGCCGCTGTAATCCTTGGGGACGTGGCGCGCGATCAGCGGGCCGGTGCTCAGGTTCGCGATGGCGGCGCAGCCGGATAACAGGACGGCGCCCGCAGCGAGCGATGAAAGGCGGATGAAGTGGCGACGGTGCATGCTTTCTCCAGATGGATGGGTTCGGGCCATTGTAGCCCTGTGCGCCGGAGCGGGCGCAATTCAGGAATACTGCGCTGAATACTGCACGCAGGAGGATGCCATGACCGAACAATCCCTGAACCTGGCGCGCACGGCCCTGGTGTTGATCGATTTGCAGAACAGCAATGTCAGGCGCGAGCTGGCCCCTTATACCGCCGAGCAGGCCGTCGGCAACTGCGTGCTGCTGGCGCAGGAAATGCGCAACCGCGGTGCGATGATCGTGTACGTGCGGGTGCTGGTGAACGAATTGCCGTCGCCGCTGGCCGACGCCCCGATGCGCCCGCCCGGCGCCGCCGCGCCGCCCTACGATGCGTCGGAGCTGGCCCCGATGGCCGACGTGGAGGCGAGCGACATCGTGGTCATCAAGCGCCAGTGGGGCGCCTTCTACGGCACCGAGCTCGACCAGCTGCTGCGGCGGCGCGCGATCGATACCCTGGTGCTGGGCGGTATTGCGACCAACTTCGGCGTCGAATCGACGGCGCGTGCGGCTTTTGATCGCAATTACAAGCTGGTGTTCGCGGAAGATGCGATGACCAGCATGGAAGCCGAGGCGCACCACTTCGCCTGCAAGCACATCTTCCCGCGCATGGGGAGAGTCAGGTCGACGCGGGCGCTGATCGACATGCTGCAGGCGGGGACGGGCGACGCTTGATTTGCCGCGGTTGGTAGGGTGGGCGGCTCCACCTCGCAAGTGGATCATCCGGTCCATGAGCGCCGCCCACGCGTTCAACTCCCTGTCGAGCAGCCAGCGCGGCTATTCATAGCCTGGTTGAACGCGTGGGCGGCGTTACGGTCGCAGGCAAACCTGCCTGCCGGGTATAGCCGCCCACCCTACGTACATCAGCCCTTCTTGTTGATCTCGGCCGTGATTTCGTAGGCCCGCAGGCGCGCCGCGTGGTCGAAGACCTGCGAGGTGATCATCAGCTCGTCCGGTTTGGTGCGCGCGATGAAGCTGCGCAGCTGGCTTTCCACCGTGGCCGGCGAGCCAATCGCGGTGCAGGACAGCACGCTGTCGAGCATCATGCGCTCGGCCGTTCCCAGGCTTTCCAGGTAGCCCGGCACGGGCGGCTGCAGCTTGGTCGGGCGGCCGCTGCGCAGGTTCACGAAGGCCTGCTGCATCGAGGTGGCCAGCACCTGCGCCTCCGCGTCGGTGTCGGCGGCGAACACGTTAAAGCCGAGCATCACATAGGGCTTGTCGAGCTCCTTCGACGGCCGGAAGGTCGAACGGTAGATCTCGATGGCCTGCATCATCATCTGCGGCGCGAAGTGCGAGGCGAACGCGTAGGGCAGGCCGAGCGCCGCCGCCAGCTGGGCGCCGAACAGGCTGGAGCCGAGGATCCAGACCGGCACGTCCAGGCCTGCGCCCGGCACCGCGCGCACGGAGCGGCGCGGCGAGTCGGCAAAATAGTCCATCAGCTCGACGACGTCCTGCGGGAACTCGTCGGCATCCGAGGCCAGGTTGCGGCGCAGGGCGCGTGCGGTGGTGTGGTCCGAGCCGGGCGCGCGGCCCAGGCCGAGGTCGATGCGACCCGGATAGAGCGACTCGAGCGTGCCGAACTGCTCGGCGATCACCAGCGGCGAGTGATTCGGCAGCATGATGCCGCCGGCGCCGACGCGGATGGTCCTGGTGCCGGCCGCCACATGGCCGATCAGCACCGCAGTGGCCGCGCTGGCAATGCCCGGCATGCCGTGGTGCTCGGCCAGCCAGAAACGCCCGTAGCCCCAGCGCTCGCCGTGCTGGGCGAGGTCTAGTGAACGGTGGAAAGAAGTTGCCGCATCGCTGCCTTCAACGATGGGCGAGAGGTCGAGAATCGAAAATGGAATCATCCATTTATCATACGCCGATGTGACATTTGGCGTGCGCGGCCCAACAGGAATTGCTGCTCGTAAAGATTGACCCGTGGCGGACCCGTCCTTATGATCGGACCGGACAACCGAGCCACCCCACACCCCAGCCTCTCCGCCCATGTCCCGATTCCCGACCTTGCCACGCCGCCGCACGGCCCTCCTCACCGCTCTCTGCGTCGCCCTGCTGGGCGCCGGCTGCGCGCAGCTGCCGGGGCAGGGAAGTGCGATGCGGGCTGAAGCGCGGCTGGATGGCACGCGGCTGGCGGAGATCGACCGCGCCATCCTGGACAACATCGCCGCACGCAAGCTGCCGGGCGCCGTGTTCCACCTGGAGCGCGACGGCGCGGTCTACGAGAAGGCCTATGGCCGTCATACCTATGAGGAAGGCGCCAGCCCCGTCACGCCGGATACCGTGTTCGATGCCGCCTCGCTGAGCAAGGTGCTGTCGACGGCGCCCTCGGTGCTGCTGCTGGCCGAGGAGGGCAAGCTCGACCTCGAAGCGCCGCTGGTGCGCTATTTCCCTGAATGCGCCAACGGCGGCAAGGAAGCGATCACGGTGCGCCAGCTCCTGACCCATTCGTCCGGGCTGCCGGCGGGCCTGCCCGCCAGGCCCGCGTGGGAAGGCAAGGAGGCATCCCTGACGCTGGCCTGCACCCAGACGCCGACGCATGCGCCGGGGAGCCTGTTCCGTTACTCGGACATCAATTACGTCCTGCTTGGCCACCTGGTCGAGCGGGTCGCCGGCATGCCGCTGGAACGCTTCGCGCAGCAGCGCATTTTCACGCCGCTCGGCATGGCGGATACCGGCTACCTGCCGCTGGCGCGCACCCCGGCGGCGCGCATCGCGCCGACCCAGCGCGGCCCGGACGCGGTGGATGCGTCCTTGCATGCGGACCTGGCGCCGGGCCAGATGCTGGCCGGCGTGGTGCACGACCCGACCGTGCGGCGCATGGGGGGCGTGGGCGGTTCCGCCGGCGTGTTCTCCACCGCGCGCGACGTGGCGCGCTTCGGCCGCATGCTGGTGGGTGGAGGGGAACTCGATGGCGTGCGCGTGTTGAGCAGGGAAAGCGTGCGCCTGTTGACCACCGTGCAGTCGCCGCCCGGCCTGGCCCTGCGCGGCATGGGCATGGACATCGACTCGCCTTACGCGCAGCGCCCGCGCGGCACCGTTTTCCCGGTGGGGTCGTATGGGCATACCGGCTTCACGGGCTGCATCCTGTGGGTCGATCCGCACTCGCGCACCTTCTACGTGCTGCTGTCGAACCGCGTCTACCCGGACGACAAGAGCAACGTGCTGGCGCTGTACACCCAGCTCGGCACGCTGTCGGCCCAGGCTGCCGATGCCGGGGCGCCGGCTCGGCCTTAGGTAACCCTCGGTATTTTCCGGGAGGCTACCGTGCGCCTCCCCCACATCGGCGTCTCTACACTCGGAACCCTGAATTCAATATCTTATTGATATTGTTGAGCATTTCAGCCCCGAAGACAAATTGAGGAGATCGACCATGAAACTGAATAAGCTACTGAAAGGCCTGCTGGGCGCTTCCGTTGCCGCTGCCATGTTCGGCGCCACCACCGTCCATGCACAATCGTCGGACGGCACCCAGAATACCCGCGGCGCGGGCACCAGCGGAAGCAGCAGCATGAGCGACCAGAGCAGCGGCACCTCGTCGGCAGCGGCCACCACCGACACCTCGAAACACAAGCGCAGCAAGAAAGGCGCCCACCACAAGAGCGGCAGCAGCGCGGGCCAGACCGGCAGCTCGATGAGCGACCAGAGCGGTTCGTCGGGCAGCAGCGGCGCGATGGGTACCAGCAGCTCGGGCAGCATGAACGATAGCCAGAGCGGCTCCAGCAGCTCGGGCGTCGAGGCCGGCCGCACCAGCACCGGCCGTTCGAGCGAGCCGGAAACCCGCAGCTCGACCAGCGGTTCGTCGGGCACCAGCGGCTCCTCGGGTTCGGGAAGCTCGATGGGCACCAGCGGTTCGTCGGGCAGCACCGGCACCAGCTCGATGGGCACCAGCGGCACCACCAGCGGCTCGATGGGCACCGGCACTTCCGGCACCTCGGGTGCGACCGGCACCATGGGCACCAGCGGTTCGACCGGCACCATGGACGCCACCGGCCGTAGCGGCACCACCGGCACCACCGGCACCTCCGGCACTGGGACTTCCGGCACCTCCGGCACCTCCGGCACTGGGACTTCCGGCACCAGTGGCACCAGTGGCACCGGCTGGAGCACCGGAGGCACGGGCGGCACCACTGGCGGCACCATCGGTGGCGGTACCGGCGCGGCTACTGGCGGCGCTGCTTCCGCCACCAGCGGCTCCAGCACCACCAGCGGCGGCACCGGCGGCGGCACCACCGGCCGCGGCTACTGATCCGCGTCGATTCGCGGAATACGCCTGATGCGGCCCTTGCGGCCGCACGCGACACCAGCCTGCGGGCTGGTGTCATCGTATACACGCGCTGTCTCAGGCGGCGAGGGCGGGCCGTGCCTGCGCCACGCGGCGCGGCTGTGCCGCTACGGCCGGCGCCGCTGCGGCTTCGCGCTCGTCGAGGCGGAAGGTGGACACCAGCTGCGACAGGGCGTGCGCCTGTTCGCGCAGCGCGTCCGATGCGGCCGCCGCTTCCTCGACCAGGGCCGCATTCTCCTGCGTCACCTGGTCCATCTGCGTCACCGCCTGGTTGACCTGCTCGATGCCGAGCGACTGCTCGCCGCTGGCCGCCGCGATCTCCGCCATGATCGTCGACACGCCGGCGATGCCGGCCACGATTTCTTCCATGGTGGCCCCGGCCTGCGCCACCAGGCGGCTGCCTTCCTCGACCTTGCCGGCCGAATCGCCGATGAGAAGCTTGATTTCCTTGGCCGCGGTGGCCGAGCGCTGCGCCAGCGCGCGCACTTCGGACGCCACCACCGCGAAGCCGCGGCCCTGCTCGCCGGCGCGCGCCGCTTCCACCGCCGCGTTCAGCGCCAGGATATTGGTCTGGAAGGCGATGCCGTCGATGACGCCGACGATCTCGCCGATCTTGTTCGAGGCGCTGCTGATGTCGGCCATGGTGCGCACCACTTCACCCACGGTCGCGCCGCCGCGCGCCGCGCTGGTCGAAGCCGCGCGCGCCAGGGTATTGGCCTGCTGGGCATTGTCGGCGTTCTGGCGCACGGTCGAGGTGAGTTCTTCCATCGAGGCAGCAGTTTCCTCCAGCGAGCCGGCCTGCTCCTCGGTACGCGCCGATAGTTCCAGGTTGCCGCCCGAGATCTGCTGCGAGGCGCTGGCGATGGTGTCGGTGCCGCGCCGTACTTCGCCGACGATGCCGCGCAGGCTGTCGCGCATGTCCTTCAGCGCCGCCATCAGCTGGCCGGTCTCGTTGCGCGCGTCCGCCTCGATGTGGCCGGACAGGTCGCCGCGCGCGACCTGCCGGGCCACGTCCAGCGCCCCCTGCAGCGGACGCGCGATGGCGCGCATGATCAGGAAGGCGAAGGCGAGGCCGGTGGCGGCGGCGGCGCCGCTCAGCGCGAGCTGCAGCGTGTGGCTGGTGGCGACATAGGCATCGATGGCTTCGCCCTGGCTGGCCACCGCGCGCTTCTGGTAGGCCACCATGGCTTCCAGGCTGCCCACGTAGTCGTTCACCTTCGGCATCATGTCGGTCTCGAAGAAGCGCGCGGCCGATTCCAGCTGGCCCTCCTTCTTCTGCCTGAAGGCTTCGGCGCGCGCCTTGCGATAGGCTTCGCGGCTGGCGACGATGCGCTCGAACAGGCGCTTGCCTTCCGGGTCGTTGGCCGTCGCTTCCTCTACCAGCTTCTGCAGCTGGTTGGCGCGCTCGGAAGACTTGTTGACGGCGTCGAGGAAGAACTGTTCGGTCGCCGGATCGCTCGCCTTGGCGACGGAAATGGTGCGCGCCGCATTGACCTCGATGACCGCCTTCCATTCCTGCAGCAGGTTCGACTTGCGGATGCCGTCGCGGGTCAGCTGGTGGGTCATCTCATTGGCGGTATGGGTGGTGGACAGCGCCACCGCCACCAGCACCAGCATCAGGGCCAGCACGGCCCCGAAACCCAGGGCCAGCAAGCTGCGGATCTTCATCTTCTCGAGTTTCATGGATAGTCTCATCTCATCAGGCAAGGATAGTGGCATGCGCTGGGCATGCCTGGGCCGCCGGCTGGGGCCGGTCTTTACTGATGAGTATCCTGTTTCCGCACGGCATGTAAATGCCTGGGCGGTTTATGCGTGATAAATACAACGCTTCGTTAGCGCGGCCTTAACGACAGTTGGTGTCCGGCCTGTGACAGTCGGTTAACGCGCATTACGGCCGCGCGTGCCGGCACGCGGCGAGCGCGGCGGCGGGGTCTGGTCGGCCAGTTCGACCTTTTCCAGCGGTTCGGGCGCCGGTCCGTGCAGCACCTTGCCCTCGATATCGAAGCGCGAGGCGTGGCAGGGGCAGTCCCAGGAACGCTCGGCCGAGTTCCAGTGCACGGCGCAGCCGAGGTGGGTGCACTTGGCCGAGACCGCGTGCAGGCCGCCCTGGGCGTCACGGTAGACCGCGATCTTGCGCAGGCCGTCGCGCACCACCGCGCCTTCGCCGGCGGCGATTTCCTGGACCGAGTCGACGTCGCCGCCGGTCAGCCATTCGCCGTAGCGCGCCATGGTATTGGCCTGCTCGTTCGCGAAGTCGGCCAGGCCGTGCACTGGTTTGCGCGAAGGGTCGTAGAGCGCGGTCCACGGATTCTCGCGGCCGCCGATCAGGTCGGTGACGAGCATGGCGCCGATGGTGCAGTGGGTCATGCCGTTGCCGGAGTCGCCCGTGATCAGGTAGACGTTGTCGTCGTCCATCGGGTTGCGGCCGAGGTAGGCCAGGCCGTCGGACGGCTCCATCACCTCGCCCGACCAGCGGTAGGCGACCGCCTGCGCCATCGGGAAGTGCTCGCGGGTCCAGCGTTCGATCTCGTCGTAGCGGTGCTCGGGATGGTCGTCCTGGCCGGTCTTGTGGTCGGCGCCGCCGACCACCAGGATGTCGTGGTCCGCCGCCGCATCCGGGGTTTCCAGGCGCACGTAGTAGTACGGGTCACCGGTGTCCCACAGCAGAATGCGCGGCAGCGCGCCGCGCGGCACCCGCATGCCGACCACGTAGGTGCGGTAGCCGGCCTGCTTAGTGTGCATCACCACGCGGTCGTTGAAGGGCGTGTGGGTGGCCAGCACCACGTGGCGGGCGCGGATCTCGCCGTGGTCGGTGGAGACGGTCTGCTGCTCCTGGTCGCCGCGCACGCGGTGCGCGTGGGTGGAACCGTGGATCCGGCCGCCGAGGCGCTCGATGGCCCGCGCCAGGCCGGCCAGGTATTTGAGCGGGTGGAACTGGGCCTGGTTGGCGTAACGCACGGCGGGGCCGGTATCGAAAGGCAGGCCGGGCACGCCGGGCAGGAATTCCGTCGCCACGCCGGCGCGCCGGGCGCTCTGGTATTCCTTCTCGAGGTCCTTGAAGCCGTTGCCGGGCAGGGCGTACAGGTAGCCGTCGAGGCGCTCGAATTCGCAGTCGATGTTCTCCTGCACCGCGATCGATTCGACCAGGTCGATGGCGCGGGCATGACTGTCCGCCACCAGGCGCGCCTTGGCGGCGCCGAACTTGTCTTCGATGTAGGTGTACCACTCGTCCGGCGGGAACAGGTGGGCGGTGGTGCGCCCGGTCTCGCCGGCGCCGATGCCGAGGGCATCGATCACCGCGACGCTGCGGCCCTCCCTGGCGAGCAGGTAGGCGGTGGTGAGGCCGGCGATGCCGGCGCCGATCACGCAGACCTCGGTATCGAGGTCACCGGACAGGGGAGGGCAGGCCGGGACTTCGGCGGTGTCGAGCCAGACCGATACCGAAGCGCCGTTGGTGGAAGCAGTCATGTCGCATCCTTTCTGAGCAGGGGCGCCGCAGGAAGGCATAACGGCGGCGCGCGTCGATCAATCCGGGAACAGTCTACTGTGCCGTGCAAAAGCTCGTAGCACGATGGCAGACCCCGGACCTTGCATTGCCGTCCTGCTCATCGGCAGCACCGCCGAATTCTCGTGGCAAACGTCTTTATGTGGCGTAGAATCAATTTTAATTGCCAAAAAGAATCTAGTTCCGGAGCCGACCATGGACCTCACCCTCCCGCCCGAAGTGCGCGCGCCGAGCGCCATGAAACTGTCCGAACTGATCGGCTCGCTGAGCTATGCGCTCGACATCACCGAAGGCCAGCCGCCGGGCCATTGTGTGCGCGTATGCTGGATCGGCATGCACATCGGCCGCGCCGCCGGCCTGCCCGAGGAGCAGCTGTGGGAGCTCTACTACACCCTGCTGCTGAAGGACCTCGGCTGCAGCAGCAATGCAGCGCGCATCTGTGAGCTCTACCTTACCGACGACTTGCGTTTCAAGCGCGACTTCAAGACTGTCGGCGACAGCCTGCCGCAAGTGCTGTCCTTCGTGCTGAGCCATACGGGCCTGAAGGCGGGCCTGGCCGAGCGCTTCCGCAGCGTGATGACGATCCTGCGCGACGGTCCCGCGATTGCCCAGGACCTGATTGCCACCCGCTGCCAGCGCGGCGCGGAAATCGCGCGGCTGCTGCGCTTTCCCACCGGCGTCTCGTGCGGCATCTACTCGCTCGACGAACACTTCGACGGCAAGGGCAAGCCCGATCGCCTGGCGGGCGAAGCGATTCCCGTGTACGCGCGCATCGCGCTGCTGGCCCAGGTGATCGACGTATTCCACACGGCCGCGGGCCGCGACCAGGCGTTGTGCGAAGCACGCGGCCGTGCCGGCAGCTGGTTCGATCCTCGCCTGGTACGCGCCTTCGAGGAGGTGGCGGCCGAGCCGAGGTTCTGGCAGGTGCTGGCTTCGCAGGAGGTCGACCGGGCCGTGTTCGCGCTCGAACCGGCGGGACGCGAAGTCGCACTCGACGACGACTACCTGGACGACATCGCGACCGCCTTCGGCCAGGTCGTGGACGCCAAAAGTCCGTACACGAGCGGGCACAGCGCGCGGGTGGCGCTCTACACCGATATGATCGCCGAATCGCTTGGCTTGAGCAGCCAGCGCCGCCGCTGGCTCAAGCGTGGCGCGCTGCTGCACGATGTTGGCAAACTGGGCGTCAGCAACAGCGTGCTGGACAAGGCCGGCACGCTCGACCGCGACGAATGGGCGGCGGTGCGCCAGCATGCCGCCTATACCGAGACCATCCTCGGCCGCATCGGCGCGTTTTCCGAACTGGCTGCCATCGCCGGCGCCCACCACGAGCGCCTGGACGGCACCGGATATCCGCGCGGTTTGAAGGAAGACGCAATCCCGATCGAAACCCGCATCATCACCACCGCCGACATCTTCGATGCGATCACGGCGGAACGCCCCTACCGCGGCGCGATCCCGCTGGAGCAGGCGCTGGGCATGATGGAAAAGACGGTGGGCAGCGCGCTCGACCCGGCCTGCTTTGCCGCCCTGAAGAGCGCCATTGCGCGCACGCCTTTCCCGCTTTAGATCCATCAGCCTTGCTGATAGATGACCCGATCGGCGGCAACGTCGGCCGCCCCAGCAGCTTCTCGCTGCTGCCTTCCGAACTGGTAGGCTCGATCGTCGTGCGGAAAAGCCTGTGCAACACCAGCGCAACATATGCATATCCTCAAGCACCGAAGGGCTGGTAGGCCACTCCGTTGGCGATCAGCTCGGCCACCGCCGCGCGGTTCTCGGCGCTCTCGCTGAACTGGGCCAGCAGCGATGGCACATCGACCAGTTTCCTGTCGAGGGCATTGAGCCAGAACTCGTAACCGGCCTGCTCCGGATCGCGATCGAGGATGTTGCGGTACAGCCTGGTGACCAGCTCGGCATTGCTCGGCGCTGCCCCATACAGCTGGACGAATTCCTGCGAGCGCACAAAGTTGTCGGCAATCTCGGCCAGGCTGCTGCCGCGGTCCATCGCCGCGATCCAGAATCCCAGTCCGCCTTCGTCGGCCGCACGGTCGAAGGCGGCGCGGTAGATGCGGTAGGCCTGGCCGGCGATGCCGTCCGGCCCGGTGTCGAGGGCGAGGGCGCCGTCGGCGAACACCAGGCGCTCGATGCCGAGCAGGCGGTCCCTGCCTTCGTTGACGCCGGGGCGCAGGTCGGACACGACCATCTCCTGGGCGTCCGGCGACAGGCGTTCCACCTTGTACTGGCTGCGCGTGCCGCCGAACAGCGCGGCGTCGATACCGTCGCCGCCGTCGAGCACGTCATAGCCGCCGCCCCCGTTCAGCACGTCGTTGCCGGCGCCGCCGCGTAGCATGTCCTCGTGCATGGTGCCGGTCAAGCGATCGGCGCCATCGCCGCCCCGGGTGCTCTGTCCGAGAGTGCCGCCTTGCGGATCGAAATTGAACACGATGTTCTCGCGCGTCAGCGCGGACTTGGCGACGTCGCGCAGGGTCAGCACGTCCTGGAAGGAAGATGCGCCGTCCGTGCCCGCGCGGACCTGCAGGACGGTGTCGGCGCCGCGCTGCACGAATTGCAGGCTGCCGCCCGGTGCGAACGGATTGCCGGACGGGATCGCGACCAGCTGGTCGACCCGGAGCAAGTCGCCTTCGGCGCCGGCCGCGAAATCGGTGATCGTCACCGAGGCGCCGGTCGCGGCCCGGGACAGCTCATAGGAGTCGCGCCCGCTGCCCCCGGTCAGCTGCAGGGTGGCCGTCGAGGCGCCGTCCAGCGCGAGGAAGAAGGCGTCGTCGCCCTCGCCGCCATCGAAGCGGCCGCCGCCTGCGATGAACAGCAGGTCGTTCCCGGCCTCGCCGAACACCTCGTCGCTGCCGTTCCCGCCGGTATGGATCTGGTCGTCGCCGTCGTCGCCGCGCAGGATGTTGTTCCCGAAACGGTCTACCATGGTGTCGTTGCCGGCGCCGCCGAGCAGTTCGTCGTCGCCCGCTTCGCCGTTCAGGACGTCGTTGCCGCTGCCGCCTTCGAGGCGGTCGCCGCCGTCGCCCCCGAACAGGTAATCGTTGCCCCCGTCGCCATGCAGCTGGTCGGCGCCGCCACCGCCGAACAGCTGGTCGTCGCCGTCGCCGCCGCGCAGGATGTCGTCGAGCGCCCCGCCCGCCAGCACGTCGCCGGCCGCGGTCCCGCTCAACACCAGGCCGGGTCCGGCGGAGTCAAGCACGGGACGGGCAGCGTCAGTGAAATTCGCGGCCGTGAAGTCGGCCACGCGGCGGTTCTCGAACACCACCCGGCTTGCCCAGGCCTGGGGGCCGGCGGCGCCGTCCGCATCGAACTGGAGCACGGCGTGGCTGCCCTCCTGGACCAGGCGCGCATGGCCGGAGGCGCCAAAGGGATTGCTGCTGCGATCGCCGTTGTAGAACGAGTACAGGTCCACCACGTCGCCGCCGGCGCCGGTCTGGAAGTCGGTGATCGTGAGGAGCGGCCACTTGCTGCCGCCCCAGACGAACCCGTAAGTGTCGATGCCGGCGCCGCCGCTCACCTGCAGCGGACGGCCATCGACGGCGAGGGAGCGGACAATCAGCCGGTCGTTGCCGCCGCCCATGTCGACCAGCAGCGGCGCCCCGTTGGCGGGGCTGCCGGAGGCGTCGACCGTTACTTCGTCATCACCCAGGCCGCCCAGCGCGGTCCGGACCGCGCTGCCGGCCAGCAGCCGGTCATTGCCGTCGCCCCCGTCGAGGGTGCTTCCTGCCGGCCGGTCCAGCAGGGGCCGCATGCCGTCCAGCAGGTCGTCGCCGTCGCCGCCGCTCAGGTAGTCGTCGCCGGCGGCGTCGCTCAGGCTGTCGTTGCCGGCGCCGCCCTCGAGCCGATCGTTGCCGGCGCCGCCTTCCAGCACGTCGTCGCCCGCCTCACCATACAGCAGGTCGTCGCCGCTGCCGCCGAGCAGACGGTCGTTGCCGCCGCCGCCGCGCAGCGTATCCCTGCCGTCGCCGCCGAAGATCTCGTCGCCGATGCCGGGCGTGCTCTCGTCGCCCCCGATCAGCAGGTCGTCGCCGGCGCCGCCATCGATGCGGTCGGCGCCGTCGCCGCCGTCGATGACGTCGTCGAGCGCGCCGCCGAACAGGACGTCGGCGCCCGCGGTGCCGGTCAGGTTCAGGCCCCTGGTGCCGCCCTGCGGATCGAATCCTCCCGTGAAGCTGGCGGAAGTCAGGGAAGCGAGCGATACATTGGCGAGCGTGAGCGCCAGCCGGGCGCCCTCGGGGCCGGCGGCGCCATCGCGGTCGACATGGATGGTGACATCGGCGCCTTGTTGCGCCGCCTTCAGGTAGCCGGCCTTGAACGGATTGCCGCTGAAATTTTGGGGCAGCAATTTGCGCAGGTCGAGCTGGTCGCCCGCGCCGAAATCCAGGATCCTCACCGCCGCGCCCTGCGAGAAGTAGCCGAACTCGAAGATGTCGGCGCCTTCTCCGCCGCTGGCGAGCACGTCGATCGGCTGGCCTGCTTCCCTGATGACGATGGTGTCGTTGCCGGCATCGCCGGACAGGGTGACGGTGTGGCCGGCGCTGGCGTAGCTCGGCATCTCGAGCACCAGGGTATCGTCGCCGGCCCCCCCGAACAGGCGGTCGTTGCCGCGTCCGCCGCTGACCAGGAGATCCTTGCCCGCGCCGCCTTCGAGCAGGGCATTGCCGAAGCTGCCGGCCGACAACTGGTCGTTGCCTTCTCCGCCGCGCAGGATGTCTTCGCCGCCGCCGCTGCTCAAGCTGTCGTCGCCATCGCCGCCCTCGAGCAGGTCGTTGCCCTCGCCGCCGGACAGCTTGTCGTCGCCGCCGAGCCCGCGCAGGGTATCGTCGAAGGAGGTGCCGGCCATGATGTCCGCGCCGGCCGTCCCGCTCCAGACCAGACCGATTGTCCCGCCGAGCGGATTGTAGCCATCGACGAAATTGGCCTGAACCAGCTGCGCGGGCGTGACGCCGGCCAGCGTCACCACGGTGAGATAACTGCCGCTCGTCTCGTGGCGTAGCTGAAGCAGGGTGTCGGCGCCCGACGCCAGCAGGCGGAGACTGCCGTCATCGAAGGGGTTGCGGGTCGCGTAGCGGGCGGCGATCGCCCTGAGGTCGATCAGGTCGCCGCCGGCGCCGGGCGTGAAATCCGTGATGGTGACGTCGGGGATGCGGTCATGCGAAGCGCCGCTCAGGATGAAGATGTCGCTGCCGGCGCCACCGGAGACCGTGCTGGTTCCGGTATGCGTGCCGGACAGGGCCAGGGTGATCTTGTCCGTGCCGTCGCCGCCGTTGATGCGGGTCGCTCCATTCGTGCCGAAGCGGTAGTCGACGGTGATCGAATCGTCTCCCGCACCGCCGATGAACTCGCTGCCGGCGTTGCCGACCAGCCGGTCGTTGCCGGCGCCGCCATCGAGCAGGTCGACGCCAGCTGCCAGGTCGCTGAGCAGGTAGTCGTTGCCTTCTCCGCCGCGCAGAATGTTGTTGCCGGTGTTCCCGGACAGTCTGTCGTCGCCGTCCCCACCCTCGAGCAGGTCGTCGCCTTCTCCTCCTGCCAGGCGGTCGTCGCCGGCGTCGCCGTACAGCTGGTCGTTGCCGCCACGACCGTCGAGTGTGTCGTCGCCTTCGCCTCCCCACAGCTTGTCGTCGCCGGCGCCGCCGTCGATCCGGTCCAAACCCGCGCCGCCGTACAGCATGTCGTTGCCGTCATAGCCATTGAGCGTGTCATCGCCGGCGCCGCCGTCGATGGTGTCGTCCAGCTTGCTGCCGTGCAAGGTGTCGTCCTCGTCCGTGCCTGTCAGGTTCAACGCGACCGGGCTGAAGTAAAAGAATGATCTGAACAAGGGCGTGCCGTCGCCGGCCAGGTTGCCTGAAAGGTCAGCGACGGCGCCGGGGCTGAACGCGACCTCGTAGTAGCGGCCGTAGGGCAGCCCAGGCGGCAGCTGGATGCCGATGGTGGCTCCCGCATGGGTGACCGCGGGATTGCCGACCAGGGCAATCGTGACGATGTGCTGGCCGTTGCTGCTGAGTGTCACGCTGGCATCCGGCGCCAGCTTGATGGCTTCGCTGAAGGTGTAGTTCAGCAGACCATTTACCGGAGCGCCGTTCTCCGGCGTCGGCAACAGCGTGGGCGCGGTGGTGTCGGCCGTGTCGGCGGCGCTGCCCGACATCGTTCCGGTATGAAGGAGTGCGGACGGGCGGGCGAATGGACGCATGGCTCGAGAAATGAATGTGAAGCGGTAAATATGGACGAGTTGACAGTGCCTGTCCATACCACATGCATAAGTCCTGCGGCCGGATAGGCTTCCGTTGTTTCCCCGGTTTGCTATGCTAGCGGCTTCGCCTGGCGGCGCCGTGCCGCCCGGCCACCCATGCAATCAAGGAGCAGAACGATGGTCTCGCTGCAGGAGCAGTTGCTGAAAGCCGGCCTGGTGGACAAGAAGAAGGTCCAGAAGGTCAACCAGGACAAGAGCAAGCAGAAAAAGATCGAGCGCCGTACCGGCACCGAGTCGGTCAACGAAGCGCGTGAGGCGGCGCTGGAAATGCAGCGCAAGAATGCCGAACGGGCGCGCGAGCTGAATGCCCAGCGCGACGCCGAGGCCGCGCAGAAGGCGGTGAAGGCGCAGATCGCCCAGCTGGTGGAGCAGAACCGCCAGCCGCGCGCCAGGAACGGCAAGGGCGAGATCGCCTACAACTTCACGCACGGCAGCAAGATCGAGCGCATCTACGTCTCCGAACAGGTGCAGCAGCACCTGGTGGCGGGCCGGCTGGTGATCGTGTTCCTGAAGGGGAACTACGAGCTGGTGCCGAAGGTGATCGGCGAGAAGATCGCCGAGCGCGACCCGGGCAGCGTCATCCAGGTCAAGCAGGCTGCTACCCCCGTGGAGGAGGACGATCCCTACGCGGACTTCAAGATCCCGGACGACTTTACCTGGTAAGCACCCGTGAATCGCTATTGAACAGCTATATTTGATGATTTTGAGTTAAACTAGCAATGTCTCGCAATTGTAGCGGGATACTCATCAGATCACTGTTCAACGGCGGGTCATATGAACGACAGAATGCATCAAGAGCGGGGCGAGGGCCGCGAAGTCACCTATCGCAGCGGGGTCGCGGCACGCCTGGCGGGCTTGCCCGTGGAGACGCTGCGCGTCTGGGAGCGGCGCTATGCGCTGTCGGACACCCAGCGTTCGGCGCATGGCCAGCGCCTCTACACGGCCGAGCAGGTAAGGCGCCTCGGCCTGCTGAAGCAGCTGGTCGACCTGGGACACCCGATCGGCGTCCTGACCGGGCTGCCGGTCGAGCGGCTGGAAGAGATGATCGCCCCGAACGCGGCGCGTGCGGCCGAAGTCAGCGGGCCGATGCGCACGCTGGTGGTCGGCGAGAGCCTGGTGCGCCGCATCGCCGCCAGCGGCCGCGACGGACGCGCGCTGCAGGTGCAGCGCCACTGCGCCAGGCTCGACCAGGTGCCCTCGCTGGGAGACGGCATGGCGCTGGACGTGCTGCTGATCGAAGCCTCGGAACTCGACGAAGCCTCGGTGGCGCAGGTGGCGGCGGCGCGCGACATCACCCGTCCGCAAGCGACCGTGGTGCTGTACCGCTTCTGCGGCAGCGCCACCATCCGCGCACTGCGCGCCCAGGGCTGCCTGGTGGCGCGCGTGCCGGCCGAGATCGGCGAGCTGGTGCTGCTGTGCCGTTCCGCGCTGGCGGGGCAGGGCCTGCCGGCGTCCGAACCCGCGGGCGAACCGGTGGCGCCGCGCCGCTTCGACGACCAGGCGCTGGCGGCCATCCCGGCGGCCGGCAACCGCCTGTCCTGCGAATGCCCGCGCCACCTGTCGGACATCCTGATGATGGTCGGCAGCTTCGAGCGCTACAGCGCGCAATGCGCCGCCCGCAACCAGGAAGACGCACGCCTGCACCGCGAACTCGAGCTGGCCTCGGGCCGCGCCCGCATGGTGCTGGAAACGGCGATGGAAAGGCTGGCGCTGGCGGAAGGCTTGCCCATGCCGGGCAAGCCCTGAATCTGCCGCAAAAGCTTTTGGCGCAGTAAGGTGCGCAGCGGTGGCGGCGATCCGTGTTCCAATACGCATCGCGGGTCATGCCCGTCCTGGTGCGGTACATTGCCGGGACGTGGCTGGCCCTTCCGTTCAAAGGAGCCCAGCATGGCAGACGCGTTCAAAGCCGGCGACAAGGTGCAATGGCAATCGTCGCAAGGGACGGTACACGGCACCGTCAAGAAGAAACTGACATCCCCCACCGAGATCAAGGGCCACCACGTGGCCGCCTCGCGCGAGCACCCCGAATACCTGGTCGTCAGCGACAAGACCGGCGCCGAGGCGGCGCACAAGGCGGACGCGCTCAAGAAGGCTTGACGCCCGGGCGGCGCTTCCGGCAGGAGTGGATCGGGCGGCTATAATCGTCCTTTTCCTGTCCTGTTCGATGACGATCGATTGGTTCTCTCCGGCGCAGTGCGTCGGCTACGCTGCGTTCGCCCTCGGCGTCGCTTCCTTCCTGCAGAGGAACGACCGCCGCTTCAAGATCTTCATGGCGGCCGAGTGCCTCGCCTACATCGTCCATTTCGCGCTGCTCGGCAGGCCGACGGCGGTCGCCAGTTCGACCATGTCGCTGTTGCGCTCGGTGCTCTCGCTGTACACGCGCTCGATCTGGGTGGCCCTGTTCGTCGTCGCCGCCAACCTGGCCCTGGGCCTGGCGCTGGCCACGCGCCCCAGCGACTGGCTGCCGCTGGGGGCCTCCTGCATCGGCACCCTGGCCCTGTTCCTGCTGGAAGGCGTGCGCATGCGCCTGGCGATGCTGTGCGGGACCGTGCTGTGGATCGTGAACAACGTGATCGCCGGTTCGGTCGGCGGCACGGCGCTGGAAGTGGTGATCGCCGCGGTGAACATCATGACGATCCGGCGCATGTTGCGCGAGGCGCAGGCAGCGCCGGACGCCTGAACGATGGCGCCGCCGTTCAGTGCGGCGGCGAGCTGCTTGCGCCGGCGCTGCCCGCCCGGCCACTCATGGGAAGCTGTTCGGGCGGCGTGCCGTCCTTGAACAACTGGCGCAGTTGCTGGCGCAGCTCGGGCGTATCGCTGTGGTGGTGCACCGACACCGCGTGTTGCACCGCGGCCTGCAACAGCTCGTCCTCGCTGTCGGCCGAGATGGCGACCGAACAATGCATGTCGCTCGGGAACTCCCGGCAATCGATGAATTTGCGTGTCATGATCGACTCCTGTCGTGAGAATGAGCGCGTTCAGGCGGCAGCGCTCGCGGCCGGACGGATGTTCTGGTTGGCGCGGAACACATTGTCGGGATCGTATTTCTGCTTGATCTCGGCCAGCCGCTGGTAGTTGGCGCCGTAGGCATCGGGCGTGCGCTCGCTCTCGTCCTGCGGCATGAAATTGACGTAGACGCCCCCGCTTGCGTAGGGCGCGGCATCCCTGAAGAAATCGCGGGCCCAGGCAATGCAGCGCGCGTCGTCGGCGGGATCGTCCCAGCGGGTGTGCACGTTCATCACATACAAGGCGTCGCGGTGCGGATAGGCCATCGCTTGCGGCGGTGGCGCCGACGCCTGCGCGCCCAGCAATCCGAGGAAGATCTCGCACTGCGGCGTGGGCAGCATGCCGGCATAGCGCATGACGACGTCGATGGCCTCATCGCTCAGCCGGGCGAAATTATGCGATTTCCAGTAATTGCGCGCACCCGGCGTCAGCAAGGGGTCGAAGATCTGCTGCCATGCGGTGTAAGGCATGGGGCCGACGTGCATGCCCAGCGGCTCCCCCAGCTTGCCGATGCGCGCGATTGCCGCATCCACCGATGCGCCGCGCGACGGCGAGAACACCGGCAGCACCAGCACGTCCTGGCCGTGCGCCTCGGTCGGCAGGAAGGGCAGCGGGGGCGCCTTGCGCAGCACCGCCCACACCGTCATGTCGGCGGGCATGGCGTCGACGGCATCGCGGTATTGCATCAGGATCGCCCTGGCCTGGGCGGACGGGAACACGATCAGCCCGGCCGTGATCTCCGGCCCCACCGGGTGCAGCCGGAATTCGAAGCGCGTGACCACGCCGAAGTTGCCGCCGCCTCCACGGATGGCCCAGAACAGGTCCGGGTACTCGGTCTCGCTTACGTGCAGGCGCTGGGCGTCGGCCGTGACCATCTCGGCCGACAGCAGGTTGTCGGCCGCCAGGCCCAGCGTGCGGCTGAGCCAGCCGAAGCCCCCTCCCAGCGTCAGCCCGGCCACCCCGGTGGTGGAATTGATTCCCAACGGCGTGGCCAGCCCATAGGACTGGGCTTCGTGGTCGAAATCGCGCAGGCTGGCCCCGCCTTCCACCCAGGCGCGACGCTGCCTGGCGTCGACCTGGACCGAGCGCATGCCGGACAGGTCGATTACCAGTCCGTCCTCGCACAGGGCGCTGCCGGCAATGTTGTGCCCGCCGCCGCGCACCGCAAGGGGAAGCCCGTGCTTGCGCGCGTAGTCCAGCGCGGCGCGTACGTCCGCCGTGCCGGCGCAGCGCACGATGATGGCCGGATGCCGGTCGATCATCGCGTTCCAGACCGTGCGGGCGGCGTCGTAACCCGCGTCGCCCGCTTGCAGGATGTCTCCTCGAATCGCCCCCTTCAGCTCATTGAATTGCCCATTCGTCAGCGTATTCATCGCATCTCCCGGACGCTTGGTTGAAAGCCTTCCATTCATGATAGGAAGGCGGGGCGGGCTGACGCAAGCAGAGCAGGCCAGCTTATGTCCGCGGCCCCAGGATCACCAGCGCAATGCCGCCGATGATGGCGATCGATGCGGACAGCAGCCGCAGCGTGAGCGGCTCGTCCAGGAAGGCGACGCCGCCCAGGGCGGCAATCACGGGAACGCTCAGTTGCACCGCCGCCGCGCTGGTCGACTTCAGGAAGGGCAGCGCCGTGTACCAGATCGCATAGCCGATGTCCGATGTCAGCGCGCCGGACAGGAAGGCATACCCGCTTCCCGCCGGGTCGAACGCGGCCTCGCGCAGCAGCAGCAGGCTCAGCGCCAGCGCCATCGGTACGGCAAGCAGGAAGTTCCCCGCGGTGACCTGGAGGGCGTCGCCCGCGCCCTTGCCGCGCACCGAATAGGTGCCCCAGGCCGCGCCGGCGCCCAGCATGAGCAGGGCGCTTGCCAACGGGGGCGCGGACAGGCCGGGCAGCAGCAGGCCGACCAGGCCGGCGCCGGCGAGCAGCAAGCCGGCCAGCTGCGCCGGGCGCAGGCGCTCGCCCAACCACAGCCCGTAAGCGATCATCGTCGTCTGCACGGCGCCGAACAGGATCAGTGCGCCTGCCGCGGCGGGCAAGTGAAGGTAGGCGAAGGAAAAGCCGGCTGCATAGGCGAACAGGGCCAGCGCGGACAGCAAGCTGCCCTTGCCCGCCCTGGCGCCGCCGCGCAGCCTGACCAGCACCCAGAGCATGAGCGCGCCCGACAGCAGGCGCACGGTCGTGAAACTGGCGGCATCGATATGCGAGCGGGATAGGGCGGCCCGGCACAGCAGGGAGTTGCCCGCGAATGCGGCCAGTGCCAGTACCGTCAGGACGACGACGCGCGCATGCGACATGGAGAAGCTCCTGCTGTGGAGTGGTTATACTGGACGAAGCCAGCTTAGCGCGCAAGGCATGTGCTGCGCCGACGCTGGCCCAGCTGGATTGTCCAGTGGTAAGCTATTCATGTTGTCACTTCCCACCTGAAGGAATCCTATGAAACCGCTGTTCTCCTCCGACGAAGAAGCGAACGCAGCACCCACCGCGCCTGCACCCACGCTGGCACCGCTGCTGGATCCTGCACCCATGCCGGACGCGCTGCCGGCATTGCGTCCGGAGGTGAATGCGGCCCCCATCGTCCGGGTCGATGTCTCCGGCATCGACGACAAGGCCATCGAGGCCCTGGGCGGCTCCACCGGCGCTGGCGTGGCCAAGGTCTCGGCCAAGCTGCTCGGCACCGTGCGTGCATCGGATGCCGATGTGTTCGGCACGCAGCTGAACGAACTGATCGCCACCTCCAAGGGCCTGGACCCGGCCAAGCTTCGGTCCGGCGGCCTGGTGTCGCGCCTGACGAACATGTTCGGTTCGGTCAAGGAAAAGATGCTGTCGCAGTACCAAGTGGTCGAATCGCGCATGGACACCCTGGTCACGGAGATGACGCGGCATGCCAACGTGCACCGGGCGCGGATCCAGGATTTCGACGAGATGTACAAGGGCCTGGAACAGTACTACCAGGGCCTGGATGCCGACGTGAAGAAGGGCGAGGAATGGGCTTCGCGCCTGCGCCAGGCGGTCGCGCAGCAGGCCGCGCCGGCCAATGCCTTCGAGGCGCAGCAGGCCACCGAGCTCAAGCGTCGTCTGGAGCGCCTCGAAAAGCGCATCGACGACCTGAAGCGCGCCATGCTGATGGCCACGCAGATGGTGCCGCAGATCCGCCTGTCGCAAGACAATGCACGCGCCCTGACGGACACCTTCACGGACATCGTCAACGTCTCGATTCCGGCCTGGCGCAACGTGTTCTCGCTCTACCTGCTGCAACTGGAGGCCAAGCAGAGCGCCGCGGTCGCCAACGCCGCCTACGACGCCACCGACGCGGCCTTCCGCGCCCAGGCCGACATGCTGCTGGAAAATACCGAGACCGTGGCCCGCGCCAAGCAGCGCTCTCTGGTCAGCCTGGAAACCGCCCAGCACGTGCAGACGCAGCTGGTGACCGCTTTCGACAAGCTCGAGCAGATCTCGAACGAAGGCCAGCAGCGCCGCCAGGCCGAGCTGCCGAAACTGCAGGAGCTGGAGCGCGAGCTGATTGCGCGCTTTTCGCCCACCGGCGCTTGAATCCCATGTTCACCCCATAAGGAAAAGGAAAGTCCATGTCGACGACGCTCCACACTGGCCACCGCATCAACCTCGAAAAAACCGCGCCGGGCCTGAAGCGCGTGCGTATCGGCCTCGGATGGAAGGTCAACGCGGTCGAGGGGCAGCCATTCGACCTCGACGCGTCGGTATTCCTGTGCAGGCGGGATGCGAGCGACCATCCGGTCATGATCAGTAACGCCCACTTCGTGTACTACAACCACGCCACCTCTCCGGACGGCGCCGTCGTGCACTCGGGCGACAACCGGACCGGCGACAAGGATGGCGACGACGAAGTCATCACCGTCGACCTGGCCAAGGTCGAGACGGAAGTGGTGGAGATGCCGATCGTCGTGACCATCCACGATGCCGAAATACGCAAGCAGACCTTCGGCATGGTCACCGACGCCTACGTCAAGGTGTACAACGACGAGACCGGCGAGACGATCGCGGAATACGACCTCGACGAAGACTATGCGGACAAGACCGCGCTGCAGTTCGGCTCGCTGTACCGCAAGGATGGCGAATGGCGCTTCCAGGCCGTCGGCGCCGGCTTCAAGCTGAACCTGGCGACCTTCATCCGCAAGCTCGGCGGCACCGTCTGAGGAGCACGCGCTCCTGCTCGATGCCGGGTAGCCGATGACACAGCAAACGCCCAAGGCATTCGACTTCGGCGCGGAGCCCGAGCTTCCCGCCGAGCCGGCCGGCGCTGCGCCCGTGCCGCAGGCCTTCGATTTCGGCGATGCCGGGCAGCCTGCTGCCGCGCCGCCGGCCGGCAACAACCCACCCAGGGCGCTGTCCTTCGACGATCTTCCCGCGGCGCCGGCCTCCGCCGTGCCCCCGAAAGCCGCGGCCAGGGTGTTGTTCGAGAGCGAGGATCATCCGGCGGTGCGCGATGCGCTGGCGATCGCGCACGCCGATTATCCGGCCTTGTCCGAACACGCCGGCCAGCGCCTGGCCGCGCTGTTTCGCCGCATCCTGCCGCTGAAGCTGCCGGTGGTCACGGAGTGGGCGGAAGGGCCATTGATGGAGCAGGCCGCGCTGCTCCAGCCCATCACCGAGCTGGTATTGAGATTCACCCAGATGGCGGTGCCCGCGCAGCTCGAGGCCGCACTGGAGAGCACCCGGGCGCCGGCAGGCGTGTTCGACAAGCTGTTCCGCCGTCCGAAGTCGCCCGCCCAGTACAAGATGGAGCTGGCTTCGAGCCGTGCGCAGCTGCTGCAGCTCATCGCCGACAGCGACGCCGCCGTGCGCGGGCTGGAGGAGTCGGCGCGCAAGCTGGGCCTGTATGCGGCGGTGCTCGCCGTCGTGTCGAAGCTCGCGGGTGGCGCGACGGACGCGAGCCTGTCGGACGCGCTGGTGCAGCGCCGCACCCTGATCCAGCAGGCGGTGCGCCAGGCCGAGCTGTCGATCCTGCAGATGGGACAGGTGCGCCAGCAGGCCGCCGAGCTGGTCGGCCAGGTGTCGTCTTTCCTGACGGTGACCTTGCCGGCGCTGGAGATGGCGCAGGCGCAGGGCGGCGCCGGGAAAAATAGTAGCTAGCAAGCAACACTAGGGTGGTCCGAGTCATGGCGCGTGCTAGCATTGGCAGGCCACTCGTCCATCGTTCGCGGTCCTGACGGCCGCCCGCCGACATGCCCCGACTCGCCGTCTTATTGCTGTTGAGCTTGTTTTTCCTGTCGTCCGTGCCGGGGCGCGCCGCCACGTATGTTTATCTACGTCCGGAGTGGGGGGATACCGGGCGTGATCCCTACGGTGTCGCCTTGCTGAAACTGGCATTTGCCAAGGCGGGTGTCTGCCATACGCTGGTGTACAGCGAGCAGCCCATGAAGCAGGCGCGTGCATTGGCGGAACTTGCACGCGATTCCGGCAAGCTCGATATCATGATTACGATGACCGCACCGGACCGCAAAGCCTCCCTGCTGGAAGTCCCGGTGCCGTTGACCAAGGGCATGCTCGGCTGGCGCATCGCGCTGGTGCGCAAGGACCGCCTGCATCAGTTCGCCGACGTACACTCGGCCGAGCAACTGAAGCGATTCGTCGCGGGGCAGGGCCACGACTGGCCGGATACCGCGATCCTGCGCGCCAGCGGTTTGCCGGTGGAAACCTCTTCGACCTATCCAGGCATGTTCAAGATGCTCGACGCCGGGCGCATCGATTATTTTCCGCGCGCGGTGCAACAGGTCTTCGACGAGCACGAGGCCTATCCGGCCCTGGCGGTCGAACCGCATATCGTCCTGCGTTATCCGACCGACGCCTACTTTTTCGTCAACCCGCGCAAGCGTGGCCTGGCGGACGAGGTGCGGCGCGGGCTGGAAACGGCACAGGCCGACGGTTCCTTCGATCGTTTGTTCTACAGCTATTTCGCAGCGCAGATCGCCGCTGCCGACCTGGAGCGGCGGCGGGTCATCGACCTGCCCAATCCCATGCACGCCAGCGCGCTGGCGCCGGCGCGCGGCAGCCAGTGGTTCTCGCTCGCGGAGTTGCGCAAGCCCGCCTTCCTCGCCGCGGCCCGCGGACGGGCGCGGCCGCCGGCGCTTGCCGATGCCTGCCCGGCGCTGCACCGGCCCTTGCGATAACGCCGCCAGTCGTGTGGCTGGTCGCGGCCAAGCGGCGCTATCATCACCGATAAATACTGATGAGCTTTCGGAGGGACCGGTGAAACCGTCCAAGTCCTATATTGCCCCGCTCGCCCTGGCGCTGGCCTGCTGCGCCGTGCTGCCGGTGCGGGCGCAGCAGAGCGCCGCCCTCGACTATGGCGAGGCGTGGCGCCGGTTGCAGGCGCGTTCGGGCGCGGTGCGCGGCGCCGAGCTCGACCATCAAGCCAGGCAATTGCAGACCGAGGCGCTGCGCCGCATCGACGGACCGGACCTGCGCCTGAACGGATTCGCCGGACGGCTCTCGACCTCGCTGAATATCGATACCGGCCGCCTGGCGCAATCCCTGGAGCCGGCCCTGCAACCGGTGCTCGAGGTGCTGCCGCCGCTGCCCGGGCTGGTCTTGCCGGAACTGCCCGCCAGCCTGGAGACCGAGCGCACCTTCACGGTCCGCTCGCTCGGCCTGGCCTCGGTCTGGCCCCTGTACACCGGCGGACGCCTGGACGCGCTCAAGGAGGTGGCCGCCGGCCGCGCCGCCGAGGCCGCCGCTGGCGTGCAGACGGCGCAGGACGAGGCGGCGCTGCTGCTGGCGCAGCGCTACTTCGGCGTCCAGCTGGCGCGCCATGCGGTCCGCCTGCGCCGCGCGGCGCTGGCGGTGGCGCACGAACACCAGGATATGGCGCGCAAGCTCGAGCGGACCGGCTTGATCGCACGTGTCGAACGCCTGAAGGCCGACGTCGCCGTCGACAAGGCCGCGCGCGAGGCGGCCAAGGCCGCCAGCGACGCCGAGGTCGCCGAGCTGGCCCTGCGCCGCCTGCTGGGCGAGGAGCAGGCGGTCGAGCCCGCAACGCCGCTGTTCGTGCACGCGCAGCCCGTCGGTTCGCTGGCCTCGTTCGTGGAGGCCGCCATGCACGCGAATGCCGCCTGGAAGCAGATCGACAGCAAGCGTGCCCAGGCGGCCGCCAATCTCAAGCTGCAGGGCAAGGCCTTCAGCCCGACCCTGGTTGGCATCGCCAACTACAACCTGAACCGCGGCGGGGCGGCGCGCGCCAACTGGCTGGTGGGGGTGGCCCTGAGCATGCCGCTGGTGGACCGGGTCGATCGTGCGCGCCTGACGGCCGCCGCCCGGCTCGAACAGCAGCGCGTCGAAGCGGCCGCGGAACAGGCCGGACGCGACATCCCGACCCTGGCCGAAACCCAGTGGCGCGCCATGGAAGATGCGCGCCAGCACTACCTGGCCATGGCCTCGACGATCGAGCTGGCGCGCGAAAGCCTGAGGCTGGCGCAGGTGTCGTTCCGCAACGGCCAGGCGACCACGGCCGACGTCGACGACGCTTCCCTGAACCTGACCAAGGCCGGGATCGAGCGGACCCAGGCGGCCCACGATTATGTGCTCGCGCTGGCGCGCCTGCTCGCCACCGCCGGCCGGCCCGAACGGCTGGCCGAGCATGCGCGCTCCGCACCCCACCAGCTCGATCCCGCGAAGGAGTCCACCCGATGAGCGAGGCAAGCCGCAAGAAACGTGTGCCGGCCATACTGTCCGGCGTGCTGGTCCTGGCCCTGCTGGCCTGGGGCCTGGTACGCGCATTCCAGCCGGTGCCCGAAGCGCTGCAAGGGCAGATTGAAGCGCAAGAAGTGAACGTGTCGTCCAAGGTGCCCGGGCGCGTCGGCCGGGTGCACGTGCAGCTGGGACAGGCGGTGAGCCGTGGCCAGCTGCTGTTCGAGCTGGACAGTCCCGAAGTTCGCGCCAAGCTCGATCAGGCGCAGGCGGCGCGCGACGCCGCCGCCGCCGTGGCGCGCAAGGCGCAGGCGGGCGCACGGCCCGAGGAGGTCGTCGCCGCGCGCGCCAACTGGGAGCGCGCCGAGGCCGGTGCGCGGCTGGCCGAGCTGACCGACAGGCGGGTGGCGGCCATGGTGGCCGAAGGCGTGCTGGCGCGCCAGAAAGGCGACGACGCCCGCGCCCAGGCGCGCTCGGCGCGCGAGCTGGCGACCGCCGCGCGCGCCCAGTACGAGCTGGCGCGCCAGGGCGCGCGGCCTGAGGACAAGCAGGCGGCGCAGGCCCAGGCGCGCCAGGTGGACGGGGTGGTGGCGGAAGCCGATGCGGCACTGGCCGAGACGCGCATTCTGGCGCCGGCCGCCGGCGAGGTGAGCAAGCTGGCGATCCAGGCCGGCGAACTGGCGCCGCAGGGCTTTCCGGTGGTGACCCTGGTCAACCTCGACGACGTCTGGGCCGTACTGGCGGTGCGCGAGGACATGTTCAAGCCCTTCGCCAAGGGAAGCCTGCACCGCGGTTATGTACCGGCGCTGAAGGCGGGCGCCGATTTCAAGGTCGAGACCGTATCTGCCTTGCCGGCCTTCGCCACCTGGCGCGCCGCGCGCCCCGGCGGCGCCGACCTGCGCACCTTCGAGCTGCGGCTGCGGCCCACGGCGCCGCTGCCGGGCCTGCGCCCCGGGATGACGGTGGTGTTCGAGCGCTGAGCCGCCCATGCCCGCTCCCGCCGCTCCCGCCGCTTCCGCCTGGTCGGCCTCGCTCGCGCGCGAGTGGGCGCGCCTGCGCGCCGACCGCTGGGACCTGGCGATGCTGGGCTGGATTCCCTTGGCCTTGTACTTCCTGACCTGGTGGATTTTTTCCGCCGGCATCGCCCGCGACTTGCCGCTGGCGGTGCGCGACCTCGACCAGTCCGCGCAGTCGCGCAGCCTGGTGCGCATGCTGGACCAGTCGCCGGGGCTGCGGCCGCTGCCGGTTGCCAGCGATGCCGAGGCACTGGCGGCGCTGCGCGCCGGCGAGGTGTTCGGCATCGTCTCGATCCCGGCGCGGATGGGAGAGCGCCTGCTGCGCGGCGAAGCACTCGGCCTGCAATGGGCCTACAACGCCCAGTACCCATCCCATACCGGCGCGATGACGCGCGACGTGCGCGCCGTGGTGGCGACCATGTCCGCCGGCGCCGAACTGCAGGGGCGCGCCAGGCGCGGCGCCGGCCCGGTGCAGGCCGCCCAGCAGGTCGAGCCGGTCGCCACCCGCGCGGTGGCGCTGTTCAACGAGAACGGCAGCATGGTCCCGGCGCTGGCGCTGCCGGCCGTGTGGAGCCTGCTGCACATCTGCGCCACCCTGGCCGCGCTGACCGCGATCGGGCGCGAACTGCGCGCCGCCAGCGTGCCCGACTGGCTGGCCACGGCCCAGGGGCGGCCGTCGGTGGCCTTGCTGTCCAAGCTGGCGATCCCGGCAGTGGTCTTCCTGCTGCACGCGGTCCTGGTGGTCGCCGGTTTCGGCGCGCTGCTGGGCTGGCCGGTGCTGGGCAGCATCCCAGCGATGACGCTCGGCACCGTCCTGTTCGTCGCGGCCTGCCTGGCCCTGGGCACCTGCATCGTCGCCTTCTCCGGCTCGCTGCGCTCGGCGCTGTCGGCCTGCGCCTTCGTCACCGCGCCGGCCTTCGCTTTTTCCGGCCAGGGCTTTCCGACCCTGGCGATGCCGGCCGCGGCGCGCCTGTGGGCCGAAGCGCTGCCGCTGACCCATTTCCTAGGTTTGGTGAACAACACTTGGCTGGCGGGCGCGCCGCTGCGCTTCAGCGCCGGCGCGCTGGCGGCGCTGGCCGGCTTCAGTGCCGTGCTGGGTGCGGCCGGCTACCTGCGGCTGGCCGCGCGCATGCGCCAGCCCGACAGCTGGGGCAAGACATGAGCGGCCTGGCGTCCGCGTACCAGGCCTGGCGCCTCACCTGGCGCGCGATCCTGGGCGACAAGGCGGCGCTGCTGCTGCTGTTCATCTCGGGCATCGTGTATTCCTTCTTCTATCCCTGGCCCTACAGCGGCGAAACGGTGCGTCGGGTGCCAGTGGCGGTGGTCGACCAGGATGGCTCGGCCCTGTCGCGCCAGCTGATCCGTTGGACCGGGGCCCATCCGGGCTTGAGCGTGGCCGGCGTCACCACCCGCCCCGAGCAGGCCCAGGAATGGATCTGGCGCGGCGACGCCGCGGGCGTGATGATCATTCCCGCCGATTTCAGCGGCAAGCTGCTGGCCGGCAGGCAGCCGGAGGTCGAGGTGGGCGGCAGCGGCGCCTATCCGCTGCTGAACAAGGTGGCCCTCAACGGCCTGGCCGAAGTGGTGGGTACGCTGTCGGCCGGCATCGAGCTCAAGCGCCTGGGCGCGGGCACGCCGTCGGCGCAGCAGGCGGCCGCGCAGCGCCAGCCCTTGTCGGTCGAGCCCCTGCCGATGTTCAATGTCAGCGAAGGCTATGCCTCGTACATCGTCCCGGGCGTGGTGGTGCTGCTGATGCAGCAGACCTTCCTGCTCGGGATCGGCCTGTTGTTCGGCAGCTGGGCCAGCGCCAGGGCCTTCCCCTATGCGGCGGGCACCGCCGCCTATGCCGGCGCGCTCGCCGCGTTTGCCAGCGTCGTGCTGCTCAATGCCGCGTACTATTTCGGCTTCGTGTTCTGGTGGCAGGACTATCCGCGCGGCGGCAACCCGTTGGCCACCCTGGTGCTGAGCCTGCTGTACAGCGTCTGCGTGGCCGCGCTCGGGATCTTCATGGGCCTGTTCTTCCGTACCCGCGAGCGCAGCGTCCAGCTGCTGGTGGCCAGCTCGATGCCGGTGCTGTTCCTGGCGGGCCTGGCCTGGCCCGCCAGCGCCTTGCCGTGGCCGCTGCAAGGGCTGCGCTGGCTGCTGCCCTCGACCGCCGCGATCCAGGGTTTCATCGCGGCCAACCAGATGGGCGCTTCGCTGGCCGAACTGCGCCGTGAAGTGCTGGCCCTGGCGGGCCTGGCGCTGCTGTTCATCGTGCTGGGCCTGCGCAGCTGGCGCCGGCGCGGGCAGGGGATGACCTAGGCTACCAGGGTAATACGCTGCCGTCCCAGGACCGGAAGCTGCCACTGTCGGCAGGCGTGAGCGCATCGAGCACGCGCAGCAGATCGGCGGCGGCGTCCTGCGCCGGGCGTCCGATGCTGTCGCCGCGGAAGGGCCGCGACAGGTTTGAAGCGACCGTTCCCGGGTGCAGCGCTACCAGCACCGCGTCCTTGTGGCTGCGCGCCACTTCGATGGCGGCGGTCCTGACCAGCATGTTGAGGGCGGCCTTTGACGCCCGGTAGCTGTACCAGCCGCCAAGCCGGTTGTCGCCGATGCTGCCCACCTTCGCCGACAGCATGGCCACGATGGCGCGTTCCTTCGCCAGCAGCGGGACAAAGTGGCGCATCAGCAGGGCGGGCCCGAAGGCGTTGGCCTGGAAGGTCGCCAGCAGCTGCGCATAATGCAGGTCGGCCAGGCGTTTTTCTGGCATGAAGTCGGCGCCGTGAAGGAGTCCAGCCGCATTGATGATCAGGTGGTAGCGCGGCCCGTCCGCCAGCACGCGCGCCGCCTGCGCGATGCTGTCCTCGTCGGCGAAATCGAGGGGCGGCGTCGAGTGGCGGTGCAGGGCGCGCACCGAGGCGCAGCGCGGGGTAGCGCCGAGCAAATCGACAAAGGCGGCCCCGATCGCCCCGGAAGCGCCTACCACCAGGGCATGGAAGCCGTCGGGAAGGCTGTTCATCGCCATGCGCTCAATCGAGCGCCAGCCAGATCTCGTTGCGCCGCATGAACCAGGGCGTCATCGGGCCGTCGTAGCGGGACAGCACCGGCTCGCCCTGCCAGGCAATCCCGGCCTCCCGCATGGCTTCCTGGAGCCTGGCCAGGTGCTGGTCATAGTTCGACTGGGACCAGAAGCCGGAATAGCGGATCACCGCGATCCGCTTGGGCGGCATGTCGCGCAACCTGATGCGCGAATCGAGGGGTTCGGGCGCGTTCGCCGCGCTGACGCCCGCCGGCAGGACGAGCTGGACCAGGAAGCCGTCCTGGCTGGCACTTTGCGTCACCGGCGCCGTCATCTCCAGCTTGACGGGCGTGGCAGACTGGGTCACCGGCGCGGTCATGGCCAGCTTGCGCTCGCCCTTGTTCTTGCCGAAGATATAGCCGGCCAGGATGGGAAAGGCGCGGTCGCCGGCGTCGCTCCCGGGACCCGGCACCACCACCTCGGCGACGGCATAGCCGGCATATTGCCGGATCTCGGAAGCAGGGAAACGCTGCACTATCGTGTAGGAGGGTTCTTCGACCGCGTGGCTGGTCGCCGGCCATATTGCCAGCGCGAGCAGGGCCACCGAGCCGATCAGCCATGCCGCCTGCCCGGGCAGGGCACGGCGGCGGACGTGTGAAACGCGTTTCATGGAAGGCCTCCAGCGCCTGGTGATCGATTGACTACCCAGCTTCATCTTCCGGCGAAACCAGAGGGGTGACAAGCCCGTTCCGGGACCAGGGTAAGCCTGGAGCGGGTCTTGTACGGGTCAAGGTGGGCGCAAAGGCAGAGGTGGAACTCAGATCACGCCCTGGGCCAGCATGGCGTCGGCCACTTTGACGAACCCGGCAATGTTCGCCCCATCCACATAGCTGATGCTGCCGTCGGCGCGTTTGCCGTATTTCAGGCACGACGCATGGATGCCCTGCATGATTTGCAGCAGGCGGCCGTCGACTTCCTCGCTCGGCCAGGACAGGCGCGCCGCATTCTGGCTCATTTCCAGTCCGGAGGTCGCGACACCGCCGGCGTTGCTGGCCTTGCCCGGCGCGTACAGCACGCCGGCCGCTTCAAATGCTTTTGCGGCCTCGATGGTCGAGGGCATGTTCGCCCCTTCGGCCACGCACAGGACGCCATTGCGGATCAGGACGGCGGCGTCGTCGGCATCCAGCTCGTTCTGGGTAGCGCAGGGCAGCGCCACGTCGACCGGCACATGCCAGGGGCGCACACCGGCTTCGAAGCGGGTGCCGGTGCGCTGGGCGTAATCGCCGACGCGGCCGTACAGGTGGTTTTTCACCTCCATCAGCACGGCCAGCTTTTCGGTGGTAAAGCCATCCATGTCGATGACCGTGCCGCTCGAGTCGGACACGGTGACGACCCTGGCGCCCAGGGACATTGCCTTTTCCACCGCGTACTGCGCCACGTTGCCCGAGCCGGACACGCTCACGCGCAAGCCCTCGAAGGAACGGCCGCGCGTCTTGAGCATCTCCTCGGCAAAGTACACGGTCCCGTAGCCGGTGGCTTCGGGGCGCATCAGCGAACCGCCGAAGCTCAGGCCCTTGCCGGTAAACACGCAGTCGGCGCGATTGCTCAGCTTTTTCATCATGCCGGCCATGTAGCCGACTTCGCGCCCGCCGACGCCGATGTCGCCGGCCGGAACGTCCGTGTCGGCGCCGACATGGCGGAACAGCTCGCTCACGAAGGCCTGGCAGAAGCGCATGACTTCGCCCGGACTCTTGCCCTTGGGGTCGAAGTCGGAACCGCCCTTGCCGCCGCCCATGGGCAGGGTGGTCAAGGCGTTCTTGAAGGTCTGCTCAAAAGCGAGGAACTTCAGTACCGACAGGTTGACGGAAGGGTGGAAACGCAGGCCCCCTTTGTACGGGCCGATCGCCATGCTGTGCTGGATCCGGTAGCCGCGGTTCACCTGCACCTGTCCATGGTCGTCCACCCACGAGACCCGGAACATCACCACACGATCAGGCTCGACCAGGCGGTCGAGCAGGCCTTGCTCGGCATATCGGGGATGCTGTTCGATGAAGGGCCACAGGCTCTCCATGACTTCGGTGACGGCCTGCAGGAATTCAGGCTGGCCGGGATTGCGGTCGGCAACGTGCTGCAAAAATTGGTGTACGGACAGGTATTTCATGTGGTTTCCAAGATCGAGAATGTCTGAGTCCAGGCAGCTCCATCGACGACCAGCGTCGACGTGATGCACGGGAGCGGCGAGCGCGACGAAGCTCCGGCGCATTGCCGGTGGCGCGTCGTAGTGCGGCAGGCGTCACCTCGTGGGATCCGCCTCGCCGTATGGAGGGGTGGGTTGGCTACCCGAAGACAGAAACACCGATTTCATGGATCGGTGTCTCGATGTTGTTGTCGGCGCATGCGATGGATGCTCGCGCGCCAGGGGACTATGGTAGCAGAAGCGGCTGCGCGGAGCGATGGGGGCAAGGGCAAGGTCGAGCGCCGGGCAGGAACCTGCCTGAACAGCCCCGACGCCAGAGAGTATTGTTAAAATTCGCTTTGGCTTCTTAACGTCCCTCTGCAGGAGTACACAAATCCTACGTCTTTTGATCAATGCGGCAATACGTACGCCCAAGCTAACGCTCGCCATTGCCTTGCTGCTGCTGGCAGCCCTGGCCGGTACGATGACCTATACCGGTTTCCTGGTGGTCGGGGTGCTGGCCGCTCATCTCGACACGAGCCGGTTCCTGGCGGGACTTCTGCTTGCGGCCCTGTTTGCACGATTCCCCTGGATCAGCAAGGGCAAGCTGCGCATCGTCGGCCTCTTGCCCAAACCTGTGCGCCGGCCAATCCTCGCCGGCATTCTCGCACTGTGCTTGCTGAACTTCGTGTGGCTGGGCGACAGCGTGTCCGCGATATTCACGGGCTTTACCCTGGCGTTTCTTCTCGGCTATCCCTGGTTGAGGCGAGTGATGTTCGATCGGATCGTCGCGTCCGTCTCCAGGTTCACCGGCCGACAGCCGGTCAACAAGACCGATGACATGGTGATCGAGGGTGAATTCAGGGAAAAGAAAGATTGAAGGTCTGAAACAAAAACGCCACCCGAAGGTGGCGCTTATTGCAGTACGTGCAGTACGGCTAGACAGCACTACAGCGCCATGTCAGACACTTTTTTCACTTTCCCAGGTTGAACGATGGCAGCCGCGCCTGGAACGAAGTTCTCCAGGCTTGGCGGCGCGATCGCCAGCTGCAGTGTTTCAGTAGTGCTTGCCCAGGTGTCCGCCAGCAGCTGCACATTTTCATTCAGCTTTTTCCCATAGGACGGGACGATGTCGCGAATTTTTTCCTGCCAGGCGGCGGTCTTCATTTGATCCGGGAAAACTTTCTCCAGCAGCGACAGCATGATCGCCGGCGATGTAGAGCCACCTGGTGACGCTCCCAGCAACGCAGACACCGAGCGGTCTTCGGAAACCACCACTTCCGTACCAAGCTTCAGTACGCCGCCCTTGCCGGGCACGTTCTTGATGATCTGCACACGCTGGCCAGCTTGCCATAGACGCCAGTCGTCGTCCTTTGCCTCGGGCATGTAGTGGCGCAGCGCCGCCATTTTTTCTTCCTTGGACAGCTGCAACTGCTGCGCGAGATATTTTACAAGTGCAAACTCATGGGCGCCGACTTGAAGTTGCGGAATGATATTGGAGGGCGTGGTCGCCTTCACGATATCGGAATACGCCCCATTCTTGAGCAATCTGGTGGACCAGGTGGCGAATGGCCCGAACAGCAGTACGGTTTTACCGTCCAGCACGCGGGTATCCAGATGCGGTACCGACATCGGTGGCGAACCCGTATCCGCCAGGCCGTACACTTTGGCCAGATGGCGCGAGGCAATTGCCGGATTCTCGGTGACGAGGAATTCGCCGCCGACCGGGAAGCCAGCATACTGCTTCGCTTCAGCAATGCCTGTTAACTGCAGCAGCGGCAATGCTGCACCGCCTGCACCGATAAAGACGTGGCGCGCATCGACCGTCTGGACCTTGGAACTGTCCTTGACGTCGAACGCCGACACGCGCCAGGATCCATCCTCGTTGCGCGTGATCGAGCGGACCTCGTACCCGGTCGAGATCTTGCTGCCCACAGTCTGGCCGAGATGCTTGTAGAACTGGCGGGTAATCGCGCCCAGGTTGACGTCGGTGCCGAGCGGCGAACGGGTGGCGGTCACCATGTCGTCCGGTTTGCGGCCTTCCATCATGAGCGGAATCCACTCGGTAATCTTGGCCGGATCGGTCGTCAATTCCATGCCGGCGAACAGCGGCGATGCCTTCAAGGCCGCAACGCGCTTGTGCATGAAGTCCCGGTTCTCCTTGCCAAAGACCAGGTTCATGTGAGGCGTCGAGTTGATGAATTCGCGCGGATTGCCCAGCACGCCCTTGCGCACCTGATGCGACCAGAATTGGCGTGAGATCTGGAAGTTCTCGTTGATCTCGATCGCCTTGGTAATCTGCACTTGCCCTTTATCGTCCATCGGGGTGTAGTTCAATTCGCAGAGTGCCGAGTGACCCGTGCCCGCGTTGTTCCAGCCATTGGAACTTTCCTCGGCAACTTTGTCCAAACGTTCGAACACTTCGAAGGTCCATGTTGGCTCCAGTTCGGACAGATAGACACCAAGCGTCGCGCTCATGATGCCACCGCCGATCAGCAGCACGTCAACCGTGCGATCTGCCTTGGCGGCACGGAACTGCCCCCCGAATGCGAGCGAGTAGCCGCCGGCCAGGGCTGCGGCGCCGACAGCAGTTCCCATGAACTTGCGCCGGGAGAAGCGCTTGCTGCTGGCAGGCGCTGCTGGATTCTTGCTGGTTTCTTGACTCATTGCGATGAGTCCTCCTGAGAAAGTGAATGCGACAGGCAGCCGTCGATCAAGGACGGTGCGCAGACGCGAGCTGACGTATTCGGGTTGACTTTTCTATCAATGGCGAAGTGGTGCTTGTATTCCCTGTTCCTGGAAACTACTGTTTCGCATTGAGCAGAATTCTTTCCAGCGCATGCTTGAAGGCCAGCGCTTCCTGTTCACTGAACCCATTGAGCAACTGCGCGTAGACCTTGTGGAGCGCCGCGTTGATCTGCGGGCAGAGCGCGACGCCTTTATCGGTCAGGGCAACATTGACCTGGCGACGGTCTTCCAAGTCGCGCACCCTGCGGACGATCCCCTTGGCTTCCAGGCGGTCCAGTAGACGCGACATTGGGCCAGGCTCGATTCTGGCCAGCTGACAAAACTCGTTGACGGTGCGGGCGCCATGGCGCATCGCACTGATGACCACAACAAACTGCGACGCGGTCAGGTCCAGCGGCAGCATTTCCTTATCGAGCGCTGCAAACAAGGCGTTGCGAGCTTGGCTGATCAGGTAGCCAAGCTGTTCATTGTTGGATTCTTCAAATGCAGCCATGGTCTGAAAACGGTTGAACTATATTTGCCTAGGCAAATATGGTCTATTGTGGATTCTCCGTAGGCAATAGTTAACGACCCTGGAGGCCGAAAAACGGGTAGTCAAGCGGAGATGCATGCCTGAACTTGGGAAGTTCGACACGACAGCACGGGGAGCAGGCGTCGAGAGCCGCTGTCTGGGGAGGGAGGAGATCGACACCGGTGAAGAACGATCCCGGAAACCAAAACGCCCACTTGCATGAGTGGGCGTTTCGTGAAGCAAATTCTTGGTGGCCCGGGGCGGAATCGAACCACCGACACAAGGATTTTCAATCCTCTGCTCTACCAACTGAGCTACCAGGCCAAGGGCTCGCATTCTAGCACATGGCTTGGCGCGGCGGTAGTGCCTGATTGAAATCAGGCTCATTCGCCCTGTTTGGTCGGCACCAGCCGGTTCATGTCCAGCCCCTGGGCGCGCAGCCGGCCCAGCAGGGCGTCGTAGGCGGCCGGGTCGACCTTCGGCGTGCGCGACAGGATCCACAGGTATTCGCGTTTCGGTTCGCTGACCGCGGCCAGCTGGTAGTCGGGGTCGAGGTCGATCACCCAGTAGTCGCCCCACACCATCGGCAGCCAGGACACGATGGCCGGCGCGAAGCGCACTTCCAGCTTCGGCGAAGTGGCCTCGCCTACCTGGCGCGCCACGGCCTTGGCGTCGTCGGTACTGCCGTCGGCGCGCCGGCAGCGGTTGAGCACGTCCACGCGGCCGTCTTCGCGCAGGCTGTAGGTGGCGGTGGTGAAACCGACGCACTTCTTCTGGAAGTCGTTTGGAAACTTCGCGATCTCGTACCAGGTGCCCATGTAGCGCTTGACGTCGAGCGCGGGAATCGTGGCCAGCGGTTTGGCGCCATCGGCCGCCTGCCCCGCGGCCTGGGCAGGGGATACGGACAAGATCAGCAGGGACAGGATCGGAGCAAGCAGGGAGGTTTTCATCAGCGTTCCCGTGAATGGTCGAGCTCCGATGGTAGCCGAAGGAGGCGCAGCCCCGCCGTACGCCAACGCACGGAACCGGCTAAGCGCGCGCGGCGGCGCGCTCGGCGTGGCGGCGTTCGAGTTCCAGCCGCGCGGCCTTGCGCCCCTTGGCTTCCTCGAAGCGGCGGTGTTCGTCGTCGTTAGCGGGCTGCAAGGGCGGCACCGCCACCGGCTTGCGGTCGTCGCCCACCGCCACCATCGTGAAGAAGCAGCTGTTCACGTGGCGCACCACCTTCGAACGGATGTCCTCGGCGATCACCTTGATCCCGATCTCCATCGAGCTGCGGCCGGCATAGTTCACCGAGGCCAGGAAGGTCACCAGCTCACCGACGTGGATCGGCTGGCGGAAGGTGACCTGGTCCACGCTCATCGTGACCACGTAGCGGCCGGCATAGCGGCTGGCGCAGGCATAGGCCACCTGGTCGAGCAGCTTGAGGATGGTGCCGCCGTGGACGTTACCGGAGAAGTTGGCCGTGTCAGGGGTCATCAGGACCGTCATCGACAGCTGGTGGGAAGGCAGGTTCATGCAGGACTCGACAGAAGTAAGGATGGCGCTATGGTGCGCCAGAATCGCCGGGCCGGCAATGCCGGCCGGCGGGGTTCAGAACTCTTCCCACTCCTCTTCGGCGGCCTTGCGCTCTGCACCCGGGGGCGGGGCAGGGCGC